>JANQQB010000021.1 GCA_028285165.1 Rhodobiaceae bacterium
GAATATCGGAAATGCCCTCGATGCGTTTTTCCCGAACCAGTTCGGCGATCTTTTCGATCATCGACGCCTTGTTCACCTGATAGGGGATTTCGGTGATGACGAGCGCCTCGCGCTCCTTGCGCACCGTTTCCGTCGTCACGCGGCCGCGCATGACGATCGATCCCCTGCCCGTGGCAAAGGCCGAACGGATCCCGGACCGACCGAGGATAATGCCACCGGTCGGAAAGTCCGGTCCCGGCACGATTGCCAGGAGGTCTTCCAGGTCGAGCGCCGGTTCATCGATCAATGCAATCGCGGCATCGATGACTTCACCGAGATTATGCGGCGGGATGTTCGTCGCCATGCCGACCGCGATACCGCCGGCGCCATTGGCCAGGAGGTTGGGAAACCGTGCCGGCAGGACGACCGGCTCGCGCTCGGAATTGTCGTAATTGTCCTGAAAGTCGATCGTGTCCTTGTCGATGTCTTCCAGCAAGGCGTGGGCCGGTTTGGCCAGGCGGACTTCTGTGTACCGCATGGCCGCCGGCGGATCCCCGTCGAGCGAGCCAAAATTGCCCTGGCCGTCGAGCAGCGGCAGACGCATGGAAAAGTCCTGCGCCATGCGCACCAGGGCGTCGTAAATCGCCTGATCGCCATGCGGGTGGTATTTACCGATCACATCGCCGACGACGCGGGCCGACTTCCGGTACGGTTTGTTCCAGTCGTACCCGTTTTCATGCATCGAATAGAGAATGCGACGATGCACCGGTTTCAGGCCGTCGCGAACGTCCGGAAGCGCCCGGCTGACGATCACGCTCATCGCGTAATCGAGATAGGAGCGCTTCATTTCGTCGGTTATGGAGATCGGCTGGATATCGGTCGGTTCAAGCCCGCCTCCGGCGCCGTCACTGCCGGAATGATCATCGTTTGACAAGGGTGTCTCGATTGGCTGTTGAGTTGCCGTCTTATAGCCGATTCATCAGCCCGCTGACAAATCCCTGAGCCAACCTTCGCAATAAAATTCTTCCTTTGGATTCATATACTTATGTAATTCTTCACCGGCTTTGTACACGACTCGTTCAAAAACTTGCACGGCAAAGCCCGCGCCGAAGCACGCAATTGGCGATCCGGATCGAAAATACAACCGGATCGCGTCCTGCGACGTGGCCATATCTGTCAGAGCGATTCGAAATACGCGACGAGATTCCGGATCTCCAGATAGGTCAGATTCATGTCCGGCATGTTCGGATGGCTTTGTGTAAGAAAGGCCTCCAGGAAGTCCATTTTTCCGTCGTGCCGCTTCTTGATCTCGACAAATGGCGGCGCATCGACGGACGCCTGCTGCTGACCGGCGGTCACGACATGGCAGGCCGAACACCAGCGGGTTGCGATCGTGCGCCCTTCCTCCTTGTCGCCGAAGGCGGCGGCGGGAACGACGGTTGTCAGCAGGACGAGGCCGCCGGCAAAAGCGAGGCGCGGGATCAGCGAAAGACGATTCATGGAAGCTCCTACGATTGGGGCGTGCCGATGCACGGCCCAGGAGACCTACCAAGTCCTTCCGACGAGGCTTTGACTTCGCGCAAACGAACCGGCCATGCGACCAGTCAGGCCACGCCTTACTTCAGGTCGATGGTCATTTCCGTGCCGCCGAGACCATGCACGTTGTCGTTGGCACGCACGGTTACGGATGGGGTACCATCCGGAATGGCGACCCCGCTGATCGATCGCGTGAACGGCTGCTCATCGACATGCGGGTGGGCGAGGACGCGCTCGCCCAGCACGGTTCCATCGGGCGCAACGATATCGAAGCGATCTGCATAATGATCCCAACCGGTATCGGCATGCCTGACCGTCACATCGAAACGCCAGGTGCCGGGAGCGGTCTGCACGGCCTCGACACCGACAATATCGGCTTCCCCGGCATCGGCGACGGTGTACAGGAATGCGATAAACGGAACGAGACAGACGAGCATGAGGCGTGCAAAGACAACCGATGTCAAAAGGCCCCGAACAGGCGTCTTGTTCATCGCATTCTCCCGATCTCGATCCGAATGTCCTCGAACCCGCGCAAATAGGGCCGTCAGGACACAGGTCTAGAACGGAATGTCGTCGTCGAGCTCGTCGCCGCGGGACGGCGGCGCCATCTGCCCGCCGCCCTGATTGCCGGAGAACGACCGCTCGGAACCGCCGCCGTAATCGCTGACCTGGTCGCCGCCGGCCCGGTCGGCCCGGCTGTCGAGCATCTGCAATTCGCCTCTGAATTTTTGCAGCACGACTTCGGTCGTGTAACGCTTCTGGCCGCTCTGATCTTCCCAATCGCGGGTCTGCAGCGATCCCTCGACATAGATCTTCGAGCCCTTGCGCAGATATTGTTCAGCGACCCGGCACAGGTTCTCATTGAAAATCACCACACTGTGCCATTCCGTGCGTTCGCGCCGCTCGCCGGACTGGCGGTCCCGCCAGGTCTCGGTCGTTGCGATCCTCAGATTGACGACCGGGTCGCCGGAATTGAGTCGTCGGGTTTCCGGGTCGCGGCCGAGATTGCCTACCAGAATGACTTTGTTGACGCTGCCTGCCATGTCGGCCTCTTTGTGTTTTCGGTTTGCGGCACCCTACACCAAGGTGTCGGCGGTTGATCCGGCCCGGCACGCGTAACCCACCGGTTTCCCACAGGGATTTTGGGCGAACTCTCACGCTGCCTGCGCGACGCTGCTGCGGCTCGGGGTCGGGGATCGTCCCTGACTCTATGTTCCGCATTTGTTCTATTTGATGACACGGTTTCGGTCAAGTGTCTGGCCCGCATCCCCGAGGCGGACACCCGAGTCCCGGCATTTTCATTCAAGCGGGCGAGAACCGGAACGCCTGTGTTTGCGTATGCTGAAATGCGGCGTTGCGGCTCTATGTGTCAGCAGAGTTCCCGCCATGCACGCCGACAGGCTGGTTTTTGGCCGAATTGGGGATTATGGGGAGCGGGGTCGGTGTGCCTTGCCCCGCCTTAAGCGGCTTGTACGGTGCCCGCAACGGTTCCGGAAATGACTTTCAGGCAGGACGACGCCATGAGCGTAGGCAATTCTTCTTCGACCAAGGCGATTTCTATCCGGGGCGCCCGCGAGCACAACCTCAAGAACATCGACGTCGATATCCCCCGCGACAGCCTCGTAGTGATGACCGGCCTGTCCGGATCCGGAAAGTCGTCGTTGGCGTTCGACACGATCTATGCCGAAGGCCAGCGCCGGTATGTGGAATCGCTGTCGGCCTACGCCCGCCAATTTCTTGAAATGATGCAAAAGCCGGACGTCGACCAGATCGACGGCCTGTCGCCCGCCATTTCCATCGAACAAAAGACGACGTCCCGCAATCCGCGCTCAACCGTGGGAACGGTCACTGAGATCTACGATTACATGCGGCTTCTGTTCGCGCGGGTCGGCATACCTTATTCACCGGCGACGGGCCTTCCGATCGAAAGCCAGACCGTCAGCCAGATGGTCGACCGCGTTCTCGACCTGCCGGAAGGCACACGGCTCTACCTGCTTGCGCCCATCGTGCGCGGCCGCAAGGGCGAATACCGCAAGGAACTCGCCGAACTGATGAAGAAGGGCTTCCTCAGGGTCAAGATCGACGGCGCCTTCCACGAGATTGCGGACGCCCCGGCCCTCGACAAGAAGTTCAAGCATGACATTGACGTGGTGGTCGATCGGCTTGTGGTGCGTGCCGATATCGGCACACGACTGGCGGATTCCCTTGAAACGGCGCTCGGCCTGGCAGAGGGGCTGGCAATCGCCGAATTTGCCGACACTGCCGAAGGCGAGGACGAACCGCGCCGGATCATCTTTTCGGAGAAATTCGCCTGCCCGGTCTCGGGCTTCACGATCGCCGAAATCGAACCGCGCCTGTTTTCCTTCAACAATCCCTTCGGCGCCTGTCCGACCTGCGACGGATTGGGCACGACATTGCACTTCGAGGCCGATCTCGTCGTCCCGGATCCGGGCCTGACCTTGCGCAACGGCGCGATCGCACCGTGGGCAAAGACCGGCAACACGTCGCCCTATTACGCCCAGACCCTTGAAGCGCTCTGCCGGCATTTCAAGGCCTCGATGAACACGCCCTGGTCCGACCTGCCCAAGAAGGTGCGGGACGCGATCCTGTACGGCACGGGAGATAAAGCGGTCACCTTCGTCTACGACGACGGATTGCGGCGCTACCAGACCAAGAAGTCCTTCGAGGGCGTGATCACGAACATCGAGCGGCGCTGGCGCGAAACCGATTCAAGCTGGGTTCGCGAGGAACTGGAACGCTTCCAGTCGGACCATCCGTGCGAAACGTGTTCCGGCTATCGGCTGAAGCCGGAAGCGCTCGCGGTAAAGATCGCCGGTCTGCATATCGGCGAGGTCGCCTTCATGTCGATCCGCGAGGCAGACACCTGGTTTACCGACCTTCCCGACCGGCTGACCGACAAACAGAACGAGATCGCCGGACGCATCCTGAAGGAAATCCGCGACCGCCTCCGCTTTTTGAACGATGTCGGCCTGGAATATCTGACCCTGTCGCGGGCATCGGGCACCCTGTCCGGCGGCGAAAGCCAGCGCATCCGCCTGGCCTCGCAGATCGGGTCCGGACTGACGGGCGTGCTCTACGTGCTCGACGAGCCGTCCATCGGCCTGCACCAGCGCGACAATGATCGCTTGCTCGGCACGCTGCGTCACCTCCGGGATCTTGGCAATACCGTCATCGTCGTGGAACACGACGAGGACGCCATCCTGGCAGCCGATCACGTCATCGATGTGGGTCCGCATGCCGGGATCCATGGCGGCGAAATCATCGCGCAAGGGTCGCCGGACGACATCCTGCGCCATCCCGCCTCCCTGACCGGCAAATACCTGTCAGGCGCCCTCTCCGTCCGGATTCCCGAAGAACGCCGAACGCCGCAGAAGAACCGTTGGCTGAAAATCGTCGGCGCGAGCGGCCACAACCTGAAAAACATCGACGCCAAAATCCCGCTGGGAACGTTTACGGCCGTGACGGGCGTGTCCGGTGGCGGCAAGTCAACATTGTTGATCGACACGTTGTACAAGGCAACCGCCCGCCGGCTGAACGGCTCGCGCGAACAGCCGGCACCGCATGATCGCATCGAGGGCCTGGAAGCTCTCGACAAGGTGATTGACACCGACCAGTCGCCGATCGGCCGCACACCGCGCTCCAATCCGGCAACCTATACCGGCGCTTTCACACCGATCCGCGAGTGGTTCGCCGGTCTGCCGGAATCCAAGGCCCGCGGCTACCAGCCCGGACGCTTCTCGTTCAACGTCAAGGGCGGTCGCTGCGAAGCCTGCCAGGGCGACGGCGTGATCAAGATCGAGATGCACTTCCTACCGGATGTCTACGTAACCTGCGACGTCTGCAAGGGCGCCCGGTACAATCGGGAAACGCTGGAGGTCACCTTCAAGGAAAAGTCGATCTCCGACGTGCTCGACATGACCGTCGACGAGGGCGTTGAATTCTTTTCGGCCGTCCCGTCCGTCCGCGACAAGCTCCTGACGCTGCAGCGGGTCGGTCTCGGCTATATCAAGGTCGGCCAGCAGGCCACGACCCTGTCGGGTGGCGAAGCCCAGCGCGTCAAGCTCGCCAAGGAATTGTCGAAGCGCGCGACCGGCCGCACGCTCTACATTCTGGACGAACCGACGACAGGTCTGCATTTCCATGATGTCGCCAAGCTGCTCGACGTGCTGCATGAACTCGTCGATCAGGGCAACACGGTCATAGTCATCGAGCATAATCTGGAAGTCATCAAGACGGCGGATTGGATTATCGACCTCGGTCCGGAGGGTGGCGACGGCGGCGGAGAAATTGTTGCAAGCGGCCCGCCCGAAGTAATCGTCGGGGAGAAAAGATCTTATACTGGACGATTTCTTGATGAACTCTTGCGGCGCCGGCCTCAACACCGGATGAATGCCGCCGAATAGACCGATGTGATCAGCCGCGAATCTGTACAAATACTCATGCCGCGATCATACGAATCTACGACTCGGAGATTGCGATTTCGTTAACAATCCTATGGCGTTAGAGCATTCCTGCTATGCAAAAAATGCACTTGCGAAAAACGCCGGCCATCCCTATTTGGACAATCAAGAAAGGCGCGTTGTTCCACGCCGATCGAAAACATTCAAAACAACACTCGATTACGGGAATAAGGCCATGTTCAACAACATCGCACGGCAAGTCTCCTCCTGGCGGCGCTACCGCAACACCTACAACGAGCTGATGAAGCTCTCCAACCGTGAACTCGACGATCTCGGCATCTGCCGCGCTGACATCGACTCGGTTGCACGCAACGTCATCCGCTAGGTCTTGGATTTCCCGGTTGCCCTCCCCCGACCGGTAGATCAGACTGCCAGACAAGAACGCCCGCCATTGGCGGGCGTTTCTTATTGTACCGACCGGCGCTTCAAACGACCGCCGACGACAACCAGAGAGTTGCAAAGGCCACGATCGTTCCCAGGAGGGGCAGGATGGCCGTCACGGTTGCGGCGGTGCTTTCACGAGAAGTAATCATCTGTCTAAACTCCTGTTTTCTTTCGCAGTTCGATAAGACTGCGACGTTTCGTCATGGATCGGATATGGGGTGCGATGCGCTCGCTTTAAGGCTGTCTCACTCAAACGGGATAGCCGCACCGGTTCGGTGTAATGCGCGTCACAAAAGCGCTTGACCCTGATGTCGCCAGGCCCATAGAAACCCTATGGATCCTGTACATGTCATTGGTGCCGGCCTCGCCGGCTCTGAAGCCGCCTGGCAACTGGCCCGGCGCGGCATTCCTGTCATCCTGCATGAGATGCGCCCCGTGCGCATGACAGATGCACACCACACCGACAAGTGCGCGGAACTGGTATGCTCCAATTCCTTTCGGTCCGACGACGCGACAAGCAATGCGGTCGGCTTGCTGCATGAAGAAATGCGACGCGCCGGATCCCTGATCCTTTCAGAAGGCGACCGCACCAAACTGCCGGCCGGCGGCGCGCTCGCCGTCGACCGGGATGCGTTTGCCGACGGTGTGACAAAACACCTGACCGAACACGATCTGATCACGCTGGTCTCAGAAGATGTCGATGGACTGCCGGACCCTGAATGGTCGTCGGTGATCGTCGCCACCGGCCCGCTCACCTCGCCGGGTCTGTCCCGCGCCATTGCGGACCTGACCGATGCCGATTCCCTGGCCTTTTTCGATGCCATCGCCCCGATCGTGCATTTCGACACGGTCGATCTGGACGTCGCCTGGTTCCAGTCACGCTATGACAAGGCAGGCCCCGGCGGCAGTGGCGCGGACTATGTCAATTGCCCGCTCGACAAGGACGGCTACGAGGCCTTTATCGATGCGCTGCTGGCAGCGGAGACCGCGGAATTCCGCGAATGGGAAAAGTCGACGCCCTATTTCGACGGCTGCCTGCCGATCGAAGTGATGGCCGCACGCGGCCGCGAAACGCTGCGCCACGGACCGATGAAGCCGGTCGGCCTGACCAATCGGCACAAACCAGACGAGAAACCCTATGCAGTCGTGCAATTGCGCCAGGACAACGCGCTCGGCACGCTCTACAACCTCGTCGGTTTTCAAACCAAGATGAAGTACGGCGACCAGGTTCGGGTGCTGCGCATGATACCCGGCCTGGAACAGGCTGAATTCGCCCGGCTTGGCGGCATTCACCGCAACACCTACCTCGATTCACCGCGCCTGCTGGATGCCACGTTGCGGTTAAAGGCCGAACCGCGCCTGCGCTTTGCCGGACAGATCACCGGATGCGAGGGCTATGTGGAATCCGCCGCGATCGGCCTTCTCGCGGCCCGGTTCGCGGCCGCCGAACGGCTTGGCGAGGAGATCGACCTGCCTCCCGAAACGACCGCCTTCGGAGCCCTTCTACGCCATATTACGGGAGGCCATATCGGCCAGACCGAGGTCGGCAAACCCCGCTCCTACCAGCCGATGAACATCAATTTCGGCCTGTTTCCGCCTGTCGAATTCCCGAAAAAGTCGGAGGACGGTCGGCGGCTGCGGGGATCGGAAAAAACCCTTGCCAAGAAACGGGCCATGACAAGCCGCGCCCTTCGCGATCTGGACACTTGGCTGCAGTCCGGTTTGCTCGACCGGCAGCGCAAAACCGCGCTTCCCGCATGAAGCCGAAGAGCGATCAGCGAAAAGGTCGTTTCACCGTGAATCGCTCAAGGGCTACGACCGTCGGTTGGATTAAGCGATTTCGTTCAAGCTCCGGCCATCGAACTCCAGGAGGCGCGTCGCGCCCGCCAGTTCGCGACGCGACTGGCTGACGACGATCCGGGTCATGTCGAGCCCGGCCAGCATCTCCCCGATCCGCTCTGTCATCGTCCGATCGAGCGCGGACGTGGCTTCATCGAGGAACAAAATCACCGGTGAACCCACAACCGCCCGGGCCAGGCCCAGGCGTTGCTTTTGGCCGCCCGACAACGTGTCGACATCGCTGCCAACGGGTGTTGCAAGCCCCATAGGCAGCGCACGGATCTCTTCGCCGAGTTCCACCCGGTCCAATGCGTGCCAAACCTCAGGTTCCGTATAAAGGCCATTGTGGGACACCGCTTCTGCAATCGTGCTTGGAAAAAACGCCTCTCCCTGTAAGACGACCCCGAACTGACGATTTGCGTTACCCTTTCGCAGGTCCGCCAGGGAGTGACCGTCAATTCGGACCGCTCCGCTGTCCGGTTGTTCCAGGCCAAGCATGAGTCGCAGGATCGTGGATTTGCCGACATCCGAGGGCCCGACGATGCCGACAAACTCTCCCGGTTCAACTCGCAGAGAAAGATTTTCGAAAACAGGTTCCCCCGTATCGGGATAGGCAAAGCCGACACGGTCGAACTGGATAGTACCGCTTAGCCCATTCGCCGGCTGGGGAGGAGCCAACTCAATTGTCAAAAGCGGCGCAATCCGATTGAGCGCGGGAATGAGGCTTAGACTGGCGTAACAGGCTGAGGTTACGCCGGAAATCGTCGCAAAAAGCAAAGTGACCGTATAGGTGAACGACGCAAAGTCACCGACGGAAATCGAATTGGGGATCGAGAGTGCGAGCATGGCCGCGCACAGCACCGCAAAACCGGGAAAAACCGTAAGCGCCACGGTGCTTGTGTTCTCGAAACGGTAGAGGTCCCGGTAGGCACACAGTTGTTCGCCCAATCGGTCGAGCCAGAGCCCCGCCACCAACGAAGTTTTAGCCGCGACCCGCAGGAACGCGACCGAGTTCAACGACCCAAGGCCGAATGCACTGACCGAAGCTTCATGCTCCAGCATCTCAGTGGTCCGAGCCAGATAGGCACGTCGGATCAGGCTCACAAAAACAAGAGGTGCAAGAGCCAGAGCCAGGCTGATCCAGGCCAGCACTGGTGACAATGTCGCAATAGTCAGCGTCAGCGGAATCGCGGTCAGGAGGCCGAAGCCAATCCCGGAACCCAGACCGATCAGGGAGGCACGAACCTGCTCGGCGCCTAGCATACGAACATGGACGTCTCCGCTGGCGCTGTTGCGGCCGAAAGCATCCGGAGCGGCCAATTGGCGTTGCCAGAGCGCGGGCATCAATCGCAGATCGACAGACCGTTCCACATGGCTCAACGCCACATCGCGGACGATCCGGATGACGGCAAGGCCCAGCACCGCTGCAGCCATGATCGCCGCTGGAAGAAGCAGGTCGCCATCACCGCCTTGGCCTTGGATGACGGCGGCGTCGACCAATTGTTTGAGAAACAGTGGCACAAGAGCAGCAAAGCCACCGGCAACGAGTGCGGCAATGCCTATGCCCAGATAGGCCTTGAGGCTTCCGGCAAAGCCGATTTGCAGAATGATCTGTAAGCTCTGCAAGGGCGACAACAAGGGCGGTCGATCTGTCACCTCACGCCCTTTCCTCAGGCTCTGACGCCGGCACCCAAAGGCGCGGACCGAGCCGAACCACCTTGTCACAGTGGCCGATTAACCGATCCCGATGGGTGATGAGCACCACACTGGCCCCGGTGGCCTTGATGGCAGCCAAAATCGCAGCTTCGCGATCCACGTCGAGCGCACTCGTCGCCTCGTCCATGATCAGCAATCGTGGATGCGCACAAAGGGCGCGTGCGATTTGTATCCTCTGGCGCTCACCCCCACTGAAATTCCTGCCGTTTTCGGCAACGGCACAGTCCAATTCCAACGGACGGCGTCGCACCGCATCCGCGAGGCAAACATCCTCCAATACGGCCCACATCTTTTGGTCATCAGATGTCGGGGTCCACAGACTGAGATTGTCCCGCAAGGTTCCCGCGAACAGATGCGTCTCCTGGTCCAGCCAGTGCAGACCCCTCGCAAGGTGGCTCCTGTCAAGGATCTCAATGGGTAAACCGTCGATGAGGATCTGACCGTCGACGTCGGGTAACAACCCCGCGCACGCTTTGCCGACCGTCGATTTCCCGGCTCCGCTCGGTCCGACAAGCGCCACCCATTCACCCGGATCGAGACGTAGCGAGAGATCCTGGACCACCGGCGGCGCTATCGGAGCGTACCGGATCGTTACGGCCTTGAGCTCGAGCCGGCCTTCCGGCACATGATGCACGTTTCGAAGCGGCGTGACGGTCTCGGCCGGCGTATCGAGCGCATCGTCCAGACGATCAAGGTGTCCCTGGATTGGCTGCAGCTGTGCGATCGTTCGCATCAACCTGTTCGTCGGGGCGTAGATCGAAAGGATCAATGCCTGGATGGCAATCAGCGTACCTGATGACTGGGTGCCGGCGGCAACCTGCTGGGCGCCCAGCGCGAGAACGACGACGATGGCAAGCCCGAGGATCGTATCCGGCACCACCGCCAGGCACCGGGTCGCAACCGACAATCGAAAGGTTGTCCGGGCGACGGACCGGTTGATCGCTGTCCAGCGGTCAAGGAAGGCCTTCTCGAGACCGCCGGCGCGAATCGAATCAAGGGCGCGCAACCCTCCCAGCGACATTGCGGTCCTCTGTCCCCGCTCATGAGCTAACAGCCGGACGGCTTCCAGCCTTTGAGCGGCGAGCAGCTGATAGGCCATGCCGATTAGTGCAGAAAACGTGAACACAACCGCCGTCAGAACGGTCGAATAAACGAGCATGCAAATGGTGATCCCCACAATGGCGACGCCGTCCTGAAGAGCCTGGGTGAGCTGGATGCTGGTGTAATTCGAGATCCGTAGGGTCGTCTTTACGCGCGCATTGACCTCCCCGCCGTAGCGATGGGCGAAAAACCGCAAGGGCAAGGCAACCAGATGGTCGATAAACCGGCGCGCCAGACGGTCACTTTGGGTGACTTCAAGATCCGCCACACGGGACAGCCTGGTTGCGGTCAGCCACAGATGGATGAGGACAGTGATTGCAAACGCAACGGCAAGCAGGGTGCCGGCGCCGGCATCATGGCCGATGAGAACCTGATCGACAAATCGCCGCGACAGATCGGCCAGAGCGAGTGGCGGAACAAGCAGAACAGAACTGACGACCGAGACGATAATCGCCTCTCTACGCTGTCCCTGAAGGTGTCCGAGTAAAGCACCAAGCGTTGATTTGCGCGTGTCGGAGGGTTCGAAATCCTCTCCTGGCTCAGCTTCAACAATGACGTTCGAAAAGTTCCGTTGCCAATCCGGGAGCGGAATGGTCCGGCGACCGCGGGCCGGATCGTTGACTTCGACGGCTCCGTTGCGGATGCCCTCAACGACGAGAAAGTGATGCGATCGCCAAAGCGCGATGCAGGGATAGGTCACATCGGCGTCGGTCAGGCTCACAACACGATAGCCGCGCATGGAAAGACCGCGTTCGCGCCCTGCCGTTATGATATCGGAAGCCCGCGCTCCGTCACGCGACACGCCGCAGGCGAAGCGAAGGTCTGCCAGGCTGTCAAACCGCCCGTAATACCGCAACAGGATTGCCAACGCCGCGGCACCGCATTCCGCCGTCTCCATCTGAAGGACGATCGGCGTGCGTCGCGGGCGCCGGACCAGTCTTGCAAACGGGAACCTCATCCCCAATCCACGCGCCTTCAGCCCTTGGAAAGCCGCTTTTCCGACCGCATGTTGATTACGGATGATTCGACAAGTGACTGCAAACGACCCGTAATGAGGTTTGTCGCTGACTCATTCTCCCTGAAAAAGAAGAAGACGCCTTTTCGATGGTGAAGAGCCTTGATTGAAACATGCCGTTCGATGGCCCCTCTTACGAGCGCGAGCGCGGCCGCGCTGCCCCGTTCGGCAGGTGACACAAACAGGCGGGCATAGTTCACGTGCCCTGCCCCGTCGTCGGTGCATAACAACAGGCCGGAAATCAAACCGGACCGCACAAGCGCCACGCTGACATCTTCGATCAGAATGTCGGCGTACCGGTGGTAATCCCGCCATGTCAGCGGTGCCAGATCCTCAAGCGCTTCAAGAGACGCCTTCTCTCCTGACGAAAGGTCGGCCCAAGATTTGATCTCAGTGCCCTCTGGCGGGTCAGCGCTTTCCCACCAGTCAAGCGCATTAGTGCGACCGAGGTCGAGCGCCAGGATTGCACGTTCCGAATGTTCCCGAAAGTCCGACCATCCCCGGGATTGGAGCAGATGCGCGATTGTCGGAAGCGTATCGGTCTTGCGCACCTCGCAATATATCTCGTCAAGTCGCTTTGTGGCGGCCCAGCGTTCAACCGTCCCCAAAACCTCCGAACCATGGCCTTGTCGCCGCGCCGCGCCGTCCGTATGTATCCATTCCAGCCGGCCGCGATTGGTTTTGTTGAAAACCTGAACAACAGCGATCGCGCATGCTTGATCATCTGTACAGGCGACAAAACAGACTATTTCTTTGTTTTGTCCGCGACTGAGAAGTGTTGGGGGTAGCCATTTCGCCACCCCTAGTGAAAGTGACTCATCAAGGCTAACACGCCGAACCGTCAGAGCAGTCAAACCCGTTGCATCCGACTTTCTCACCCCCCAACAAATCAGCCGATCTACTTGACCACAGACCGGCCTTCCTTACTTACGAAGATTTAGCGGCACTCACTTACCGTCATCTGCGTCATCGCCTTCGTAATAAACGAAGGGTCCGACCGAAATGAGATCAAGCTCTTGCTGACTCAGTTCTGACTTGATCTCTTCAACTTTCTTTTCGTTTTTCTGGGCTTTCGTTTCGTGGTTCATTTTTCTAACTTTCCAGTTTTTATCGTTTGTTTCCACGGGTTTATCTGTTGTGGCCCGATAGCGTCAAGATAATGACGGCCTCCCTCAGTTCAACCCGTAAAAGCAGGATACCCTCAAAAATGTTTCTCAATGGTTATTAATTGGACTGATTTGACCGACAAATATGGACAAGTATCTCTTTTAAGTTGTGTTATGAAAACTAGATTAACGTTCGCACAGCGGTTCCGATCGTCGCGTTGCTCTTTCTGCGAAGGATAATCGAACCGCAGGGTACCGGGGCGATTTTTGGAAAATCCTAACTCCAAGCCAATGACAAGGCGATCCGGAGCTGTTGGATAGTAGACTCAATCTAAGATGTGAATCTGAAACCTGAATGCAATGGTGCCCTGCGAGCACAAACAGGCCGTGGAGGGCAGTCCGAGGATCTTCAGGACATGTCACCGGCAGACTGACGACTGAGATCGTGACGGTCGGTATGCTCATGACAGGGCTTCACAGCAGCCTGGCATGGCGTTACCCGAACTTCGCCGGCGATGCATTTCCCTGCATCTTTGACTTTCGCAAGAGTTAAAAAGATTCTTTTTTGATGAGATAAATATCCACAATCCGGACAAAAAAATCCTAGATTCAATTTTTTTAGCATTGAGCACATTCGCATATTTACCGATAAAGGCGTCGGCTTCGACGCTGGCATTCTAACACCCTCCCCGATCTGGCGTCCCACGGCTATGAAATCCTTTGGATACAGTTTGAGTCATGAACAACGAAGCCAGTCGTACTGGACCTCATAGTCTAGCGCCGTTCCCGGCGGATGCTGTCGCGATCGTCGGTATGGGCTGTCGTCTGCCCGGCGGAGTCCATGGACCGACAGCGTTGTGGGAAAACCTCCTGCATCGTTTCGACGGGGTCTCCAGTGTTCCAGCGGACCGCTGGAAACACGAAATGCTGTATTCGAAAACAAAGGGAAAACCCGGGAAATACAGCGTCACGCGGGCCGCCTTCCTTACCGATTGGGACCACAAGACGTTTGACCGCGAGTTTTTCGGTATCAACCCGAGGGAAGCCGAGCAGATGGACCCGCAGCAGCGGCTGGTGCTCGAAACGGCCGTGGAAGCCTTGAATGACGCCGGCATCGGAGTTGAGCGCGCGGCCGCCGGTTCAACAGGCGTGTTTGTCGGTGCCTTTATGATGGACCAGTTCGTCACAGCCAACGAAACGCTGGCCCGTTCCAGGATTACCGCCCAGACCACCATTGCGGGCAACGCAACAATGATTGCGGCTCGGATTTCCCACGCGCTCAATCTGACCGGTCCAAGCCTGGCGATCGATACGGCCTGTTCCTCCTCCCTTGTTGCGTTTCATGTTGCAGTCCAGTCAATCCGCACCGGAGAATCGGATCTTGCGCTAACCGGTGGCGTCAACTTCATGCTGCGGCCCGAAACCTTCATAACGCTGTCGGCAGGAGGTTTCCTGGCCGCAGACGGCCGATCAAAGTGCTTCGACGTTGGCGCCGATGGATACGGGCGCGGCGAAGGCTGCGGTATCGTGGTGCTCAAGCGTCTGGAAGACGCGCTTGGCGATAACGACCGGATCTATGCTGTTGTCCGCGGAACCGGAGTCAACCAGGATGGCCATACTTCGGCGATCGCCGTGCCCAGCGCCGCCGCACAGCAGGCGCTCATGGAACGCGTGCTTGCGACATCCGAAATCGACCCGCGATGGATCGACTATGTCGAAGCGCATGGAACGGGCACGCCGATCGGCGACCCAGCCGAATGCAGTTCGATCGCAACGGCCTACGCGCGATTTCGGCCCGAAACCGCCCCCTGTTATGTTGGGTCGATAAAGTCCAGCACTGGCCATCTGGAGGCCGGCGCGGGCATTGCCGGTATTCTGAAAGCCGCTCTTGTCGCACGTCACCGAAAGGTGCCGCCACAAGGGTGGATTGAGACACTGAACCCCAATATCGATTTTGAAAAACTCAATCTCCGTGTACCGGTAGAAACGACCGAGATTGGCCGACCCGAACGCGGGACGTTCGTCGCTGTCAACTCGTTCGGTTATGGCGGCACGAACGCCCATGTCATCTTGCAATCGCCACCTGCATCCCCTGGGGCATCCCCTGGGGAACGAAGGGCCAATGCCGGTCGCTTTCGCGTAGCGGGCAAGGATTTTTTTGCCTTGACGCTCTCTGCGCAGAGCGAGGCAGGGTTGACCGCTGTCGCCCGGCAATGGCTGGAAAAAGTCGAGCACTGCGATGCAGGGGCTCTGGGAGATCTATGCTGGTCGACGGCAACGCGTCGCAGCCACTGGAGCCGGCGCGCCATGGTCTTGGGGACGAGCCTGGAAGACATCGAAACGGCCCTGGACGACCTGGCGGAAGCCCATCCGAACGACGCCCTGGTAACGGCAAAGTCGACGAATGTCTCAAGCCGCGCGACGACCGGGCCGGCCTTTGTGTTCTCGGGTATGGGACCGCAATGGTGGGGAATGGCGCGTCAACTGTTGCTGGCCGACAGCCGGTTCCGCGCGGTGGCCGACGCCTGCGACGCGGCCTTCGGTGACGTTGCAGGGTGGAGTATCCTGCAGGAAATGCTGAAGGACGAAGCGGACTCACAGATCGCCGACACGCGTGTCGCGCAACCCGCCAACGCGGTTGTCCAGATTGGGCTCACCGAACTGTTCAAAACCTGGGGCATCGTTCCACAAGCCGTCATCGGTCACAGTACAGGTGAGATTGCCGCGGCCTATGCGGCCGGCATCTACGACATTCCGCAGGCGATGACGGTTGCATTCCATCGCAGCCAGGCCCAGGGTCGGCTTTCCGGCAAGGGCGCGATGTTAGCCGCCGGATTGTCCGAAAACGAAGCCGGCACCTGGGTGGGGCCGGACGCGCAGAACATCGCGATCGCCGCGATAAATGGGCCGAATTCCGTCACCTTTTCAGGTCGGCCTGCGACGCTGAGATACATCCAGACTTCCCTGGAAGCCGTGGGCAGATTTGTCCGCATGCTGGACGTCGACATCGCCTATCACAGCCCTCAAATGGCTGAGATACGCGAAGAATTAACGGCCAATCTCAGTGCCGTGGAACCCGGCATTCCGTCTCGACCGATCTATTCAACGGTCACCGGAAAGCCGGTGCGGGACGAGCGTTTCGATGCCGCATACTGGTACCGTAACGTTCGGGATCCGGTCCGGTTTCGGGCGGCCATTGAAGCCATGATCGAAGATGGCTGGACGGATTTTGTCGAAGTTGGTCCTCATCCGGTTCTGAGCCACTCCATTCAACAGATCGGCATAGCCGGCTCCACGGCGATAACGGTGGCCAATACGTTGTCCAGAAGACGATCCGACGACGACTCCATCGCCCGCGCCCTTGGCCAGATCTACGTCAATGGAGGGACGCTCGACTGGTCGTTGATCCTGGGCCGGGGGTGCCGCGTCGACCTGCCGGGTTATCCGTGGCAGCGCGAGCTGTTGTGGTATGATCGGCCGGAAACCGAAGCCTATCTGGGGCTCGACGATCTGCCGGACTTACTTGGCCGCCGGGATGAGGTCCGGCAAGCTTGGTATTGTGAACTGCACCTGGACCGGTTCCCGTGGCTGCGTGACCATGTGGTCGATGGCGAAATGGTGTTTCCCGGTGCCGGGTACATTGAAGCCGCCGCCCTGATTCAAACACGGATAATGGGCCGCGACCGGTTTGCGCTCTACGACATCGATTTCAGCCGAGGATTGATCCTGCAGGAAGAGACTGCCCGAGAGCTCCGCCTGGAGCTTGGTAACAACGATCGGGACCTGATCGTCCGCTCTCGAGCACCGGGTTCCGCGTCAGTTACGAACCACGCCCGCATAGGGTTGTCATCGATGTCGGTGACGCCGCCGGATCCGATCAATCCGAAAGAGATGGCAAAAGCCTTCGGCGAATCGCTTTGTTTGGACGAAGTCTATGACGGCCTTCATATGCGCGGTCTTGACTATGGCGATGCCTTCCGCACGGTTCTGTCGGAGGTAAAAATTGAGGCGGGCCAGGTTCTCGCATTGTTTGATGTTCCCGATGACATGCGCAGTTCCGCCCACGCAATCCATCCGGTCATCCTCGACAGCTGCTTTCATGCTTTGATGGCCGATCTCAGGGGACGGACGGATCCGCACCAGCTTTACGTGCCAAGACGGATACGCGCTTTGCATTTCTTCAGGCCCTTGCAAAGCAAGCTTGTGCTCTACTGCACGGGTCTCGTCGAGTCAGCAGACGGCTTCACCGTCGACTTCTCCGTTTATGACGCTGCTGGAGATGCGGTCTTTTTGGTTCTTGGCCTCGACATACGGCCGATCCCGCGCAGTTCCGGTAACGAGATTGACAACAATGCTCGGTATCACTTCGACCTGACCTGGCTTTCTCCGGCGAACGCGGTGGATTCGAAAAGTGATGCTTCCACTGTCATTGCCCTACTCGACCGCAACGAAAAGGGCCGTGCGGTCGCAGAGGCGGCCAGCAAGGGCCGTCACCTGACAATTCTGAGACCGGATGAACGCGATCGGCTGGCCGGTCTCGTCGAAGCCGCGCCCGGCGCTGTTGTACTCGATTTCTGCGCGCTCGACGCCGCGCCTGAGGACGGCGGCTGCGATGCCCTGTGCCTTGGCTTGTCGACGCTACAGACCCTCTCGGCGTCTCGATTCGGCCGATGCATTCTTGTTACCGAACGCGCGCAACCTGCAGCCGGTGCGCACAGCCAGCTAAATCCCGAACAGGCGTCGCTGATCGGCGCAATCCGTGTCGCTGACAATGAGCTCAACAATCATCGTTTTGGTGCTGTGGACTTCGGAGACTTAAAGAGCGCGCAGGAACTGGCACAAACGGCACAGGCGATAGCGCTCAGCGCGAGAGACCTGGAAGTCACGATCCGCGGCGACAGGCTGACGACGCCGAGAATAGTGCCCGTAGATCCGACAGCATCGCCGAAGAAAACCGAACGCCGGTTCGGCGATGCGGCAACCCGCTTGGCGCTGCTGTCAGATGGCGACGCCTTGGCGTGGCACTGGCGGGATGACGAACCGCAGCCTCCGCAACCCGGCGAAGTTGCCCTTGCCATTGATGCGCTCGTGCTTCCCCCCGCCCGATCCGCCCAAGCACGACAGAACAAGGCGGACGCCGCCGGCGGACAAGTGGTAGCCGGCCGGATTGTGGCGACAGGCACTGAGACCGACACCAGTTTCAACCTGGGCGACCGACTCGTCGGGATAGTGCCAGATGGGCTTGCCTCCGATCTGGTTTTGCCCGCCACCCAAATCGAACGGTCAATGGTCCGGCTACCGGCGCACGTTTCGACCGAATATGCCGTCGCAGCAGTACTGCCCTTTACGGCTGCGCTTTACGCACTGGAAACCGTTGCGCGCCCTGAGCCCGATGAAACGGTTCTTATTGCCGGACTTGACGCCGATAACGATCTGGCTGCTGTGCAAATCGCGCGGGCGTCCGGTGCCAGGGTGTTTGCGCTCCACGCGTCGGTCGACGGCCGCGCACGCCTTCGCCTGGCAGGTTGCGACGGCGTCTTTGACAGCGCCACGTCCGATTTTCGCGAAAGCCTTCTTGCAGAGACTGATGGCCGCGGTGTCGATATCGTGCTCAGCAACGGAAAGGGCGAGCTTGCCGAGTTATGCGCCGGTCTCCTCGCACCCTTGGGCCGGCTGGTCCAATTTGGCGGGTTGGCGATATCGGTGTTTGGTGCATCTCCGACACGCGAGCATGCCGGCTCTCTTTCGGTCACAACCTTCAATCCGCGCACGCTATGGCAGGAACGGCCAACGCTCTTCAAAAGGCTTTTGAAGGACGTTCTGAACCGCCTGGAAGACGCACAGATCAAGCCGATCAAGCCGATCACCCTTCAGGCCGACACCCTTGAAACAGAGCAGCCGGATCATGACCCGGAGCGCAACCGACTTGTGCTGACACTCGACCCCGACGCGACCATCGAGGCAATCGCGAAGCCCAAAAGTACGACGTCGGATTTCGGCGGCGATGGCGCCTGTTTAATCACCGGCGGCCTGACGGGCTTGGGGCTGGCAACCGCACGATGGCTTGCCCGCAACGGTGTGCGATCGCTCGTCCTCGTCAGCCGTCGTGGCCCTGACGCGCCGGGCACTGCCGAGATTAAAGTCGAGTTGGAACAGATCGGCGTTCAAGTACACGTGTTTGCCTGCGATGTCGGGAAACGGGACCAGGTCGAAGCGTTGTTCTCGCGCCTTGATGCACAGTCGATCTCGTTGTCGGGCGTGTTCCACGCCGCCGGCGTCCTGGAGGACGCGATCATCGAGAACCAGACACCGGATATGCTGCGCCGTGTCTTCGGCGCCAAATCCATTGCCGCGTGGAACCTTCACCGGGCAACGCAGGATCACCCGGTGAAATGGTTCGTGCTCTATTCGTCGATTTCGTCCTTCATCGGCACGCCAGGACAACTTGGTTATGTCGGGGCAAACGCCGTCATGGATAGCCTTGCCCACTACCGACGCAACCTTGGTTTGCCGGCACTCAGCGTCAACTGGGGTGTCATCGGCGATGTCGGGATGGCGGCCAATACGGGCGATTCCCTGCAATGGGTCGAACAGGCTATTTTTACGCCGCTATCGCCCGACATCGCCCTTGATTCGCTTCACGTAGCCTTTGCGCTCGACAAGGTTCAGATGTCGGTCGCCGACGCCAATTGGGGCCTTTGGGCGAACGCCTCATCCCGGACCGCGTCATCGCGCAAGTTCGAGACCTTCGAGGCAGAACCGATGGAAACCGAAAAAGCCGCGCAAGCCATGCTTGCAGGGCTGCCGGCTGCAGAACGGTTCGACTGTTTGCAAAGGCTTTTGATAGAGGCGCTGTCGCACGTTCTTTCCCTGTCACCCGAAAAAATCTCGCCGCAAAGGCCAATGAACGAGTTTGGCCTCGATTCTCTCATGGTGACGGAATTGCAGATTGAATTCAGCAAATTGGGTATTCAACTCTCGCTCATGGAGTTGATGCAGAGCGAGAACATGCGGCAGCTGACCCACACCGCACTCAATGTCATGAAGTTCGACCACGCCAGCGCGGCGTAATCGCTCACGCCTGTCTTGGCATGTACCTGCAAACCACACAATGCTCTAGGGGTTGAGCGACGCCAGACGCCTGGCAGTCCGCCACAGCGTCCATTGCCGACGCCATTGCGGGATCTCGACCAGGTCCTTGCGCGGATCCTTGCGGCCGCATTCGAATACCTTGAGATAGGCCGGTGCTATACCGGTCTGGAGATAGGCGGCCGCCAGTCCCTGACACCCGGCGGCGACAAAGGCCTGTTCGAACCGGTCGAGGTGATGGCGCGCATGGGCGCACATTTCCTGAACGACCGCGTGCAACCGGCTGCTGCAGATCGGCTCAAGCACTTCTTCCGATGACATGCCGTGCCGCCCCAGCACATCGGCGGGCAGGAACACCTGCCGCTTCGCTGTATGCCAGGGGATCCGGCGCAGCATATCGACAATGCCGAGCGCCGCGCCGGCATGGCCCGACACATCCGCCGTGCCGGGATCGCGGCCTCCGGCCAGAATGATCGCCGCCAATTGCATGACCGCCGACACGGTCTCGCCGGCATAACCCTCAAGGTCGGTCAGCATCGGCATCGGATCGTTGTAGAGATCGAACGTGTGCGCTTCGATCAGATCGAGCAGCGGCGTTGTCGGCAGCCGGTAGGTCTCGATCACCTGCACCAGCGATGCCGCGACCGGGTTGGCTTCGACGGATCCGTGCGCGATGTTCTGCAGCGCGTCCGACCACCATTGCAGCCGGATCTCTCCCGGCATCGGATCGCTGACGATATCCGGGATGCGGTTGATCTCCACATCGAAGGCATAGAGCGCCAGCAGGGCATCGCGGTGTTCCTCGGCGGCAAACAGGGCGCTCAGATAGCGGTCCCTGTCATGCTGTCGAACGAGGTTGCGGCAATGATCGGCGGCGGTACACTCCATCCAGCGGGAAATAGGCCACCCGGCCGGTTTTTCGATAGGCAGATGTCACAGGGTGAACGCGCCAACCGCTTATTCCACAGGCAGGAATGCCGCTCCGACGGCTCGGCCTTCCGCCAACAGGACGTTGTAAGTCCGGACCGCCGCCCCGGTTCCCATCGGATCGGCCATGATTGCATGTGCACGAAACCGCGCGCGCAAGGTGTCGCCGATCGGCACCAGATCCCGACCGGTTCCGAACAGGAAAATTTCGATGGACCCCGCTTCGTCGAACACCGGCTGGAACGCCGCGTCGTCGCAATCCTCCAGCGTGCCCGCTGTCCAGCCATGAATGCCCGACGGCAGGCACAGGAGGCCGCCGCGATGCGCCATGTTCGCGAACTTGAAACCGCCATTACCATAGGCATCGATCGGCGCCCGGTCCGGGAAATGCGCCGGTCGAACGTTCGTTCCCCGTGGTTCTGTCATGACAACGGACTGCGTGTCAGGAGACCTTCTGGCCCGATTCTTCCTTCGTCTCGTCGGCCGTCTGATCGACGAGACGACCGCCGGGTTTCAGACCGAGCACGATCAGAACCGGCGCGGCGATGAAGATCGACGAATAGGTCCCGATGATCACGCCCCAGATCATGGCAAATGTGAACGACTGGATCACGGCGCCGCCGAAGATGTAGAGCGCAATCAGCGCAAGCAGCGTCGTGATCGAGGTGAGCGCTGTGCGTGACAGGGTCTGGTTGATGGACAGGTCCAGCACCTCAGGCAGCGGTTTTTTCTTGTAGCGTCTAAGGTTTTCGCGGATCCGGTCATAGACGACCACGGTATCGTTCAGCGAATAGCCGACGATGGTCAGGATCGCGGCGATACTCGCCAGATTGAATTCCAGTTGCACGATGGCGAACATGCCCATGGTGAGCACGATGTCGTGTACCAGCGCGATGACGGCCCCGACGGCGAAGTGCCACTCGAACCGGAACCAGATATAGGCGAGCACGGCGATCAGGGCCGCTATGACGGCGATGGTGCCGGCCTGCGTGAGTTCGCCCGACACCCGGGGTCCGACCACTTCGACACGTCGATAGGTAACAGACTCGCCGAATTCTCCGCGCACGGCCGTCACGACGCCTTGCTGCGCTTCTTCGCCGCCGTCCTGGCGCTCGATCCGGATAAGCACGTCGTTCGGCGCTCCGAATTCCTGAACCTGAACGTCACCCAAGCCCAGACCGCTCAGGCGCGAGCGAATATCGCCGATATCCGCCGGCCCTTCGGTTTCGATTTCGATCAGCGTGCCGCCGCGAAAGTCGATCCCGAGATTGAGCCCGTAGACGAAAAACATGAAGATCGACGCGACGATCAGCACGGCGGAGGCCGGGAAGCTGTACTTCCTGTCCTCCATGAACTTGATGGAGGTATCGTCCGGGACGAAGCGAAAGAGACGCATGAAGGTCAGGTCCTAAATCGGCAGCGCTTTGGGTCGCCGCATATGCACCCATTGGGCAATCAGGAAGCGGCTGAACACAAAGGACGTGAACACGGTAGTCAAAATGCCGACCGCGAGCGTGACGGCAAAGCCGCGGATCGGTCCCGATCCCATCGAAAACAGGATGACCGCGGCAATCAAGGTCGTGATGTTGGCGTCAAGAATGGTCGACAGCGCCCGGCGATAACCGGCATCGATAGCGTTGATCGTCGATCGTCCCTGTCGGGCTTCCTCTCGAATGCGTTCGTAGATCAGCACGTTGGCGTCGACGGCCATGCCGACGGTCAGCACGATACCGGCAATGCCCGGCAACGTCAGCGTTGCCCCGATTGTCGACAGGATCCCCATAATGAGGAACAGGTTGGCCATAAGGGCAACGTTGGAAAACACGCCGAACATGCCGTACGTCGCCAGCATGAAGGCGATAACCGCCACACCGGCGATGATTGTCGCCGCCTGGCCGGCATCAAGCGAATCCTGCCCAAGGCTTGGCCCGACCGTGCGTTCTTCGTTAATAATCAGCTTGGCCGGCAAAGCGCCAGCGCGCAACAGGATCGCAAGATTGTTTGCCGATTCGACCGTGAAAGATCCGGAAATGATGCCGGCACCGCCTCGGATCGGCTCCCGGATCACCGGCGCCGAGATCACTTCGCCATCGAGGACGATGGCAAACGGCCGTCCGACATTCTGTTCGGTTATGTTGGCAAACTTGATCCCGCCGGACGTGTTGAAGCGGAAGGACACGACGGGTTCATTGGTCTGGTGTTCAAACGTCGTCTGCGCGTCAACAAGGTCCTCACCCGTTAGCATCGGAGTGTCTTCGACAAGGTAGCTCGGCGGCCCCGCCGTATCGATCGACGGCAGCACGACACTGCCGGACGGTGGTCGCGTCTGCTCCGCTTGTTCAGCCGACACAGACGTATCGACCATATGAAAAGTCATTTCGGCGGTTGTACCGATCAGGTCTTTGAGAAGCTGTGGATCGTCAAGACCGGGTGCTTCGACCAGGATCCGGTCCGTTCCCTCCCGTTGAATGCTGGGTTCCGTCGTCCCGAGTTCGTCGATTCTTCGGCGGATCACTTCGATCGATTGCGAGACGATGCCGCGAATGCGTTCGTCGAAACCTTCTTCGGTGAACTGGAACTGGAACGTGCTGCCGCCGCTTTGCGAAAGCTCGAATTCGTTGACAGCACTGCCGCCGGTAACGCTGAGCAGGCTGGAAACCAACGGATTGACCAGCGGCTCCAGCCGCTCTCGTGCCTCTTCGATGCGGGCGTTGTCGCGAATGGTTAACTGAACTCTGTCTCCTCGAACACCGAGCCCCGTGTAACCGATCCGATCGCCTCCGCGTAGTAAGGCCTCACGAACTTCCGCGGTCAATTCCTTTAAGCGTCTCGAACGATATTCGTCCTGATCCACCTGATAGAGCAGATACACGCCGCCCTGCAGATCGAGACCAAGCACCAGACGCGGGATCCAATCGCCCCAGCTGTCGGTCTGTTCCTTGGAAAAGAAGTTCGGAATCGTCGCCAGCAATCCGAACAGGACCACAAAGACCACGACTATCGACTTCACGGGCGAGAAATAAAGCATGGGCGCTCAATCTACCTTGTGTATCCAGCCGATGTAGGCGGCCGGGACCATTCGATCAACTCTTGTCCTTGGCCGGCTCGCCCTTGGCCCGGACTTCCTGGACGAAGGCGCGCATGATGCGCACACGCACGTCCTTGGCGATCTCGACCTCGATCTCGGCTTCGTCGATCACTTTAGATATCTTGCCGACGAGCCCCCCGCCGGTCACGATGTTGTCACCGCGGCGCAGCGCGCCGAGCATCTCGCGATGTTCCTTCTGGCGCTTTTGTTGCGGCCGGATCAACAGGAAATAGAATATCACGAAGATCAGGATGAACGGTATAAACGTGATCAGGAGATCGCCGCCGCCACCGCCTCCGGCACCTTGCGCAAACGCCGGGGATATGAACATGCCTCGCACCACCTCTTTCTGGTTCTTGAACAGCCCGCGCGCGTTTCCTGTGGCACCATGCGCGAAAGTGCGCGGACTATAGCCGGGAAACGCCCGGATTCAAGTCCGACGCGCCGGTCGCTTGCGTTTCGACCGATGCGTGTTAAACGACCCGCTGTCGCACGCACCCGGTGCGCGCAAAATCCCGTCTTGACCTCCGGAATCGGTTCAAAATGTCACAGGATGCCATCATCGACCGGCTCGACCGGTTGATCGCGCTCATTGAACGCGCCGTTCCGGCGCCACCGGCCAATCCCGACCTGGAAGCCGCCGATGCCTTTATCTGGCATCCTGCGCCGGCCGGATTGCAGGCCGTACCCCATGTCAACCGCGTGGCACTGTCGCTCCTCAAGGGAATCGACCGCAACCGCGACATGATTTTCGAAAACACCGAACGATTCGCAAACGGACTGCCGGCCAACAATGCCCTCCTCTGGGGGGCCCGGGGCATGGGCAAGTCTTCGCTGATCAAGGCCGTTCATGCCGAGATCAACCGCGCGGCTGAAGGCAAGCCGGCATTGAAACTCATCGAGATCCACCGCGAAGACATCGAATCGCTACCGGCCCTCATGAGCCTGGTGCGGCCATCGCCTTTCCGCTTCATCGTGTTTTGCGACGACCTGTCGTTTGATGGCGGGGACACGTCCTACAAATCGCTCAAGGCGGTTCTGGAAGGCGGCATTGAGGGCCGGCCCGCAAACGTCCTGTTTTACGCCACGTCGAACCGGCGGCATCTCCTGCCCCGCGATATGATGGAAAACGAACGCTCGACCGCCATCAATCCCAGTGAAGCGGTGGAAGAAAAGGTATCTCTGTCGGACCGGTTCGGTCTCTGGATCGGTTTTCACAATTGCCGCCAGGACGCCTATCTGGACATGGTCAACGCCTATGTCGCGCATTACCGGCTTGACGTTGATGCCGAATATCTGCGCGCCGACGCCCTGGAATGGGCGACGACCCGCGGCGCCCGGTCAGGCCGGGTCGCCTGGCAATTCGTTCAGGATCTGGCCGGACGGCTGGGCGTCCGTCTGGAAGAGGTCTGATCGCCCGCCACGCTCACTTGGCGGCAAGCAGCGGCATCGGATCGACGGGCTTCGAATTCCGGCGCAACTCGAAATGCACCTGCGGTTCGGAGACCGAGCCGGTATCGCCGGCTGTGGCAATAACCTGACCCTTTTTGACGGCGTCGCCGCGCTTCACCGACAGGTCGTGGTTATGGGCATAGGCCGAGACCCATCCCTCGCCGTGCCGCACCAGGACGAGGTTGCCGTAACCCTTCAATTCGTTGCCGGCATAAATCACCACACCGTTCTCGGCGGCATGCACCGGCGTGCCGCGCGGCACCGAAATATTGATCCCGTCATTGCGTTCACCGTTCGCCTTGCGGCCGAAGCGGGAAATCACCGGTCCCTTGGCCGGCCAGCCGAACCGGCCGGCGGGTTTGCCGGCAACCGGCTTGGTCGCATTCGAAGCCGGTTGCGTGGCATCCGACGCCTTGGCCGGGTCCGGTCGTGCCGCAACAATCGTGCGGTTCGGCTTCGGGGCCTTTTCCGCTTTCGGCTGTTTGGCCGGTTCGGTGCGCGTCGTACTGGTCGCCTTTACGGGCTTTGAACCACCGGTGGGCGCACGCTTGACCGCAGCGCGTGGCTTCGGCGCTGGAACCCCCGTTGCCCCCACCGGTGCAAGCAGCGGGGCAGATGGGTTCAGGCTTGCGACCTGGGTTTCGGCATTCGCCGACGGAATCCGCAACTTTTGCCCGATCCAGAGAACGGCATCGGGCTGAAGGCCGTTGGCAGTGCGCAGCGCCTTGGGGGACGTCGAGAACTTGCTGGATATCGAAATCACGGAATCGCCCGGACGCACCACATACGATCCGTCGCGCAGATCGGTCGACGGCGATCCCGGATTGTTCAAGGCGGTGGATGCCGGTCGCGCTGAGCCGCGCGGCTTGCCCTTCGGCAAAGGTGCATTCGCCACGAGCTTGAAGGCATCGCGTCCCTGCGGCAATCCGCTGTCTGCCGATTGTGCCTTGTTGGCCGAGGAATAGACATAGGTCGGGATAATGACCTTCTGTCCGGCCTTGAACGCGTTCGGATCGTTCATGTTGTTGGCGACGAGGATAGCATCCACCGGGACGCCGTAGCGCCGTGCGAGCGTGTGCCCGCTTTCGCCCTGGGTAACGGTGACAAGCGATCCGCCCGCGCGGCTCCACCCGTTGGATACCGGCGCCGCAGCTGTAACCTGCGGGTCGCGACCGGTCGGCGGGATGGAGCCGGTCTCGATTGAATCGACTGCCGTAGTCTCAGGTTGCGATGCGGGGAGCCGCGCCGCCTCGACGACGGCGGACGGCAGAGTGCGCTTCGGTTCCGACGCGCGCGCCTGTGCGCCCGTGTGGGTGCTCCATTGCGATGATTGGGTCGGCTCGACGGACGCCACCTTTGCAGGCATCGGCGGCAATGGATCGAGAGAAGATTGTGTGACGGGTACGACCGATGCACCGGCCGTGCCGGTGATCGGTTGCGGTGCGGCAGCAACCTGTGATGCCCCGACGGGCAAGGCCGGGCGCGGCGCCGGCGACCGGGCCGCACTGGCCACCTGCTGCGTTTCTGCCCGACCGATCGAACCGGTCTCGATCGTGTCGACAGCAGCCGCTTCGGACCGCGCGATCACGGGGTCCTGGCTGGAAGAGGAGCTTGAGAAAATCGGTTCGGAAAAACGCGAGACGTCGGCGCTGCATCCGGCGGCCAGTCCGGACAGGAGGGCAAGGGACGCAACCCTCGACAGGAGGGCCGCGCGACGCTTCCGCTTACTCAGGGCACACATACGCAAACTCACGGACTCACAGCTTGGACGCCGTGATTAAACAGCAGTAACGTTGATAAAGACTAAACGGCGGGAACCTCTGGCCTTTCGGGACAATCAGGAGCCGTTTTGGCTGTCCGAACAAGCGCGCGCGGCAAAGACGAATTGACCGCAAAAGGCGGGTCACAGCGATTCAGCGGCCCCATCTTCGAGATGCACGAACCGCACGGTGCCCACTTTTTCTTCGATAAAACGCGATCCCGTTCGCTCAATCCGCAAAAGCTCCTGCGCTTCCTCCTTCGGACCGACCGCTGCAACCAGTACGCCGCCGAACTTCACCTGATCGAGCAAGGCGTCCGTCAAAGAAGCGACGGCACCCGTCAGAATAATGCGATCGAAGGGTGCTTTTTCGGGGAAGCCAAGGAGGCCGTCCGCATGGCGGATATGCACATTGTCGATCTTCAGGGTCTTGAGCCGCTGCTCGGCAAGCGCGATGAGTGACCGGAACCGTTCAACGGAGAAAACGGATTTGGCCAGTTGGGCCAGAATGGCGGTCTGGTAGGCAGACCCCGTGCCGATTTCCAGGACCCGGTGTTCATGGGTTACCGAAAGCGCGTCGATCATCATTGCAACGACCGACGGCGGATGGATAGTTTGCCCGCACTCGATCGGCAGGCACATGTCGAGATATGCCACCTTGTGGTCTTCGGCGCGCAGGAAAAGCCGTCGCGGCGTACGCTCAAGCGCCGCCAGAACAGCGTGCCCCCCAAGACCCCGCATGCGAAGCCGCAGGATCATCTCCCCGAGCGCGACCTTGTCTTCGGCGACCGGGTCCGCAGCGATTGACAGGGCGTCTGCCATCTTGATGCCGCCGCAATCCTAGAGTTCGTCCAAACCGGAAATGGGCTTCGACACCGGACACACCGGCCCCGAATCACACGCCGAGTTGGAGTTTGAGGCTCTCACGGACTTCATGCGCCGTCAAATCGAGATGCAGGGGCGTCACCGAAATTTTGTTGTTTTTCAACGCCATAATGTCGCTGTCTGGCGAATTGCCAGGAACCTGCCGCTCGAACCGTAGCCAGTAATACGGAAATCCACGGCCATCCTTTCGCTCGTCCAGATACATGCCGTGGGTCAGCTTACCCTGACAGGTAACCCGCACACCGGCCACATCCGCCGGCGCGCAATTCGGCACGTTGACGTTCAACAGCGTGCCTTCCGGCAAATCGAAATCGATCAGCTTGCGGATAAGATCCGGCGCATGGGTTTCCACGGTCTCCCAGGGAACGACCCGGCCGTTGTCCCAACTATAGGCCTGGCTCAGCGCGATCGACCGCACGCCGAGCAGCGTGCCCTCGATGGCACCGGCAACCGTC
This sequence comes from Rhodobiaceae bacterium, assembly GCA_028285165.1. Taxonomy (GTDB): domain Bacteria; phylum Pseudomonadota; class Alphaproteobacteria; order Rhizobiales; family JANQQB01; genus JANQQB01. Next base: position 28,813 of record JANQQB010000021.1, read on the forward strand.
CCGGAATACGTTACGTCGTCGGCAATGTTCTGGCCCGAGTTCACGCCCGACAGAACGAGGTCCGGTGCCTCCGGCATAACCTCCCGGATCGCCATGATGACGCAATCGGTCGGTGTGCCCCGCACTGCGAATTTCCGATCTTCGATCCTGCGCAGACGCAGCGGATCGTTGAGCGTCATCGAATGCGCGAGCCCGCTCTGGTCGACTTCCGGAGCGACAACCCAGATGTCGTCGGAGATCGCCCGGGCAATCGTTTCCATCGACGCCAGTCCCGGCGCGTTGATGCCGTCATCGTTCGTCAGGAGCACGCGCATGCAGGGTTCCTCTAGAGATCAGTCCTTGGATGCGACGACCAGTTTCTCCTGGCCGCCCATATAGGGTCGAAGCACGTCCGGCACGGTGATCGAGCCATCCGCATTCTGATAGTTTTCCATTACGGCAATCAGCGCACGGCCGACCGCGACCCCGGATCCGTTGAGCGTATGCACGAACCCGAGACCCTTGCCGTCTGCGGGACGGAAGCGCGCATTCATGCGCCGCGCCTGGAAATCGCCGCACACCGAACACGAGGAAATCTCGCGATACATGTTCTGGCCGGGCAACCAGACCTCGATGTCGTAGGTCTTGCGGGCCCCAAAGCCCATATCGCCGGTACACAGGGTCACAACCCGATAATGCAGATCGAGTTTCTTCAGGATCGTCTCGGCGCTCTCGCGCATGCGCTCCAGTTCGTCCAGCGACCTGTCGGGATGGGTGATTGAGACCAGTTCGACCTTGTAGAACTGGTGCTGGCGCAGCATGCCGCGCGTATCGCGACCAGCGGCCCCAGCTTCCAGGCGAAAACAATGGGTGCCCGCCGTCACGCGGATCGGCAGGTCCGCCTCATCCAGGATCGCTTCCCGCACCAGGTTGGTGAGCGGCACTTCGGCCGTCGGGATCAGCCAGCGCCCGTCCTCGGTATGGAACTGATCGTCCTCGAACTTCGGCAATTGCCCGGTGCCGTACATGACCTCGTCACGCACCAGGAGTGGCGGCGAGACCTCGGTATAACCGTGATCGGTCGTATGCGTATCGAGCATGAACTGGGCAAGCGCCCGTTCCAGGCGGGCAAGCGGCCCGCGCAGCACGACGAAACGCGACCCGGACAGCTTGGCCGCGGTCTCGAAATCCATTTGGCCGAGGCCTTCGCCGAGCTCGTAATGCTCACGCGGCTCGAAGTTCGGCCGTGGTTTTTCACCTGACGTATGCAACAGGACATTGTCGTCCTCGTCGGCACCGACCGGCACGTCGTCAAGCGGATGGTTCGGGATCGACGCCAACGCGGTTTCAATCGCGCTTGTCAGTTCCCGCTCGCGTTCTTCTCCGGCCTGGAGGTCGGATTTGAGATTGGCGACCTCATCGATCAGCGCCTGGGCCGCCGTTTCGTCTCCCGACGCCTTTGCCTTGCCGATTTGCTTAGAGGCGGCATTGCGGCGCTCCTGGATGGACTGGAGGTCGGCAACATGGGACCGGCGTTGGTCGTCCAGGGCGATCAGTTCCTGCGATCGCGCCGCCTCGCCCCGTTTTTTCAGTCCGGTGTCGAACTCGTCCGGGTTGTCCCGGATCCAGCGCATATCAAACATGGAATCCCCCGAGAAAACGATTGATGACCCTGACAAATCAAGGTTTCAGAAGGTCAGAACCTGATCGCTAGCAGGCGTTACGAGGTGGCGTTTTGCGGGTCGGCGGCTTCTTCGGCTTCCGCCCGGCGTCGTTCCACGAAACGCACCGCGAGAATGGAGATCTCGTAAAGAATGACGGTTGGCAGGGCAAGACCGATCTGGCTGATCGGATCCGGTGGCGTAAGGACGGCCGCAGTCAGAAAGGCGATGACAATGGCATATTTGCGTTTGGTTTTGAGGGTTGCAGCCGTGACAAGCCCGACCCGCGCCATCAGGGTGAGTGCCACAGGAAGCTGGAACACCAGGCCAAAAGCAAAAATCAGCGTCATGATGAGGCCGAGATATCGCGAAACCTGTGGCAGCAGCTCAATCGTGACCTGGTCGTTGTCAAGTTGCTGTGTAGCCAGGAAGAACGCCATGGCGAGCGGCATGACCACGTAATAAACAAGGGCCGCGCCGATCGCAAAAAGGATGGGTGTCGCGATCAGATACGGGTAAAACGCATTGCGTTCGTGCCGGTAAAGCCCCGGCGCGACGAACATGTAGAGTTGTGTGGCGATCACTGGAAACGCGATGAACAGCGCGCCGAAGAACGCCAGCTTCATCTGGGTGAAGAAGTATTCCTGCGGTGCCGTGAAAATGAACTTCACGTCTTCGCCGGCCGCCCGCTCGTACGGTGCGACAAGCACGTTGAAGATCGTCTCGGCAAAATAAAAACACACGACGAACGCCACAGCCACGGCAATGACCGACCAAAGCAGCCTCTGGCGCAATTCGATCAGGTGTTCGATAAGCGGTGCGCGCGAGGCCTCGATGTCGTCTTCGTCGCTCATACGCCGCCGGCCTTGGCTGCCTTGACCGGCTCTTCGGGCGATTCAACGGCATCAGTGCCCGCCTCGGAGGGTCCGGAAGCCGGAGCGGCCGGTTCGGTCGCTGTGGTTTCGTTCTTTGGCGCCGCTTCCGTCGATGGCGGAGCGCTTGCCGGTTTGGTCGCCGTCGCCTCCGCAGGCGGCGTCTTCATCGCATCGCTGATATCGCGTTCGACATCTTTCAGCGGGTTGACCGCATCCTTCAGGTTCTTGACCGGATTGAGATCATTGAGACCGGAAACGGTCTTGCGGGCCTCGTCGAGGCCGGCCTGCTGTTCCGCTTCGCGCAAGGCGTCGTTGAACTGGCCCTGGAACTCGCTCGCCATGCGGCGCAGGTTCCCCATCGTGCGCCCGAAGCCGCGCAGCATGCCGGGCAGTTCCTTCGGGCCGACCACGAGGATCGCCACGACGGCCACCATGAGCATTTCCGTCCAACCGATATCGAACATCAATCAACCCGGTTCCGCATGCCGGAGCAGCGGATCCGTCCTTTGACCCGCGCGGGGCTCAGCCGGCTTTTTTCTGTTCTTCGGCCGCTTCCGCTTTCACGGTCTCGGTCGGTTGGTGATCGATGGTTTTGCCATCGTCATCCTTGCCGTCTTCGGACAAACCCTTTTTGAAGCTGTTGATGCCCTTGGCGACGTCGCCCATCAGTTCGGAAATCTTTCCGCGTCCGAACAACAGAACGATGATCACTGCAATAATGACGATTTGCCAAATGCCGATTGACATGGCGTTTTGCTCCTTTTGGCCGGGATATCCAGCGCGGTGCGCCCCCGGTGCAGACTGATTTAGCGCGAGTCTTACAGAAAGCCCGGTTCTCCCGCAACCAATTGCAAAAATACTGCATGCTTCCGGCTGACGGAACGGCACCCTCCCTGCCCGTCCATGCCTTTGTCCGCGCTCCCGTCTCCGCCAGACCCGTCCCGGTCGTCCTGGCCCGATCGGTTTGGCGCCGCACACCTTAGACGCGGCCGAACCTCGGTGCCGCCCCTCACCCGGAACCGTTGAGTTACTATGCACTCTCGTCGGAGAAAATCATCACGTCCGCAGCATCGAGCGAGACCGTCACGTCCGAGCCGACGGCATATCGACCGATGGCGCTGCAGCGCGCCCTCAGCGGCCAATCAAGCCCGTCGACCGCGATTTCCAGCAGATCGACTTCGCCCAGAAACTGCCGCCGGACGACACGACCGGCACGTCCCTCCGCATTCTCCGTGGCGAGTTGCACATCCTGAAGCCGCACCGCAACGGTTCCGGTGCCGTCTTGCCGGCCGGCCGCATCGGCAAAGCGGCCCAAGGGCGTGTCAGCCATGCCGGCCGAAAAGGTAGCGGGCAATTCGTTCAGTTCCGAAAAGAAGCGGGCAACGAACAGCGTGTCCGGCCGGTGGTAGAGTTCGTCCGGCGTGCCCAATTGCACAATGCGCCCGGCGCGCATCAACGCAATCCGATCGCCGATGCGCATGGCTTCTTCGGGATCATGCGTAACGATGACGCAGGTCGACCGGATCTCCCGCAACAGGGCAAGGGTTTCGTCGCGCACCACGTCGCGCAACCGGGCATCCAGGCCCGAAAACGGCTCATCCATCAGAAAGACGCCAGGCCGCGGCGCGATGGCCCGTGACAGCGCAACGCGCTGCTGCTCGCCGCCTGAAAGCGCGTGCGGATAGGCATTCGCGTATCCCTGAAGGCCGACCCGCTCAAGCGCCTGCACCGCCTCATGCCGCGCGATATCGGAGGACATTTCCGACAGGCCGAACATAACATTTTGCAGGATCGTCATATGCGGGAACAGGGCGTAGTCCTGGAACATCAGCCCGACTCCGCGCCGTTCAGGCGGCAGAAACCGGTCCGGACCGGCAATCTCCTGCCCATTGATCAGAACCCGCCCCTCGGATTGCGCGACAATGCCCGCAGCGACACGCAGCAACGTGGTTTTGCCACACCCCGATTCGCCGAGCAGACACAGAACTTCGGCCGGATCGACATCAAGGCTCACACCGCACAACGCCTCGACCGACCCGAACCGGTGCCGGATCCCCTCAAACGACAACGCGGCGGCGATCGTCGCAGCCGCCGTGCCGCGGCGCCCCCAGGACAGTCGTCCGGACCCTTTCGCAGCCGGCATCGCCGTCATCCGCCGTCCTCCGAACGATCGTCACCGAACGCCTCGGAGGCAAGATCCTCGTCGGGTCCGTCGTCCTCCGCGTCCCGGTCGGCAAGCTCCATGGGGTCGAACAACTGGCCCTGCCGCGCACGCTGGCTGCCCTCCGGACTGAGGTCCAGCAGACCGGTCTGCTTCAATTCCTCCAGGCCCGGCAGATCGGAGACGGCCGCCAACCCGAAATGAATGAGAAACGCCTCACTGGTTCCGTAGGTCACCGGCTTGCCCGGTGTCTTGCGACGGCCTTTCAGATTGATCCAACCGGTCTCAAGCAGCACGTCGATCGTCCCCTTGGAGGTCGACACGCCGCGGATCTCTTCGATCTCCGCCCGGGTGACCGGCTGGTGATAGGCAATGATGGCCAGTGTCTCGATCGCTGCCCGCGACAGCTTGCGGCGTTCAATGGCCTCATGTTGCAGGAGGAAGCCAAGATCGTCCGCAGTCCGGAAGGTCCATTTCCCCGCCACGCGGACAAGGTTGACCCCGCGTGCCGCATAGGCCGACTGCAATTCCTGGATAAGGCCTTCGATGTCCGTGCCGTCGGACATGCGTTCGCCGAGTTCGGTGATACCGAGCGGTTCGGACGAGGCAAACAGGATCGCTTCCAGCATCCGCAGGTGCTGTCGCCGGTCTTCCGAAGACAGGCTGGTTACATTATCCGTCACGGGAATCGTCTCCGGATGGCGACGGTGCGTCCTCGTCCCGGGTCACACCCTTTCGGGATTTCGGACGAATGTAGAGCGGTTCGAACGCGGCGCTCTGCTGCAATTCCAATGTGCCCTCCCGGGCCAGTTCCAGGGTGGCCGTGAACGAACTCGCAAGCACCGTGGTCCGCTCCTCCGGATTTTGCAGAAACGGAGTGAGGAAGGTGTCGAGCGGCATCCAGTCGGCCATCTCGCCGACAAGGCGAATGAGCGTTTCCCGGGCCTCGGACAGCGACCAGACAGTTCGCTTTTCGATATGCAGCACCGAGGTCTGTATCCGTCGCTGGTGAAAGGCATAGGCCGACAACAGATCGTAAAGCGTGTCGTCCCATACCTTGGTGAGCTTCGTTTCACGGGTCTCCGGCAACCCCCGCAAAAAAATGTCTCGGCCTGTTTGCGGGCGGTTCATCAACCGGGCTGCGACGGCGCGAATGGCCTCGAGACGCCGCAGGCGTCGGGCGAGCTCCTCCGCAAGATCCTCAGCACTCGGCTCGTCGTCATCCTTTTGCACCGGCAACAGAAGGCGCGACTTCAGGTAAGTGAGCCAGGCCGCCATGACCAAATAGTCGACAGCCAGATCGAGATGGTTGGTCCGCGCTGCCTCGATGAAAGCGAGGTATTGGTCGGCAAGCGCGACGATCGACACCCGCATGAGGTCGACCTTCTGGTCGCGCGCCAGCACAAGGAGCACGTCGAGCGGGCCTTCAAAACCCTCCAGATCCAGCATCAGCCGGATCGGGTCGGCTTCCCGTGTCTCGGTCAGCCGTTCCGGCTGGCTTTCCCACTCCGCGTCGCTGTCCGGCCGACTGCCGTCCGGCCCGTTGTCCGATCCAGGCGTCATCACGTCGCAGCTACCCGGGCCAGCAGCGTGTCGAATTCTGCGCGCATCGCCGCGCTGTCAAAGGGTTGTGGCGCCGAAAGCGCTGCGCGCGCGGCATCCGCCCTGCGCTTTGCCGGGCCGGAAAGTTCTGGCGATGCCTCGGCCACGGCGCGCATTTCTTCCATCTCTCCGTTGCAATGCAAGGCCAGGTCGCAGCCCGCTGCAAGCGCCTGGGATGTTCGCGTCCCCATCGATCCCGACAGGGCTTTCATGGACAGGTCGTCGGTCATCAACGCCCCGTCGAACCCGATCATTCCGCGGATAACCGCATCGATCACGGTTTGCGACGTGGTCGCCGGACGATCCGGATCGAAGGCCTCGTAGACTATGTGAGCCGTCATGCCGAGCGGCAGATCGCGAAGCGCATGGAACGGCGCGAAGTCGACCGCTTCGAGCGTGGCAGCGTCCGTGTCGACGATCGGCAAGGCATCATGACTGTCGAGCCGGGCACGACCATGTCCTGGAACATGTTTCATCACCGGCAGCACTCCGCCTTGCGTGTGGCCTTGCGCCACCACCCGGCCGATCGCGGCCACATCGCCGGCCGCGTCGCCATAGGCCCGGTCCCCGATGATCTGCGATCCATAGGATTGCCGCACATCGAGGATCGGCAGGCAATTGCCGGTGATACCGAGGGATTTCAGATCATGCGCGATCAGGCGGGCACCGAGCCACGCCGCGCGCAGGCCGGCCTCCGCATCGGATGCATAGAGCGCACCGTAGAGCGATCCTGGCGGGTAGTCCTGAACCAGAGGCGGCCGCAGCCGGCGGACGCGCCCGCCTTCCTGGTCGATAAAGATCGGTGCATCCGGGTCGTCTGCCGCATCACGCAGCTCAGCGCACAATCGGCGGATCTGATCGCTGCTTTCCAGGTTTCGGGCAAAGAGGATGAAACCCCAGGGTTTTTCCGCACGGAAAAAGCCGGCTTCTTCCGGGGTCAGGGAAAGCCCCGCGCACCCGCTGATGAACGATTTCTGGGCCATG
>JANQQB010000043.1 GCA_028285165.1 Rhodobiaceae bacterium
CCTCGTGGGCATCAACACGGCGATCTTCTCGCGGTCCGGCGGATCGAACGGAATCGGCTTTGCGATCCCGGCCAACATGGTCCGGCTGGTGGCCGAATCGGCCCGGGACGGCGGCCGGGTGCGGCGCCCCTGGCTCGGCGCGTCGCTGCAGACCGTCACATCGGATATTGCCGAGGGCCTTGGCCTCGATCGGCCGCAAGGGGCGCTGGTCACCCGCGTAAGGCGCGACAGTCCGGCCGAACGGGCCGGGTTGCGTGTCAGCGATCTGATCGTTGCCGTCGACGGGACCGTGATCGACGATGCGAACGGGTTTGGCTATCATTTTGCCACCAAGGGGATCGGCGGCTCGGTAAAGCTTCAGATCCTGCGCAACCGGCGGCAGCGCGAAGTCGAGGTGGCCCTTGTCCCGCCGCCGGATCTGCCGCGCGAAGAACGCCGGATTGGCGGTCGCTCGCCGTTCGCGGGCGTTGTCGTTTCCAACATTTCGCCCGCCCTGCAGGACGAGCTCGGCCTGCGCACGACGTCGATGGGGGCGCTGATCCTCGACGTGCGTCGCGGATCGACGGCACAGCGCGTCGGGTTCCGGCGCGGCGACGTCGTGGTCGAGGTCAACGGCGAGGAAGTCCGCTCGACCGGCGATCTGGCAAGCATTGCGCGGAACGATTATTATCTGTGGCGCATCGCTTTCAACCGGGACGGTCAGATCCGGCGCATGACGCTCAGCAATTGACTGTACCGCTGATGCGCCAGTAACGGATCAACGGATCGGGTGCCGGCGTCGGTCGCACCAGACAGGGCAATTCGTGACAGACCTCTTCCAGTCAGCCGGCCTCGAGGCCGAAGCCCCGCGGCCGCTCGCGGACCGGTTGCGGCCGGCTGCCATCGATGCGGTCATCGGACAGGACCATCTGCTCGGTCCGGACGGTATCCTGACGCGGCTGTTGGCGTCGGAGACGCTCGGGTCGCTGGTTTTCTGGGGTCCGCCGGGCACCGGCAAAACGACGGTCGCTCGCCTCCTGGCGGATGAGACCGACCTGGCTTTCCAGCAGATATCGGCGATCTTTTCCGGCGTGGCGGATCTGAAAAAGGTCTTCGAAACCGCCCGGGCCCGCCGCCTGTCCGGCCAGGGCACGCTGCTGTTCGTCGACGAGATCCACCGGTTCAACCGGGCCCAGCAGGATTCCTTCCTGCCGGTCATGGAAGACGGCACGATCACCCTGGTCGGGGCGACGACGGAAAACCCGTCGTTCGAATTGAATGCGGCCCTGTTGTCCCGGGCTCGCGTGCTGACGTTCAAGGCGCTCGACGCGGCGGCGCTCGGCCGGCTGCTTGAGCGGGCCGAGACGGAAACCGGAACGGCGTTGCCGCTCGACGATGCGGCGCGGGAAAGCCTGGTACGCATGGCCGACGGCGACGGGCGGGCCCTCCTGACGCTGGTCGAAGAGGTCTGGCGGGCGGCGCGTGACGGCGAGGTCTTCGATATGGATGGGCTGCAGGCTGTCCTGCAACGCCGCGCACCGATCTACGACAAATCCCAGGACGGGCATTACAATCTGATCTCGGCCCTGCACAAGGCGGTGCGGGGGTCGGACCCGGATGCCGCGCTCTATTACCTGTGCCGGATGCTCGATGCCGGCGAGGATCCGCTGTTCCTGGCGCGCAGGCTGGTGCGCATGGCGTCGGAGGATATCGGACTTGCCGATCCCCAGGCCCTCGTGATCACCAATGCGGCCAAGGACACGTACGACTTTCTCGGCTCGCCGGAGGGCGAACTTGCGCTCGCTCAAGCCTGTGTGTATCTGGCGACTGCGCCGAAATCGAATGCCGTCTACACGGCCTACAAGGCGGCCATGAAAACCGCGAAGTCGGCAGGATCGCTGCTGCCTCCGAAACACATTCTGAATGCTCCGACAAAGCTGATGAAATCGGAAGGCTATTCCGAAGGCTATGTCTACGACCACAATACGGAGGCGGGGTTTTCCGGTCAGGACTATTTCCCCGAAGCGCTTGGCCGACAAACCTTTTACGATCCGCCGGAACGCGGATTCGAGCGCGAAATCCGCAAACGGCTCGCCTATTGGGACAAGTTGCGACGCGGGGAGGCGCCATGACCCTGATCAAGGAAATTGCTCTGGTTGCCGGCGGCGGTGCGGCCGGCGCCGCGCTGCGGCATCTGGCCGGCGTGGCCGCCTTCCGACTGTTCGGCTCCGGCTTTCCTGTCGGCACGCTGTTCGTCAATGTGGTGGGGTCGTTCGCGATGGGCGTCTTCATCGAATATCTCGTCCAACGCCTGCAGGGCGGTCAGGAAATGCGGCTCTTCGTGGCCACCGGCCTGTTGGGCGGCTTTACGACGTTTTCCGCGTTTTCGCTCGATTTCGCGGTGCTGTTCGAGCGCGGTGCCTATGGGCCGGCTCTTATCTATCTGCTGGCGTCCGTAGTGCTCTCGATCCTTGCGCTGTTTGCCGGTTTGGCGGTGATGCGTTTCGCCTATTCCGGATAATCCTATCGCATCGGCAGACCCTTCCGGGCGTTGCCGATCCACCATCCTTCGCGGACGCGCTGCGGCGCGGTCAGATCACGGGACAAAGCCATGCGCCTCTCTTCGCCGAAACTGCCGGCCTTTCTCGCTTCCGTCGTGCTTGCCGGTCTGGTCGCCGCGGTAAAGTATGCCGGGGTCAGCGTGCCCTTCGTCGGGGCCTATCTCTTCGAAAGCCTGGCGATCGCCTACCTTCTGCTGCTCGGCGGCGTGCTCTTTCGCGGCCTGTGAGCTGTCGTGCGTTTGGCGCGTCGCAAATCGTGCAGGTCCCCTTTGTCACGCCGCGCCAAACGGCGTATGAGGAACCAACCACAGGTTTGGATCGCCGGAATCGCGCAGGATCGGATAATGGTGTCGCAAGGCGCGGCGACCGATAAGCGCGGCGCGGTCCCTTTTGCGGTGATCCACACCGTCCATCGGAATGAAACCGAACTGTCCGGCCAATCAGCGATCTGTTCCGGACACCGGCAACGAACACAAGCGTGACAATGCCTGCAGACAAGACCGCCAAATCCACCGTCAACCAGCAGGAAGTCGCCGTCGACGAATCCGGCATGCGGGTCGATCGATGGTTCAAGCTGCATTATCCCGGAATCGGTTTCGGGCAATTGCAGAAATTGCTGCGTTCGGGCCAGGTGCGCGTCGATGGCGGGCGCGTGAAGAGCAATACACGGCTCGCCAGCGGCCAGACGGTGCGGGTGCCGCCGGTCTCCGAACAGGCCGCCCGGCCGCAGACCATGAACACGATCCGCGACCGGACCGACCGGAGCGTCCTGGAAGAGGCGATGCTCTTCGAGGACGATCTCGTCATGGTCATCAACAAACCCGCCGGGCTTGCGGTGCAAGGCGGGTCCGGTCTGAACCGCCACGTCGACGGCATGCTTGAGGCTTTTCGCGACCGCAAGGGGCAGAAGCCGCGGCTGATCCATCGCCTCGACCGCGAGACGTCCGGCGTCTTGGTGATCGCCAAGACCCGTCGCGCGGCGGCGGATCTTTCCGTGGCGTTTCGCTCGCGCAAGGCCAAGAAAATCTATTGGGCCTTGTTGCGGGGACTGCCGAAACCGCTGCAGGGCCGGATCTCGACCTATCTGGCCCGGGGCGACGGCGAGGACAGCGACCGCATGCAGGTGGCGCGGCACGGCGACGACGCCGCGCAGCATTCCGTCAGCCTTTATTCGGTCGTCGAACATGTCGGCAAGAACGTGTCCTGGGTCGCGCTGAAGCCGATCACCGGACGGACGCACCAATTGCGCGCGCATACGGCGCATATCGGGCACCCGATCGTCGGCGACCCGAAATACTTCAACGTGGAGAACTGGGAGCCGCCTGAGGGCATCCAGAACCGCCTGCATCTGCTTGCCCGCCGGATCGTCCTGCCGCATCCGGACGGCGGCGAGATCGACGTCACAGCGCCCCTGCCGCCGCATATGCAGCAATCCTGGAACATGCTCGGTTTCGAATTGCTGGACGACGGTGATGCCGATACGGATCTGTTCGCCGAGCTTGAAAGGAAAACGGCCCGATGAGCGATCTCGTGCTTTGGGTCACCGGCTCAATCATCATCGTCGTGTTCGCCGCCGTCGTCTGGCTGAACCGGCGGCGCATGAAGGCCGAGGTCGCGCGCATGCAGGGCGGTCATCCCGAGTTCGAGGCACTCGCCAAGGAATTGCGGCGCAGCAACGACCTGCTGGAAAAGACGCTGGGCGACCACGAAAGCCGGCTCCGGGCACTGGAGCGCGGGAAAGAGGCCGGAGGATCCGGCTCGTCATGATTCTCGTTCTCTTCGACTGTGACGGCACCCTGGTCGACAGCCAGAACATGATCGTGGAAGCCATGCGGCGGGCCTTCGAGGCGGAAGGCGAGGCACCGCCGCCGCGCGAGGCGACGCTTTCCATCGTCGGGCTTTCGCTTGAAAAGGCGATCGCGCGGCTTGCCGGTACGCCGGTGGATGCGCGCGTGCGACGCCTGGTGGAGGCCTACAAGGCCACGTTTCATGCGCTGAGAGCCGATCCGGCCTATCACGAGCCGTTGTTTCCGGGTGCCCGGGCCGCGATCGAGACGCTGGCCGGTCAGGACAGTGTGTTGTTGGGTGTGGCGACCGGCAAATCGCAACGGGGCCTGAAGGCGGTGCTTGAACTGCACGGGATCGGCGATCATTTCGTCACCCTTCAGACCGCCGATACCGCGCCGTCGAAACCGCACCCGGAAATGATCCACCGGGCGTTGCGCGAAACCGGCGCACGGCCGGAGGATACGGTCGTGATCGGTGACACGACGTTCGACATGGAGATGGCAAAGAATGCCCGCTCGCATGCCATCGGCGTTTCCTGGGGCTACCACGCCGTCGAGCAGCTTGCGGCATCGGGGGCGGATCGGATATTG
>JANQQB010000076.1 GCA_028285165.1 Rhodobiaceae bacterium
GGGGCGTGGTGAAATCCCGGAAGCGGGAAATGTCGGTACCGGCGGCGAAAGCCTTGCCGCCGGCACCGCTGATGACCAGGGCACGGCATGCGGCATCGGTGTCGACGACTTCGCAGATCGCGGCGATCCGGTCATACATGTCGAAGGTCAGCGCGTTGCGCGCTTGCGGTCGGTTGAGCACCAGCCATCCGATGCCGTCCCGGATTTCGAAGAGAATGTCGTCGGTTTCGGGTTCAGGCGTCGGAGCGGCGTCGTCCAGCATGCGGGCGGTCCTTTCGCATCGATCATGGCAATCGGATAGAGCATTGCACGGGGCCCTGACAAGCCGGACGCGGACCCCGCCGTTTTCCCGGATTAGGAAGCGGCAGCGGTCTCGGCCTTGCCGGTCCCCGCTTCGGTGTTGCGGTGGCAGGCCGACACCCGCCCGGGCGCGATCTCCGCCAGGACAGGCTGTTCGGCGCTGCAGCGCGGGCCGGCATGCGGGCAGCGCGGATGGAAGTGACAGCCGCTCGGCGGATCGAGCGGCGAGGGGATTTCGCCTTTGATCGGGGCAAAGTCGCGCTTGCGCTGGTCGAGCCGTGGCACTTCGTCGAGCAGCGCCTTTGTATACGGGTGGTTTGGAGCCTCGAACAAAACGTCCGTCGGCGCCATTTCCACGATCCGCCCGAGATACATGATCGCGATCCGGTCTGAAATGTGTTCGACGACGGAGAGGTCGTGGCTGATGAACAGGTAGGTCAGATCGAGATCTTCGCGCAATTGCATGAACAGGTTGATGACCTGCGCCTGGATCGACACGTCGAGCGCGGCAATCGATTCATCGCAGACCAGAAAGCGCGGTTGCACGGCAAGCGCCCGGGCGATGCCGATCCGTTGTCTCTGGCCGCCGGAGAACTGGTGCGGATACCGGCGTTTCACGCTCGGATCCAGCCCCACTTTCAGGAGAATGTCGTCGACGTAATCGCCGATCTCCTGGCGCTTCACCAATCCGTGCACCTGCGGCGCCTCGCCGACGATGTCTTCGACGCGCATGCGCGGATTGAGACTGGCAAAGGGATCCTGGAAGATCATCTGCACGGCCAGCGTCGCCGCCTGGTTGTCCTTTGCCGACAGGCTGCCGACGGTCTTGCCTTCGAACAGGATTTCGCCGTCGCTCGGCGGCAGGATGCCGGCGACCATGCGTCCGAGCGTGGATTTCCCGCAGCCGGATTCGCCGACAAGCCCAAGCACTTCGCCCTTTTTGACGGCAAGCGAGACCTGGTCGACGGCGTGCACGGTTTCATCGTCGATGTCCGCGCCGAGACCGCGTGCGATACGGCCTGCGGTGTCGAGGCGTTTGACGAAGCGTCTCGACACTGCCCGGGTTTCGATCAGCGCATCCGTCATGCCGGTGCCTCGGCGGCCGGTGCCGGCAGCAATGGGTGATGGCAGCGGCATGACCGGTCCGCGAGCGGCTGCGTCACCTCCGGCAGTGTCGCGCAGGCTGTGTCGGCATAGGCGCATCGGCTGCGGAAGGCGCAGCCAGCCGGCAGGTTCATAAGGTTCGGGGTCATGCCCGGGATCTGCCGCAGCGGGACGCCCCTTTTGTTGGCCGACGGTACGGACCCCAGCAGCCCGGCCGTATAGGGGTGGAGCGGCCGGTCGATGACGTCGTCCGTCTGGCCCTGTTCGACGATGCGCCCGGCATACATGACGGCAATGCGATCCGCGAGGCCGGCCACCACCGCCAGGTCGTGCGTGATCCAGATCATCGCGGTGCCCGTGCGCCGGCAGAGATTCTGGGCCTCGTGGATGATCTGCGCCTGGATGGTCACGTCGAGCGCCGTCGTCGGTTCGTCGGCAATGATCAGGTCCGGTTCGTTGAGAAAGGCGATGGCAATCGCCACCCGTTGGCGCATGCCGCCCGACAATTGGTGCGGATAATTGCGCAGGCGTTCGTCGGGGCTCGGAATGCCGACCATGTCGAGCGCATCGCGTGCCTTGGCCCGGGCTGCCTTTGTCGGCATGCGGTGGTGTGCCTGGATCGCTTCGATCATCTGGGTGTCGACGCGCAACACCGGATTGAGCGTCATCATCGGATCCTGGAAGATCATGGCGATCCGGTTGCCGCGCAGGGCGCGCAGGCTCTCCTCGTCCGCGCCCACCAATTCCTGTCCGCGATAGAGGATCGATCCGCCGACGATCCGGCCCGGCGGATCGACGAGGCCGATGATCGAGAACCCTGTCACCGATTTGCCCGACCCGGATTCGCCCACAAGGCCGAGCACCTCGCCCGGGCCGAGGGCAAAATCGACGCCGTCGACGGCCTTCAGGACGCCGTCGCGCGTCAGGAAATGGGTCTGCAGCCCCGCAACTTCGAGCGTCGGTGTGCTCATCGTTTCAGTCTCGGATTGAGCACGTCCCGCAACTGGTCGCCGACCAGGTTGATGCTGACGATCGTGAAAAGCAGCGCAAGTCCGGGAAACACGCTGATCCAGTATTTGCCGGACAGCATGTATTCAGACCCGTTGGCGATCAGCACGCCGAGGCTCGGTTCGGTCTGCGGCAGGCCAACGCCCAAAAAGGAAAGCGTTGCCTCGAGCGCAATGGCGCTCGCCGTCTGTACCGTGCCGACGACGATTAGCGGTGCCAGACAGTTCGGCAGGATGTGACGAAAGATGATGCGTGTGTGCGAAAAGCCGAGGCAGGTCGCGGCTTCGACATATTCCTTGCGACGCTCCACCAGCGCCGAGCCCCGCACGGTGCGCGCATAATAGGCCCATTGCACGACGACCAGCGCAAAGATGATCTTGTCGACGCCCTTGCCGAGCATGGCGATCAGGATGAGCGCGATCAGCGCCGCGGGGAAGGACAATTGCAGGTCGACCACGCGCATGATGATCGCTTCGGTGCGACCGCCCGTATAGGCGGCGGCCAGCCCGATCGCCATGCCGATCGCCAGCGCGATGAAGCCCGATGTGATGCCGACCGACAGCGAGATGCGCAGCCCGTAGAGGATGGCCGAAAACAAGTCGCGGCCGGCACCGTCCGATCCGAGCCACATCGTGTAGCCCGCATACGCTTCGGAGAACGGTGGCAATTTGCCGTCGAGGATGTCGACCTGCGCAAGATCGTACGGGTTTTGCGGCGTGATCAGCGGGGCCAGCAAGGCGACAGCGATGATCAGCACCAGGACCGCGAACGAGATCGTCGCGACCCAGCTTGCAAAGAATTCCGACAAAAACCGCTGCAGCGGCGTTTCGACGTCGACCGCCGGTGCGGCCTGGCCTTGCGCATCGTCCGCTTCGGTCAATCCGGCAGTCTTCACCTCGTCGACCGTACTCATTGGCCCTGATCCCTGAGCCGGACCCGTGGGTCGAGGATCGAATAGAGGATGTCGACGACCAGATTGATCACCACGAAGAAGGCCACGATGATCATCAGGTAGGCGACGACGATCGGTCGATCGAGCTGCAGGATGGCGTCGATCAGGAGCTTGCCCATGCCCGGCCAGGCAAAGATCGTTTCCGTGACGACGGAGAACGCGATCAGGCTGCCGAATTCCAGGCCGAGCACGGTCACGACCGGGATCATGATGTTTTTCAGCAGGTGCACGAAAATCACCCGGCGGGTCGACAGGCCCTTGGCCCGTGCGAACTTGATGTAGTCCTGGTGCATCGCCTCGCGCGCGCCGGCCCGGGTCAGGCGAATGACCAGCGAGATGTTCAGGAGCGCCAGGTTGAGCGCCGGCAGGAAGATGTGTGAAAGGCCGTCCCACGTGAACAGGCTGGATTCGATGCCGAGAAACACCGCCGTATCGCCGCGTCCGGTCGACGGCAGCCAGCCGAGCACCACCGCAAACAGCATGATCAGCATCAGGCCGACCCAGAAGGTCGGCAGCGAAAAGCCCAGGATCGATGTGGCCAGAATGCCCTTCGAAAAGACGTTGTCGGGATAAAGACCGGCGAACAGGCCGAGCGGGATGCCCAGCACGATCGCCATGATCAGCGATGTGAACGCCAGTTCCAGCGTCGCCGGCATGTGGTGCAGGATCAGTTTGAGCGCCGGTTCTCCGAAGATGAACGACTTGCCGAGATCGCCGGTCGCCGCCCCTTTGAGGAAATGGAAGTACTGCTCCCAGATCGGACGGTCGAGGCCGAGATTGCGAATGGTGCGCTCGATCTCCGCCTGGTCCATGTCCGGGGAGATCAGCATGTAGACGGGATCGCCGACCACGTTGACGCCGAAGAAGACGATCACCGACATCAGGAAAATGACGATGACGGCCTGCATCAGGCGCCGAATGATGAAAGCGGTCACGAAACGGCCTCCAATCGGAATGCCGGGGATCCGGAAAAGGGAATCCCGGGCATGCCGTGGCCATTCAGGTCACGGCATGCCCGGCGTGAGGTCGCTATTCTTTTTCCACGCCGATCGCGAGCGTGTACTCGTCGGTGCGCGCCCGGTAGGTCAGCCCTTTCTTGGCCGCCCAGGTATTGACCTGATAGTGCAGCGGAATGATCGCGCCGTCCTCGATCGCCATTTCCGTGGCCTTGGCGAGCATGTCCTGACGCTTTTCGTCGTCGACGGTCGCCAGCGCGTCCTCGATCATCTTGTCGACTTCCGGGTTCGAATAGCGTCCCCGGTTGGACGAGC
This sequence comes from Rhodobiaceae bacterium, assembly GCA_028285165.1. Lineage (GTDB taxonomy): Bacteria > Pseudomonadota > Alphaproteobacteria > Rhizobiales > JANQQB01 > JANQQB01. Next base: position 4,636 of record JANQQB010000076.1, read on the forward strand.
CGAAGCCGCGTTCCTTGTCGTGGGTGTGGATCAGGGATTTCAGCGGTGAGGAGGCTTCGCCTGAGCCCGCACCCCAACCGACCAGGATGAAGGAGAATTCCGGCGTGTTGTTCGGCCCGCCCCGTGAGGCACGGCCGAAATACACCGAACGCGGCATGGTTTCGACCGCCGTCTTGATGCCGATCCGGGTCAGCATCTGGCCGATCGCCTCGGCGATCTTGGCGTCGTTGATATAGCGGTCGTTCGGGCCGTGGATCGTCAGTTCGAAGCCGTCGCCGACACCGGCATCGGCGAGCAATTGCTTGGCGCCGTCGGGATCGTAGGCGACGGGTTCCAGGTTAGGCGACACGCCGAAAAAGCCTTCCGGCAGCAACTGACCGGCGGGGATCGCCACGCCTTCCATCACCCGGTCGACGATAGCCGGCCGGTTGATCGCCTTGGAAATCGCCTGGCGGACCCGAAGATCCTTCAGCGGGTTCTGGATCTCACCGCCGCCATTCGCCTTGACGTAGGGAGACGTGTCCCGGTCATGGTCGAGGTGCAGGTAGATCACGCGGTTGGACACGCCCTGGGACAGAGTAAGGCTGTCATTGGCCTTCAATTGCGGGATGTCGACCGTCGGCACGCCGGCGATCAGGTCGACGTCACCGGCAAGCAGCGCCGCAACCCGGGCCGGGCCGGACTTGATCGGCTTGAACGTAACCTTTTCCCAGATCGCCTTGTCGCCCCAATAATCGTCGTTCCGCGTCATGACGATGCGGTCGCCGGGCACATACTCGCCGAACTTGAAGGGACCGGTGCCGACCGCCGCCGTGCCTTGGTTGAACTGCTCCGTGGTCGCCTCGCATTGCTCATCGGAAATGATCGGCAACGTCGACACGTCGTTCGCCATCAGCGGGTAGGGCGTTTCGGTCGTGATGCGTACGGTCAGGTCGTCGACCTTTTCGACCGTCTTGCCCTTGGTGTAGGTGGCAAAGCTTGAGGGCGAGTTCGGCACGTCCGGTGCGCGCTTGAACGAGCAGACCACATCGTCCGCGGTGAAGGCCGACCCGTCATGGAAGGTCACGTCCGGCCGCAGCTTGAATTCCCAGGCATTGCCGTCGATCGGTTGCCACGACACGGCAAGGTCGGGAATCAGGCGCTGGTTCTCGTCCTGGCCGACAAGGCGGCCGAAAATGTGAAAGGCAATGGCGTTGTTCGGACCCAGATTGTGGAAATGCGGGTCCATGGCCGTCGGCTCGGATGCCAGTCCGATCGTCAGTTCCTCTGCCGTGGCGGGCACCGCCGCCGTGAGCGCCGTCAGGGCGGCTCCGGCTGCCAGATATCTGGCGGTTTTTGAAAGAAGCGTGGTCATCGATATCCCCTGCTGTCTCCGGACCCTTTTGGATCCTGTTTATTGAAAACCATGCGCAAACCGCACTGCACACGGATGCGTAGAACGCAGTGCGGCTCCAGCGTCGGGCGACACGCTAACACAGACCGACGCGTTGACAAGCCGCAATGCCGATTGTCGGATGCGCGCTAACTTCCTAAAAAAGCGGGCGCCCGAGGGCACCGCCGAACCATCGGAGACGTTCGCCATGGCTTCGACCAGCGACCGGCTGGACAATCCGCGTCCGGCAATGACGGCCGCCGAAATTCTGAGTGCGCTGATCCGCTTCGACAGTGTGTCCAGCCGCAGCAATCTCCCGATCATCGACTGGATCGAGGCCTTTCTCGCCGATCGGAACGTTACGGCGACGCGAATTGCGGACGCGGCCGGCGAGAAGGCCAACCTCGTGGCCACGATCGGCCCGCCGGATGTGCCGGGATACATCCTGTCCGGTCATACCGATGTCGTCCCTGTGGACGGACAGGACTGGACGGTCGAACCCTTCGGCGGCGAGCATGTCGACGGACGGGTGTATGGCCGCGGCGCGTCTGACATGAAGGGGTTCCTGGCCTGTGTGCTGTCGCGGGTCGACGCGATGACCCGGGCCGACCTCGCCCGTCCGCTGCATCTGGTGTTTTCCTATGATGAAGAGGTCGGCTGCGTCGGGGTGCGTTCGGCGATCCGGGCATTAGTTGATTGGGACGTGCTGCCGGCCGGCTGCTTCGTCGGCGAACCGACCGACATGGAGGTCGTGATCGCCCATAAGGGCAAGCGGTCCGTCCGCGCCGAGATCACCGGCAAGACCGGGCATTCATCGCTAGCGCCTAACTTCGTCAATGCCGCGGAATACGGCGCCCGTCTGACGGCCTTCATTTCCGATATCGGCCGCGAACTGGCCGCCGGTGGCGCACGCGATCCGCTTTACGACATGCCGCATTCGACCGCCCATGTCGGTGTGCTGCATGCGGGCACGCAATTGAACATCGTTCCGGAACGATGCGTCATCGACTTTGAGTTCCGCGTGATTGCCGCGGATGATGCAGATGCGCTGGTGGAGCGGGTCGTCGCGTTCGCGCGCACCGAATTGGAACCGGCCATGCAGCGCATCGATCCGGACACCGGCATCGCGTTCCAGGACATCTCGGAGATTCCGGGCCTGGAGACCGATCCGTCCGATGACCTGATCGCGCTCACCAAGCAGCTGGCCGGCCGCAACGCCCATGCCAAGGTTGCCTATGGGACAGAAGGCGGATTGTTCACAAGGCTGGCCGATATCCCGACGGTGGTGATCGGCCCGGGCAAGATCGAGCGGGCGCACAAGGCCGACGAATTCATCCTGGTTTCGGAACTCGATCGGTGTTGTGGGTTTCTCGACAGGCTGATTGCTGAATGCCGGAAACCGGCGCGCTGAGGCGCGGGCGTTTCCTGCTCATTCATGGCCGGATGCCCAGCCTACGTCTCTGTCCAGTGGAAAGCTCGGCCGCGGCAGGTACTTGAAGTCGTAGCGCTCCAGGACCGGACTGGTCAGCCCGCCGGTATCGACTTCATAGACCCGCTCGGGTGGAAACCAGGGTCGGAAGCCGGCGCGAAAATGGCCGCGCGATTTCACAACGACGGTGCGGGCGTCGGCGATGTCGAGCCCGAACATTTCGAAAAAGACCGGATCCGCCGTCTGTGTCCGGTCGGAAATCACAATCACGACAATGCCGCCGATCGCCAGCGCGGCTGAGGGGCCGAGATCCATGCGCCGGCCCTGAAACAGCCCGAGCCTGCCCGTCACGTCGCCGTTGTGGATGGCGATGACCCGCGCCTTGCAGGTCAGTGTCCCATCCCATCGCGTCCAGGGCGCGTTTTCGGTTTCGCGGTTGAAGACCGCGTCGATGGTGGCACCGGGTCCAGCCTTGCAGGCCTGGTTTGCAAGATCCGGGTCGTAGAACGACCCGTAAAGCACGTCGCGAACATCGGCATCGATCAGGGCGCACAGAAATTCGGTGGTGCGCCCGCTGCCGCCGCCGCCGGGATTGTCGCCTGCATCGGAAAAGATCACCGGTTCGCGTTCCGGTTCGCCGGCGAGCGCAACCGCGTCGGGCAATGATGTAAGAGGTTTCACGAACTCCGTGCGCCGCGTCCAGCCGAAGTCGGCAATTTCCGCGGCCAGGGCTTCGGCAGCACGGCGATCGGAACGCGCGGTCACGACAACGGACAATCCGTTTTCCGGCACGTCGGAAAACACAAAATTGCCGAAGACCGAAACGTTCAGGATCGCGCCGGCAGCTTCGGCCTGGCGTCTCTGGCCATAATCGATCATGGCGCCGTAGGGGCCCGACGCGGTGAGCAGTGAAACGGAGGCCGGGCACAGCGGCAGCTTGACGTGGACCGCCTTCGGATCGGCGGCGCCCGCCAGCATGCGCCGGAGTGAAAACGCCGCCTCCTCGCCGCGCTCGATCATGTCGACATGCGGGTTGGTCCGATAGCCGACGATCAGGTCCGTGCTGTCGACCATAAGGTCCGAAAGGTTGGCGTGCAGGTCGAGTGTCATGACGATCCGGACTTTGTCGCCGACAAGCGCCCGGACATGGGCGGCGATCGCCCCGTCGGGATCGTGCAGGTTTTCCGCGACCATGGCGCCGTGATTGGCGATGAGCACGCCGTCAAGCGGCCCGGCCTGGCGCAGCCCGTCGGCAACGGCCTTCTGGAAGTCTTCGAATACGCTACGCTCGACCGGTCCTGCCGGATGGCTTGCCGCAAGCACGATCGGGACCGGTTCCCATGGGCCGGTCGCATCCATGGCCGCGACAAAGCCGCAGACCTCCGGAGCGATCCGGGAGGATTGCTTGCGGGCTTCCTGCAACAGGGCGTCCCCGTTCAGCCAATAAAGAGAATGAAAGTCGGCTTGGCCCGCAGGACGGGCGATGCGGTTCGATTCGCAGATCATGCCCAACAGGGCTATGCGTGGAGACGTCATGGGGCGGCTCGTTTCTGTCGGTCCGGGCCGGATGTTCGGTGCAGAAATCCGGTGGACCGTCTGGCAGGACATCCCATCAGAAGTGGGAACGGGACCGATGTCCAGTCCGTCCACGCCAAACGCCTCTCCTTTTGCGCTGCAGCGTGCCGGCCTTTGCGGTAATGCTTCGAAATCGCTTTGCTGCGTTTGCGAATACGACAAAATGCCCCAATAGGCGATTCACCTTGGGGTGCGAATTGTGTTTAAACTTGCCCTGAATTCTTGCGAAAGTCTGCGAACACTGCGACAGGTGCGAGAAGCTGAGGTTGAAAAGTCGCTCTGTCGTCGTCATATGCGTCGGGTAACGCCTGAGACACGGACCCGTGATGCCGTGTTGCACCGGCGATCGAAAACACAGGTGGATCATGCGCGCAACGGTTTTGGGAATGGCATCGGTATTGTGCATCGGGATGGCATCGCCGGCCTTTGCGGGCGATCCGCTGGCAGACGAAATCGTCAAGGCCCTCACCGGTGGCAATAAAGTCGATGATCGGCAGTTGACGCGGTCGCTCGGCAAGGTGCCGCTCGGATCCGACAAGTCGTTTACACCGCGATCCTTCACAACCGGCAAGTCGTCGGAGGAAAGCGATGCGATGCGCCCGGTGAAAGGCACGTTGCTGATCCAGTCCGGTAACGGATCCGCACAGGCCTCGGGGCCTGTCGTGCAGGGCGCGGCATCGGGCACACCGCAGGCGGATGCGCCGAAACTGTCTTATGACCTTTACGTGACATTCCCCTTCGCTTCCCATACCTTGACGGCAGAAGCAAAGCAGACTCTCGGATCGCTGGCCGAGGCACTGAACCATCCCGGCCTTGTCGACAAGCGCATTATGATCGCCGGTCACACCGATTCAGTGGGTGATGACGACAGCAACATGGAGCTTTCGGAAAAACGCGCTGCGGAAGTGCGGGATTTTTTGTGGAGCGAACACAGGATCGATCGCAACCGCATCGTCACCGTCGGGTACGGTGAGACGCGGCTGAAGGATCCGAACCAGCCGACATCCGGCGTCAACCGCCGCGTCGAACTGGTCAATATGGGAGAGACTGTAGCCAGCGCCGATTAGCGCCGCCGGCTTCATCCGTGGCGATCGGGCATGCGTCGGAGACATGCGCGGGCGCTGAGGCAACGGACAGGAAATACCAGTGTGTCGCGCTGGCGGTAGTGCGACAAGACTGATGGACTAACAGAGGGCGTCTCTACGATGAGAATCTGGACATTTGTTTCAGCCTTCCTGCTGATGGTGCTCGGCACCGCGTCGGCAGGTCTGGCGTCCACCGGCGACCAGAAGGTTGCGCTGGTGATCGGCAACGGCGCGTACCAGAACGCACCGGATCTTCCCAATCCTCCGAATGACGCCCGCGCCATGGCGACGCTCCTGCGTTCCATGGGCTTCACGGTGATCGAGGGCATCGACGTCGACAAGCAGGCGATGTCCGGCCTGATCGACGAATTCACCGAAACCGCCTACGAGGCCGATCTCGGGCTCGTCTTTTATGCCGGCCACGGCATGCAGGTCAGCGGCAAGAACTACCTGATCCCGGTTGATGC
>JANQQB010000079.1 GCA_028285165.1 Rhodobiaceae bacterium
AGCGGTACGGCAGGCTGACGGGTCGGTGAAAGATCACCCGTTCCTTTCATGCTCTGCTCAGGCCCACATGCGATCCTTTGCATATTCGGCATATCCCGCGTCGTAGGACTCACCGTCGAAATCAGCCTGCATTTCCTTGATGAAATCCCCGGCGGTCGGAACCAGGCCGCTTTCGTCCGCGCCCGACCAGAGTTGCGACCGCATGATCGCCTTGGCGCACTGGAAATACATTTCGTCGAGCGTGAAGACGATGACCGATCGCGGGGTCTTTGCCTGCCTGGAGAAGGCCTGCGTCAGTTCGGGGTCGGTGTCGATCACCGCGTGGCCGTTGAGGCGCACGACATTGTTGCACCCGCGCACCATGAACATCAGGCTGACGCGCGGGTCGCGTACGATGTTGCGCAAGGAATCCAGCCGGTTGTTGCCGCGCCAGTCCGGCAGGTGCAGGGTCACGTCATCGACGACCCGCACGACCGGACCATCGTCTCCGCGCGGACTGGCATCGGTGCCTTCGGGACCGATCGTCGACAGCACCACGAAGCGCGCATGGTCGATCCACCGCCGATAATGCGGCGTCATCTTGCGTGCCACTTTGGTCAGGGAGGCCGGCACGGCATCGCCATACAGGGATTCAAGCTCTGCAATGCTGGTCACTTGTGCCATGGTGCACCTTCGCTGTAGTAGGTTTCGACCTCATAGATATCCTGCTTTTTTCGGCGGCGCATTCGGTTTCTGGCACGGGACCGGTTGGCCGGAAATCGTTCACTTTCAGAAATTTGGGACGCCCCATGACAAAGACGGCCATGCACTTCGACGAAAACCAGGTCCGAGACGCTCTCGTGAAGGCGTGGTCGCTTGAAACCGCCGTGCAATGGACCGAAGAAAACCCGGCCTCCGGCCAATGCAATGTGACCGCTGCCGTCATCTTCGACCTGTTCGGCGGCGAGATCCTGCGCACCCGCTTGCCCGAAGTCTGGCACTATTACAATCGGATCGATGGCGCGCGGTACGACCTGACCGACAGCCAGTTTACCGCACCCGGCGCACGGTTTGACGCGCCGGAATCCTATGATGACGAGGCCTCCTCGCGGGAAGCGGCGATGCGCACCATCCCGCAGCGTGAATACGATACGCTTAAGGGAGCGCTTCTCAAGCACCTGGCGGTTTAAGGCTGGATATCCTGCGCGTTCAAAGGCCCGATCCGTCACGGCCAGCTTGCAACTGCGTTGAAGGCCTTTTTCGATATATTGACTCATAGCTAAATTGCGATGTATTGATCATTGCCATGACCGATCGCACCGAACAATCGAAAGCGTTGGCAAGCGACGTCCGGATGCAGATCCTGGACTGGCTCAAGCAACCGAAACGCCATTTCGGACATCAAGAGAGCGGTGACCCGGAAGAGATCGGGGTGTGCGTCACCTTGTTTGCCGGCAAACTCGACATGAGCCAACCGACCGTCAGCAGGCATCTCGAGCTGTTGCGCCGCGCCGGTTTCGTCCGAGTGAGACGGATCGGGCGGTGGTCCTACTTCTCGCGGGACGAGGACGGTCTGCTCGGATATCGGAACTGGTTGAATGACAGTCTTTGAAAACCTGGACCGACGGCTGCTGCCGGGTTTTCGGCGTCAGACGGTCGACACGGGCGACGGACCCATTCAGACGCTGATCGCCGGCGACGGTCCGCCGGTCCTCATGCTGCACGGGGACCCGCAGACCCATCTGTGCTGGCACGGGATCGCGCCGGAACTTGCCAGATCCCGCACTGTGGTTCTGACCGACCTGCGCGGGCGCGGCGAAAGCCACAAGCCGGGTCCTACCGAGGACCACGCGCCCTACACCAAACGCGCCATGGCGGCGGAACAGGTCGCCGTGATGGAGCATTTCGGCTTTTCGACCTTTGCCGTCGTCGGTCACGATCGCGGCGCGCGTGTTGCCCGCCGCATGGCGCTCGATCATCCGGAAATCGTGGAACGCCTGGTTGTCATGGACATCGTGCCGGCCATCGATTTTTACGAGCAGACAAACGCCGCGATCGCCCAGGACTATTATTACTTTTTCTTCCTCACCCAGCCGCGTCCGATCGCCGAGCGGCTGATTGCCGGGGACCCGAAGCGCTTTATGGAGCAGATCCTGACGGGCCTGCCCGGCGCGACGATTCCCTACGATTCCGACGCGTTGGCGCTCTATCTGAAAGCTTCAAGTACGCCCGAGGCGATTACGGCCATGTGCGAGTGTTTCCGGGCCGGTCGGACGCGCGACATCGAGATCGACCGGACGGATCGTCTGCAAGGCAATACGATCAATTGCCCGACCCTGGTCCTATGGGGCGCCAATGGTGTCGTGGGCCAACATTTCGATCTTCGAGCCATCTGGTCATCATGGGCGCCCGATGCCAGATTCCAGCCGCTCGATTGCGGCCACTTCATTCCCGAAGAGGCGGCTCGTGAGGCGACCGACATCCTGCAGGATTTCCTTAACTGAGCCCGCGTCACGTGCCCGCAACACCGTCTGCCGGCCTCAGACAAACTGCGCAACCCCGTTCCCGACCGACCAGTTTTCCTTCGCGGATTCCGTCAGCACGATAAAGACATCCTCCGGGCGGATGCCGGGATTGTCGCCAAGCAGATCCGCAAGGCGGCGGAAGAGTGCCTTCTTTTCGTCCGTGGTGCGGGTGTCGAAGACGACGATGCGCATATAGACGACATCGTCGCTGCGCTGGACGCCGAAGGCCGAGCCGACCCGGAAATTCGAGGTTCCGTGCTCGGTGAGCGTCATGAACTGGTCGTCTTCGGGAACATTCAGGGTTTCCCGCATGGCCCGGTACAGGTTGTCGAAAATGGCCTGACGGTAGGCTTCCGGCTTTCCGGCGCGCAGCGCGATTTGAACGATCGGCATCGTTGGTCCCTTTCGTTTTTGTTGGGACTTTACATTAGGGATCGCATGTCTATTTTGGAATGTTATGAGAATTGATATCAGAAATAATAAATCTTAATGATTGAGCGATCCCTCGATCTCGATGCCGTTCGTGCCTTCGTTCGCGTTGCCGATATCGGCAGCTTTACGCTCGCGGCCGAATCCCTGCGAACGACCCAGGCGGCCATCAGCCTGAAACTGAAGCGGTTGGAGGAGCGGCTCGGCTGCCGGCTTATCGAGCGCACGCCGCGCTATGTCCGGCTTTCGGGGCAGGGTGCCGTTTTCATCGACCATGCGCGCGACCTGCTGGCGGTTCACGATCGGACGTCCGCCGTGTTTGCCGGCGCGCGGCAGCGGCTGGTGCTTGGGATCAGCGACCATGTGGCCGGACCGGACCTGCCCGCACTGATTGCGCGGATGAATGCCCAGGACCCGCAATTGCTGGTCGAAATCCGGATCGGGTCGTCGGGCGATCTGTTGCAGAGCTTCGACCGGCGCGAACTCGATGCGGCGATCGTGCGTCTGCACGACGGGCGGAGCGACGGAGACGTTCTTGCCGACGAACAATTCTCCTGGTTCGCCGCGCCGGGCTGGCGGCATCGCGCGGGCGAACCGTTGCCGGTCGCCACTATGCCCGAACCGTGCGGTGTGCGTGTTCTGGCCGGTCACCTGCTCGACGACGCGGGCGTGGAATGGCGGGAAGTGTTTGTCGGCGGCGGCGTCGCGGCGGTTTCCGCGGCCGTGATGGCCGAACTCGGCGTTGCGGCCTTGGCCCGCCGCATGCTGCCGCTCGGTGCCCGTGACGTCGGTCCCGAATTGGGGCTGCCCGATTTGCCGCGGCTGCCGATCGTTCTTCATACCCGGGGCGAAAATGGCCCGAAGCGCAAGGCGCTCGATGCGCTGTCGGCCGCGTTCAGGAGCGCGGCGCGATCAGCGTCATAACGCGGACGGTCCGGCACGCCGAGGGTCATGACGGCATCTGCTTCCTTGCAACGACAAAAAGAGCCTTTCCCCGGCCGGGCTGCCAGGCGTGTTCGATTTCAAAGCCTGCTGCCGCCAGTGCGGTCTTCAGGTGGTCCGAAGTAAACACCTTGACCATCGGTATCAGGCCAAGGGCGTGCCCGATCGGTGCGATGAGCTTGAAATACTTCATCGTGTCTCCGAGGCACGCCGTGCTGCTGATGAACACTCCGCCGGGCTTGAGCATGCGATGGACCTTGGCGATCGCGGCCTCCTTGTCCTCCAGCAGGTGGAGAATGCTGAGGCCCAGCACGACGTCAAGAGATCCGTCCGCAACAGAGAGTGTTTCGACTGCACCGACCTCAAACTGGACGTTTTGTGTCTTGACCTCCGAGCGCTTCGTCTCGGCGATCGCGATCATCTGCGGGGAGATGTCGGTGGCATGAATGTGATTCACATAAGGGGCGTGCAAAAGCGCGGTCCCGCCGGTGCCGCAACCGAATTCCAGGACGTTCATGTCCGGTCGGAAGTACTCTCGGCTGACCTCCAGTTTTCTTTGGTAGGCCGCCTGGTCCGCGATCGGCTGTCTCGCATAGCGCTCGGCGATCCGGTCCCAAAAGGTATGGTCGCTGGCATGAGATGAGGGGTGTGCTGTCAGTTCCATTTCCGTGTCTCATTGGTTGGGATGACGTTGTCGATCGGCCGTCGCCCGGTGAAGGCGATGCTCATTTTCCGGCAGGCTGTGCCTTTCTCGAACGGGACAGCCCGGACAGCCCGCAGCCCGCAATCGCGAAGCCATTTTTTGCCCTGGGCCGGCGAGACCTGATGGGTGTGCCACTTCCACTGGACATAGGCGCCGAGCGATGAGCGGCGTGTCATGCAGGCGATCAGAAGGCCGCCGGGTTTCAGAACCCGGACCATTTCGCGCAAGGCGGCACGAGGGTCCGGCAGATGTTCGAGCACATGCGCCGTCATGGCGATGTCGAACACACCGTCCTCAAAGGGCAGTTCCGTGATGTTGGCCCGTTGCAGGACGTGATCGATGCCGGCCCGCGACAGATGGCGTCCCGTCTGGTCGAGCATGCGGTCGGAAAGGTCGATGCCGGCGACACGCATGGGACGGTGCAGGACGTGTCCGAGCGCAAGGGACAGCGCACCGGTTCCAACACCCGCATCGAGAACCCGCATGGGTCTGGAGCCCGTTGCGGGATCGTCACCGGCAACGAGTTTGCGCAACAGGGTCTGGTATGCGTCTGCGACGCCGAGACGTTCCAGCCGCGCATCCCACACGTCTGCTTCGTTGTCGTAAACCCCGCCCAGTTCGTTGGAACTGAAGGCACGGCGCCTTACCGAAAAATGCCAAGACCCGAACCAATGGGCACAGACGGGTATCGTCTCGTCGGTCTGACGCGGGTCGGCGGTCGGTTTCGGCTTCTGTTCGCTTCGTGCCGCCGCCGGCGGTGTGCCGGTGGCGTAAGCAAGCCGCCTGATGATGTGCATGGGTAGATGCTCCTCGTTTGCAGGGAGCATCTATCCATGCGTTCTTCATAAATAAATTGCCGAAAACCGTCTTTCCGATATACGAAAATGCATGGAATGGCAGGGCATCACCTTTGATTGGAATCAGGCACGCGCCTTTCTCGTTACCGCCGAGGAAGGGTCGCTATCGGCGGCTGCGCGCGCCCTCAACCTGACCCAGCCGACCCTTGGTCGCCAGGTCGCCGCCCTTGAGGCGGAACTCGGCGTGACGCTGTTCGAGCGGGTCGGGAAATCCCTGGCGGTAACACAAGCGGGCCTCGATCTGCTTGACCACTTCCGGGCCATGGGCGAGGCGGCAAACCGGATATCCCTTATGGCCTCCGGCCAATCACAGGCTGTCGAAGGGTCCGTGACCATCTCGGCAACCAATATGATGGCGACCCTTCTTTTGCCGCCGGCGCTAGAAAAAATTCGACAGACGGCGCCCGGCATTGTGCTCGATGTGGTGACGTCGAACGAGATGAGCGACCTTCAGCGCCGCGAAGCCGATATCGCCATCCGACACGCTCGTCCGGACCACCCGGAACTGTTCGCCAAACTGGTCCACGAGACGACAGCACACCTTTATGCTTCTTCTGATTATCTCGATCTGAAGGGACGGCCACAAACGCCGGCGGATCTGAGCGATGCCGATTTTGTTGGTGTCGACAATCCTGAGCGCTTGATTCCGGTCATGGCCTCGCTCGGCCTGTCGGTCACGCGCGCCAATTTCAACATCAACACGGCGAGCGGAACGCTGAGCCGGGCGCTGATGCAGCAGGGTTTGGGCATCGGCTTTTTGCCGAAAGAGATTGCCGAAATGACGCCGGGCCTTGAACAGGTCCTGCCGAGCCTGCCGCCGATACCGGTCCCGACCTGGCTGGTGGCGCACCGGGAATTGAGGACCAGCCGGCGCGTGCGGCACGTGTTCGATCTGCTGGCGGAAGCGTTTCGCCGGATGTGACCGCCCATGCGCCCGCACGCGCGGTTCCGGTTCGCGCCCTTTGCAGACATGCGATAAGAAGGCGCGATGAGAGAACACCCATAATGCGCCAGCTATCGCAGATCGCGGACGGAATCGATCGGATCAACGGGATCGTGGGCCGCCTCGTCATGGGACTGGCGCTCGCGATGGCGCTTGCCCAGGGCGCGGTCGTCTTGTTGCGCTACGTCTATGCGATCGGATTTATCCCGTTGCAGGAATCGATCTGGTTCATGAACGGCATCCTGTTTCTCCTCGGTGCCGGCTTTACGCTGGCCCGGGACCGGCATGTTCGCGTGGATCTGTTCTTCCGAAACGCGGATGCCCGCCAAAAGGCCGTGGTGAACCTGATCGGCGCGCTGGTTCTGCTCCTGCCCTTCTGCATTCTGACCTTCGTATTGGCTATGCCTTATGTCGCGACGTCGTGGGCGGTTCTGGAGCGATCCCGGGAAGTCGCCGGTCTGCCGGGCATCTTCCTGCTAAAAAGCGTGATCCTGGTCTTCGCCGTCCTGCTCGGGCTGCAGGCCATCGCGCTGACGATCCGCTCGGTTCTCAAGATCCGGAGCCCGGAAGGCGAGGGCCATGGCAGTGCCTGACGGACACGTGCGTGGGGCGGGCGGCGTCCGGGCCAATCGGAGGTCCGGCTAGTCGCATGGACGGACAGGACCTTCTCTGCCTGCTCTTGGTGGTCAGTCTCTGCGCGGCGCTGCTTGCCGGGTTTCCTGTCGCCTTCACGCTGGCCGGCACAAGTCTTGTCTTTGCCGGCCTCGGCGTTGCGGCCGGCGTCTTCGACACGGCCTTCCTGACGGCGTTTCCGCCAGCGATCTTTTCCGTCATGACAAGCGAGGTGCTGGTCGCGGTGCCGCTCTTCGTTCTGATGGGCGTGGCACTTGAACGCTCCCGCGTGGCCGAAGACCTGTTGGCCGGGCTCGCAGACCTGTTCGATGCGGTGCCCGGCGGCCTTGCGATTTCGGTCACGGCCGTCGGCACGCTGATGGCCGCCTCGACCGGGATTGTCGGGGCAACAGTGGTGACGATGGGGCTCCTGTCCCTGCCGATCATGATCCGGCGCGGTTACGACCCGGCCTTTGCATCCGGGTCGATCGCCGCATCGGGCACGCTCGGCCAGATCATCCCGCCGTCGATCGTCTTGATCCTGCTCGGTGACCAGATGTCGACGGCGTACCAGAATGCGCAATTCTCCGCCGGCATCTTTTCCCCGGATACGGTGTCGGTCAGCGACTTCTTTGCCGGCGCACTGGTGCCGGGACTGCTGCTCGCCGGCTCCTATGCCGCCTACCAGATGCTCTACGCGCTGGCCTTTCCGGGCAAGGCGCCCCGCGCGCCGCACCGAAATCCGGCCGATCGGGCGTCGCGGGTATCTCTGGGCCGGACCTTCCGCATTCTGGTTGCGCCGCTGATGCTGATCGTTGCCGTGCTTGGCTCGATTCTGGGGGGGCTCGCATCGCCGTCCGAGGCCGCCGGTATCGGCGCGCTCGGGGCGCTGCTGCTTGCCGGGGCGCGCCTCGATCCGAGTGCTGCGCGTCCGGCGCTACTGGCTGCGGCAAGCGCCTTTGCGCTCGTCGCACTGGCTGCCCTGTTCGACTTGCGGCTGCAGCGCGACAGCATTCCGTTTGCCGACGGCGTCGCCATTGCGGTTTCGTTTGCGCTGACGGCGCTGGTCGGCTGGGGTCTCTTGCGGGCCTTGCGGGCGATTGCCCGCGCGCCGGGCGATGACGGCCGTTCAGTGCTTGCCGGCACGCTGGAAACGACGCTGATGCTGACTGCGATGATTTTCATGATCGTCATTGCGGCACGGCTCTTTGCCATCGTGTTTCGCGGCTTCGGCGGAGATGAGGCGATCGAAGGCCTTCTGCTGTCATTGCCGGGCGGGACGTTCGGCGCGGTGCTGGCGGTGATGGCGCTGATGTTCGTGATGGGCTTCTTCCTGGATTTTCTGGAAATCCTGTTCATCGTCGTGCCGGTCGTCGCGCCGGTTTTGCTGCAGATGCAATGGCCGGACGGCCAGACCATCGACCCGGTCTGGCTCGGCGTAATGATCGCCATCAACCTGCAGACCTCGTTCCTGACGCCGCCGTTCGGGTTTGCCCTGTTCTATCTGCGCGGGGTTGCCCCGGACAGCGTGCGCACGGTCGACCTGTATCGGGGCATCGTGCCGTTCGTTTGCCTGCAGGTCGCCATGCTCGGCGTGCTGTGGCTGGTTCCGGACCTGGTCACGTGGCTGCCCGGTATTCTGTAACCTTTGCGTTCAGGTATGCGCCCAATCGTCCGGGTTGTCGGAATTGTTCGGCGACAGGCCGAGAATGTCGCCCTCGGTGGAACAGCCAAGGCCCAGCACGGTGCGGTTGGCGTAGCTGAAATAGGCGGTCACCTGGTTGATCTCCAGGATTTCGCCGTCGTCGTAACCGGCCGTGCGCAAGGATTCGATCATCTGCTGCGTGACGGCGGACGGATCGCGGGTCAGCGTCTCGGCATAGTCGAGGGCGACAATCTGCCTTTGCTCAAGCGGTGCCGAAGCCGGATGCCCTGCGGCAAGCGCTGTTCTGATTGCCTCCGCCCGACTGTCATCTCCGAGCAGGCGCTTGAGACCGGCGAAATGATGGTCAACGCAATAGGCGCAGGCGTTCAGCATCGACACCCACACGCCGATGGTCTCCAGAAACCATTTCGGCACCGTATTGCCCGAATGATGCAGCACATATTTGTAGAGGGCCATGTGGCCTTCCATCGTGTGGGGCCGCAGGCTGTGTGCCATCATGATGTTGTCGACATTGTCGTCCGGACCCTTGACCCGGTCATACAACGTCCTCAATCGGCCGGCGGAATCGGGATAGGCAATTGTCTGGATCCAAGACATGGGTAGTTTTCCTAAAGCTGGCGTGATGCCGGTATGTACGGGTGTCGGATTGGACTTGCCGGTCAGATGATCGACCTGTCGGCAAAAAATCAAGAGCTTCAAATGGATCCGGGCGAAAATCCGAGTGGCGCTGACCGTTTTGGGTGCGCAATACCTGTGTTATTTTCAACTAAGTATTAACCCACAACCTGTACCTCCCGAAACAGTTCTGAGTGTGGGGGAGGTGCCTATGTTACGGCGTGTTATGACGACAGCGTTGTGCTGCTACGTTGCGATGTTCAGTGCAGCACATGCCAATCAATTCAGCGCGACGCCGAGGGCCGCCGACCTGATAACCCCGGCGCTGATCGAATCGGTGCGCGAATGGGCAAGCGCCGACATTGTGCGCCTGGCGATCAACTCGCAAAATGCCCGCCTGGGAAATCTTTCATCGGCACAGATCGAGGCACTCGACCAGCAATGGCGCGCCGAACGCGAGGCGGACGACAAGCCGCTGATTGCCGCCACATTGTCGAATCCGCTTTCCGTCTATCTGACGCGAATCCAGGGCCAGTCGCTCGGCCTGTTCGTCGAGCTCTTCATCATGGACAACAAGGGCCTGAATGTCGGTCAGTCCTCGATCACGAGCGATTTCTGGCAAGGCGACGAGGCAAAATTCCAGAAAACCTATCCCGTGGGGCCGACGACCGTCTTCGTCGACGAACCCGAATGGGATGACGGCATGAAAATCTGGCGCGTCCAGGTCAACATGACCGTAACGGATCGGGATGCGAAGACGCCGATCGGCGCGGTTACGGCTGAAATCAATCTGACCGAAGCCGCCCGTCGTCGCGCGGCCGGCATTTGAGGGGGCACACATGACCACTTCTTTATCGATGACGGCGAAGGGCCTCATCGCCCTTGCCCTCGTTGCGCTGATCAGCATCGCGTCCAACATTGTCGCCTATACCCAATCGGTGACGACCATCACGGCGGTCGAAAAGAACGGCGCCCTGCAATCGGCCATTCGTGAGACCAGCGGCCTGGAAATTGCGCTGGCCAATCAGGTTGCAGCGATGAAAAATTTCCTTCTGACCGGTGATCGGAACTGGGTCGAGCGCCTCGAAGCCGGTACGGGTGAAGTGGAAGCCGGATTTGCGGCTGTCGCGGGTGCACTCGACCGCGTCGCGTCGGACCAGAAACCGAAGCTGGACGAGGCCGCCGATCTGTGGCGCGTGTGGCTCGACGCCTATACCGAGCGGCAAATCACGCTGATGCGGGACCCCATGACCGTTGACCTGGCGCGGGCCATGGAGCTGACCGGCGAAAGCGTCCGGACGATCGAATCGGTGGTGGCGAGCCTTTCCGGCATCCGGTCGGCTCTCGGTTCCGATCAGGCGCGGATCGCGGCGGAACAACAGGCCGATCTCGAACAGGTCCAGATGATCTCCCTGTTCGGCGGGATCGGTGTGGCCCTGTTTGCCGTGCTGCTCGGTGTGATGACACATCTCCTGGTTTCGGCGCCGCTGAAACGCCTCGTCGCGGCGGCCAAACGCCTGGCCGATGGCGACCTGGAGTCGGAGATCTACGGCAGCGGTCGCGGTGATGAAATCGGCCAGATGGCCGCCGCCGTCGGTGTGTTCAAGGAAAATGCGGTCGCCCGCCGTGCCCTCGAAGCAGATCAGGAGGCGCAAAAGGCGGAGGCCGAGCAGGACAAGAAAGCCGCCATGGCGAACCTGGCGTCCGACTTCGAACGGACCGTCGGATCGATTGTCGATACCGTATCGGGGACGGCGGCCGAATTGCAGAATGCCGCCCAGCTCATGGCTTCGACTTCACAGGAAACCTCGCGGCAGTCGACGAATGTCGCGTCCGCTTCCGAACAGGCATCGTCCAACGTGCAGACCGTCGCCTCGGCGACGGAAGAGCTGGCCTCGTCGGTCGAAGAAGTGGGGCGACAGGTCACGCAATCCGCTGAAATGTCGGACCAGGCGGTCGTCCAGTCGCGCGGGACCATCGAAAAGGTCAGCGCGCTGTCTCAAGCCGCGGACAAGATCGGCAACATTGTCGGCATCATTCAGGACATTGCCGAACAGACCAACCTGCTGGCCCTCAACGCAACGATCGAGGCGGCCAGGGCCGGCGAGGCCGGACGCGGGTTCGCGGTGGTGGCTTCGGAAGTCAAGACGCTCGCTGAGCAGACAACCAAGGCGACCACCGAGATCGCCAGCCAGATCGGGGCCATCCAGTCCACGACAGTGGAATCGGCGGAAGCCATCGAGACGATTTCAGCTTCGATCGGCGACCTGAACACGATCGCCACCGCCATCGCCAGCGCCGTCGAGCAACAATCGGCGGCAACCCAGGAAATTGCCCGCAACGTGCACCAGGCCGCGACGGGTACCGGCGAGGTCAGCGGTTCGATTGCCGAGGTTCAGAACGCCGCAACGGAAGCGTCCGCCGCGTCCGGCAAGGTGCTCGCCTCGGCCGATGGCCTGGCGGAACAGGCCGATCTCCTGAAAGCGGAAATGGCACGTTTCCTGGACACCGTTCGCGCCGCCTGAACCGGGGCGGCGCCGGGGCCTGACCGGCAAACCGGTCTGCGACCGATTGCCCCCTGAGGGACAGTGGTCGCAGACCGATAGGCCGGGCCGGCCGATCTTCGCGCCATGACCGTGTTGCGGCGCACAATGTTCCAAGGTTGACCGTGCCGTCCGAGCGCTCTCTTTATGGGCGCAAAGGACCGGGGCGATCCCGGTCGCGACAGGAGCACCGGATGGCCACCCGCAAGGTTTCCCTTTCCGACAAATACGACCTATCGGCGGATCGGGTCTTCGTATCCGGCACCCAGGCGGTGGTCCGCCTGATGCTGATGCAGAAGGAGCGTGACCGGCAGGCCGGCCTCAATACGGGCGGTTATGTGACCGGATATCGCGGTTCGCCGCTCGGCGGGCTCGATCAGCAGTTCTGGCGCTCAAGGGAATTGTTGTCGAAGCAGGATCTGGTGTTTCAGGCCGGCCTCAACGAGGACCTTGCCGCCACAGCGCTCTGGGGAACCCAGCAGGCCGAAATGCGCAACGAGGGCCGTTTCGACGGGGTTTTCGGCATCTGGTACGGCAAGGGTCCGGGCGTTGACCGCAGTGGCGATGTGCTGCGCCATGCCAATCTCGCCGGCACGTCGCCGAACGGTGGCGTGATCGCCCTTATGGGTGACGACCATACGGCTGAATCCTCGACCACGGCGCACCAATCCGAATTCGCTTTCATGGACGCCATGATCCCGATCTTCAATCCGGCGGGCGTGCAGGAAGTTCTCGATTTCGGCTTGTCGGGCTGGGCACTGTCCCGGTTTGCCGGTACATGGGCCGGGCTCAAATGCGTCAAGGACAATATCGAATCCACGGCGTCGATTGACGGATCCGTGGGCCGTGTCTCGCTGGTTATACCGGACGATTTTGCAATGCCGCCGGGCGGGCTCAACATCCGTCCCGCCGATCCGATCCTCGACCAGGAAGCGCGGCTGCACGACTACAAACTGCCGGCTGTCATGGCCTTTCTGAGGGCCAACGGCTTCGACCGGCTGGTGCATTCCGGCGGCCGATCGCCGAAGGTCGGTATCGTGTCGACCGGCAAAAGCTGGCTCGATGTCCAGGAGGCGCTCGATGCCCTGGGGATAGACGAAGTGCGCGCCGCCGATCTCGGCCTGCGGCTCTTCAAGGTGGCCGTGCCCTGGCCGCTGGAATCGGACGGGATCCGCCGCTTTGCGGACGGTCTCGACCTGATCATCGTCGTTGAGGAAAAACGCGGCATCATCGAGCCGCAGATCAAGGACATACTCTACGGGACGGCCAATGCTCCGGCGATCGTCGGCAAACACGACGAGAAAGGACAGGTGCTGTTTCCCTCCAAGGCGGCGCTCGACCTCAACGAAATCGCGATTGCGATCGGCGAACGGCTGATCAAGTTCGCGCCGAACAACGATCTGGGCGACAAGCTGGGCATTCTGAGGGACGCCCAGGAAGTGCTGCGTTCGACGGAAAACGTCGCGGTGCGGATCCCGTATTTCTGTGCCGGCTGTCCGCACAATTCCTCGACGATCGTGCCGGAGGGCTCGCACGCCTATGCCGGCATCGGATGCCATTACATGGCGCAGTGGATGGACCGGTCCACGGAAGGCTATACGCAGATGGGCGGCGAGGGCGCCAACTGGATCGGCGAATCCCATTTCTCCAAGCGCGATCACGTGTTCCAGAATCTCGGCGACGGCACCTACAACCATTCCGGCATCCTGGCGATCCGCGCGGCCAAGGCCTCCGGCGCCAACATCACCTACAAGATCCTCTACAACGATGCCGTGGCGATGACCGGCGGTCAGCCGCATGAAGGCAGCCTCAGCGTCGACGAAATCGCGCGCCAGGTGGCAGCCGAAGGGGCCCGGCGTGTGACCATCGTGACCGACGAACCGGACAAGTACGACGCGACCTATTCCTGGCCGGCCAATACCGCGATCCACCACCGCTCGGAATTGATCACGGTGCAAAAGGGCCTGCGGCAGGTGCGCGGCCTCAGCGTGCTGATCTACGACCAGACCTGTGCGGCGGAAAAGCGCCGCAGACGCAAGCGCGGCCTGTTTCCGGATCCCGACAAACGCGTCGTGATCAACGAACAGGTCTGCGAAGGCTGCGGCGATTGCGGCGTGCAGTCGAATTGCGTGGCCATCCAGCCGGTCGAGACCGAGTTCGGACGCAAGCGCCAGATCGACCAGTCCACCTGCAACAAGGACTTTTCCTGCATCAACGGCTTCTGTCCGAGCTTTGTGACCGTGCATGGCGGCAAGCTGAAAAAGGCGACCCCGGCAGAGGGCACAGCCGACGATGCGCAGACCGTTCCTGAACCGGCGATCCCGGATCTGACCACCTCAAAGAGCATCCTGATCACAGGGGTCGGCGGCACCGGCGTGGTGACCGTCGGCGCCGTTCTCGGCATGGCCGCGCACCTGGAAGGCAAGGGCTGCGGCATCATCGACATGGCAGGGCTCGCCCAGAAGGGCGGCGCGGTCATGAGCCATATGCGGATCGCGCCGAAGCCGGAGGATATCAGTGCCATCCGGGTCGCGGCCGGAACGGCGGACCTGGTTCTGGGATGCGACATGGTCGTGGTCGGATCGGGCAGCGTGCTATCGGCAATCAATCCGGGTGTGACCGACGTGGTCGTCAACACACACGAACAA
>JANQQB010000102.1 GCA_028285165.1 Rhodobiaceae bacterium
TCCTGTTGCTGGCACTGGCCGCGGCCGGACCCGCCTGGACCCGAATGCCCGATCTGTTTGTCACCGAAACCGCGCCGATGGTCGTTGTCCTTGAACTCTCCGACCGGGTTTACGCTACGGATGTGCAGCCCGATCGGCTCACCCGGGCGCGCATGAAGATCCGGGATCTGGCCACCTTGCGTGCCGGCGGACGCACGGCGCTTGTGGCTTATGCGGGCACGGCCCACACAGTGTTGCCGCCCACCGAGGACCCGGACCTGATCCAGCCGTTTCTCGACGGACTGGCGCCGGAAGTTCTGCCGACACCGGGCCGCGATGCCGGTGCGGCGCTGGACGTCGCCATCTCCCTTCTGGACGGTCTTGAGACACCGGGCAGCATTGTGTTCGTGACCGGAGGCATCGACGCCGAGCATGTGCCGGCGTTCGAAGCCGCATCCCGCGCGCCGAACGCGCCCGGCCTTGCCGCGCTGATCATCGGTACCGAAACCGGCGGTCCGGTCACCCTGCCGGACGGCACGTTCGCAACCGGGCCGGACGGCAACAGGGTGCGGGCAGCGGTCGATCCTTCCGAACTCGACCGCCTGCGTCGGGCCGGCGTTACCGTCGTGCGGGCCGGGCTCGGCGATGCCGACATTCGCGCAATCGAGCGACGTATGGAATCGGCGCTTCGGGCAGCGGGCGATGCCGAGGACGATGCACGCTGGCAGGACCGCGGCTACCTCCTGATCTGGCCGGCGGCAATCCTGTGTCTCTTCTGGTTCCGAAAAGGCTGGCGCCCGCATGCGGCCTCATGGCTGGTGGCCGCGATGCTTCTCGCGTCCGGCCAGGAGGCGGCCTGGTCGCAGGCCTCGGGCGAACGCATCACCTATGCCGACCAGGCGGATGCCGTGATTGAAGGATCGGTGCGCCAGACGGTGACCGACTGGTTTTTTACCCGCGACCAGCAGGGCCGGTTCGCCTACGAACGCAAGGATTATATCCGGGCCGGCGCCCTGTTCGAAGATCCCATGTGGAAGGGGCTCGCGCTTTATCGCGCCGGCCGGTATGCGGCCGCGGCCGAGGCCTTTTCGGCAGTCGAAAGCGCGCTCGGTCTCTACAATCGCGGCCTTGCCCAGATCCGCGGCCGCGACTATGCCGGCGCCGTCCGCTCGTTCGAACAGGCGGCGCGCGAGGAACCGGACGACGACCGGATCCGTACCAATCTGGAAACGGCGCGCCGGATTTTGGCTTATCTTGAACGCGTCCGCGAACAATCCGACCGGCGCACGGAACACGAGGCCGGCGCCGATGCGGTCGTCTTCGACAAACAGGCGGAAGGCGGCTTTGAGATGGTGGTCTCAGAGGCCGATCGTGTCGAGTTCCAGTCCGCTGAAAAGTGGATGCGCATGGTCGATACAAGGGTCGCGGATTTCCTGAAGACGAAGTTTGCCCAGGAAGCCGCCCGATCGGCCGCCGGAGGAAGCCGGCAATGACGGTCCGGTTCCTGCTCCTGTGCAGTGTGCTGGTTGTCTCTGCGACTGTCGGCAGGGCACAGGATACCGGCGCGGGACCGATTGTGCGGATCGACGTGGATCCGCAATCGGTGACGATCGGCCAGCCGGTGACGGTCAGGCTTACCGTGCTCGGTCCGACATGGTTCCCGAAACCGCCGGTCTTCCCGTCCTTCGAAATGCGCGACGTCGTCACCCGTCTGCCACCGAGATCCTCGTTCCCGACCAGCGAGCGCATCGACGGCGCACAATGGTCGGGCATCTCGAGGAGCTATCGGCTCTATCCGATGGTCGCAGCCGGCTATGAGATGGCGAACGAGGGGATCGACGTGACCTACGCCGATCCCGAGACCCGCGACCCGCTGCGTGTCCGGCTTGATGTGCCGCCGATCCGATTTGAGGGCACGGTCCCGGACGGCGCTGAGACACTCGATCCTTTCCTTTCCGGCACGGCGTTGTCCCTCGATCAGACAGTGGACGGGGAGACGACGGATTTGATGCCGGGCAGCGCCGTCGTGCGCACGGTCACGGCTGCGCTCGATGGCATGCCGGCCCTGTTTCTGCCTCCCTTTCAGGGAATTCCCGACAATCCGGCCCTGTCGGTTCTGGCGGCGCCGCCGGTCGTCGATGAAAAGCCGGGCGAGCGGGGCGGGCCGGTCCGGTCGACGCGCACCGAGACGGTGACCTACGTCTTTGAGGGTGACGGTGATTTTGTGCTTCCGGCGATCGAACTGGCGTGGTGGAACACGCGGACCGGCCAAATCGAACGGGCTTCTTTACCCGCCATCGCGCTGGCGGTTGCGCCCGCTCCGGGATCGGCAGGACGAGAGACCGACCGTCCCGTTTGGCTCCTGGCGCTTCTTGGCGGCGTGGTATTGGTGGTCCTGCCGTTCATCCTGTATTGGCGGCGCCTGAAAACCTGGTTTGACGAACGCCGCCGGAGACGTGCTGTTTCCGAACCGGTCCTTTTTCGGCACGTGCTTTCGCGGATCGCATCGGCATCGCCATCCGACATCGACACGGCAATGCGCGCCTGGCTCGTTCACTATGGGCCGGCAAGCGGACTGGCTGACCTTGCGCGTCGCGCCGGAGATACCGGCCTTGTCGATGTCATCGCTGCGGCGCAGGCAGCCGTCTACGCGTCGGAGAACCAGGCGGATACCCTTTCCGAAGCCGAGCATCGCCGGCAATTGGCTCTTGGAATAAAACGTTTGCGCACCGGGTTGCGTGCCGGCAGGGAGTATCGCCTGTCCCGGCGCCGCACGGGTGCCGTGCTGAGCCCGCTCAATCCATAGAGGGATCGGCATTGGCGCGCCGTCTATTGGCGTTACCGCTCTGAAAAAACCGGGTCGTCGGCGTCGACATCGGCGGCCGTCGCGCCGGACTTGTAGCCCTTGTGATAGGCGACGAACGGAACCTCGAAATCCGTCACCGTATAGAGCCCGAACTTGAAATAATAGCCGGCGACCTGGTCGTCCGGATACCCGGTCGCTCCGCGGTAGGTCAGGGTTTTCTTCCATTCGGAGGCGCAGGGTCCCGGCCGCGGCGCACAGGTGCGCAGCCACCCGTCGATGGCGCCATCATCGCCCGCCGACCACCGGATCCGGTAGACGTGCTCGTAAAAGACGCCGCGTTCGAGGGCCGGCATGTCAAATAGGATTTCGCCATCCCCCTCGATCCCGTTCTTTTCAATCCGTTCCGCATTCCACAACGTGACCACGAAGCGCCCGTTCCACAACCGGTGTGACAGCGGCGGGCGCAGACTGTCCATGCCGTCGCGCACCCTTTCATGCCACTGGGCCAGTACGAGCCGATGCGGGGAATCGATGGCGAAGTCGCGCGGAAGCAGGGTCGAGAGCCGATACCAGGTTTCCTCGCCGTTGACCGCTTCATGCAGATCCCGCAATTCGGCGCGAATGCCGTCTGAAATGCGTTTGTCGAAGGGCCGGATCGTAAACTTGATCGCCTGTTCGGTGACGCCGTCATGGGTCACTTCGACGACCCGCGCTGAATCGCAGTGTGCGAGGCGTTTGGTGCTGATGTTCGGGATCTCGCCGGCTTCGCACTTGATGGAATGCTCATCCGCAATGAGCGGTTTGCCGTCGGCCGCCATGAATGCCCCCTGATTGGCTGCCGCCGGACCGGACGGACCAGCAGAGCCCATTCCTGCCAGCACCAGGAAGGCTGCCATCCGTAACGGCCATGTTGGCCTGCTCACCCGACGCCCCTATGATCCGAGTCAATGAAACGTTGGGTTGATCATGCCATGACAGAACACTGTCTGTCACCCGACACGAACAGCAAGGACAAGAGAGGCGCACCATGCCGAACGATCCGAAAAATGTCGGCAAGTCCCGAACGGCCGCATTCCTTGTCGCGATAAGCCTCTCAGCCGCGCTATGTCCGCTTCCGGCTGTGGCCGCGGAGTCCGAGCAGGCGAAAGACAAGGATCGTTTCGGCGAAATCTTCATTCATCCGCGCGACCGCCACTACCTGCCGGGCAAGGCCCCCAGCCGCGCGACACGCCAGGATCAGCGTCGGATCGACGACCCGGATCGCGGTCTGGTCAACCAGTACGAATACCGCAAGGGCGATACGATTATCTATCGCGACACCTGGGATGATCCGGAAAAGGGACCGCGCAGCAGTTTCGGACTGCGGTTCAACTTCTGAACCCGTGCGCAATAGACCGCCCGAGTGGTGTGTCGAAGTGATAGCGCGCTGAAATCTCTGGTCTATTCAACCTGCTTGGCGAAAACGCCTGCGATCGACACCGTCAAGGTGTTGACGTATTGGGATGCTAACCTCAGGATGTATGCGGGAGTTTCGCTACCGCTTGATGTGCGGCCAGCGAAATCCGGACCCTTAGTGCGGGGAGGTGGACGGATGGCGAGGCGAAACACGTGGAAAAGGGTTTGTTTTGGTGCGGCGTCCGCACTCGCCGTTGGGGTCGCTGCAACTCTGACGATCGACGATGCGTGGGCCGCGGAAGGTGCCGCAAGTTTGTACCTGCCTGGCAGCGCCGGTGACCTTCTGATTGCGGTTTCGCCGCAACCGGGTCTGACGGCGAGCGGCGGTCTTTTCATCCAGTCGGGAAATGTCGGAACGGCCGTTCTTCAAGGCGCCGTCAATGTCGGCATCGACGTCGATCTTGTGCTGAAGATCGCCGGGCTGTCCTATACGTTCGAAACGCCGATCGAGGACTTGACCTACACGATCGGGGCGCTCGTGCCGTTCGGTCAGGTGGACCTTGCCGCAACCATCATCGGGCCCATGGGCAACGCGTTCAGCGCCAGCCAGGATGCATATAACATCGCCGACAGCGCGATCACACCGCTCGCATTGAACTGGAAGTCGGGTGACTTTCATGTGCGGTTCGCTCAGACAATCTATGCACCCACCGGAGCGTACGATCCCGACAAGGTCGTCAATATCGGTCGAAACTACTGGGGTTTCGACACGTCCGCGGCGCTCACCTATTTCAACCAAAACACCGGCACCGAGATATCGTTCGCGCCGGGGATTCTGATCAACCGGCGCAATCCGGATACTGACTACCGGACCGGCCCGGAATTTCATCTCGACGTCACGGCCAGCCAGTTCCTTTCGGAGACCTTCGCGGTCGGTGCCCGGGCCTATTATTACCGCCAGGTCGGCGGCGACAGCGGCTCCGGCGCACGCCTTGGTGACTTCAAGGGCGAAGCCTTCGGCATTGGTCCCGGCTTCTTCTGGACGCCGAAATTCGCAGGCGGCAAGCTCGTTGTGGTCGGCAAATATCTTCGCGACGTGACGACCACCAACCGGTTCAAATCGGATTACGGCACAATCGGCGCGGCCTGGAAGTTCTAAAGAACGCGACGCCGGAGGCAAGGCCGGCGAACCCGAACGAATCCGGACGGGTCACCCGCCCGACCGTGTGCAATCTCCGAAGACAGGGATGGACGGATAGGATGAAGAAGCATTCCCTTATTGTGGCCGGGTTGGCCGGGCTCGCCTTTTGCGTCGGCCTGACATGGAACGTTGCTCCGGAAAAAAAAGCCGAGACAGAGACAGTCCGGACCCTCGGTGCCGTCACGCTCTTCACACCCGCGGTTGCCCAACCGGCACGCCGGTCAGTGCGGCGCACAGCACGCCGCACGTCCCGCCGGACCGCACGCCGTACGACAGCACGATACAATTATTACAGCCGTTTGCCGGCCGGCTGCGTCTGGCGCAGCCCGTACCATTATTGCGGCGGCGTCTATTACCAGCAGGTGGTTCGTGACGGCGCGCAGGTTTACATCATCGTCACGCCGTGAACGGGAGACGCAGCTCAATGAACAAAGTGATTGCAACGACCCTTTGTGCCGGCGGCTTTGCCCTGGTCGCGTCTGTCGCGTTCGACCGGCCTGCTGGGGCGCAAGACCTTCTGGAGGCGTGCAGCACCGACATCGGCACCCATTGCGCGGCCGTGGTTCCCGGCAACGGACGGCTCGCCTCTTGTCTCTATGCACATGAGGACAAGCTGAGCGAACCTTGCGACATCGCCTTTGGCGAGACCGCGGACATCATGGACATGGTGTTTGAACGGCTTCGATTTGCCAAACAGCAATGCAGCGCTGATATCGCCACCCATTGCGCCGACGTAGAGGTCGGACAGGGGCAGATTTTTTCCTGCCTTAGGGATCAGGCGGCCTCCCTGTCGGATGGATGTCGAGGCCTGGTTGAAAGAGTTGACCTGCCTGCGGACTGATCGGTCGTTCGACCGTCTCCGTCGCGCAATAGATCTCGATCCACAATCCCATCGCGGCACGCAGGTGTCGCGATTTTTTGTTGCCTTGTGCACGTCAGAAAGGACGAATTGATCCGGATTGTCTGCCGCAATTCACAGTATTGTCGTGAGGTCTCGTGCGTCATGCGGGAACTAAGGAGTTGCTATAAGTAAAGACTGTGTTAACGTCTTTGTATTGCAGGAGTACGTGCTATGCGGCGAATACTTGTTGTACTTCTGGCGATGCTGGCAGGCGCAACATATGCGGCCGCGTCTAAACGCGGAGAGATTGCCGATCGCCTTGATACATTCAACGAGAGCGTAAAGGAATCTCGGTCGATTTCCGATCGGATCGCGCAATGGTTGAACCACAATACTTTTGATAATTTCAATAATTGGTACAATTACTAAAAATCATGGCGTATTGGGAAGAATCTTCTCTCGATCTTTTGGTCTTGCAGGGTTCGGCATTCTGTAACATCGCCTGTCGATATTGCTACGTCCGCGGCCGCGACGACGTCACACGCATGTCGGACCGGGTGCTCGATGCGATCGGCCGCAACGTTCTCGCAAGTCGCTGGGCACCGGATACGCTGGCCGTCGCATGGCATGCAGGTGAACCGCTTGCCTTGCCGGTCGCCTGGCTGGATGCAGCCTGTGCCCGTCTGGAGGCCGGCGCGCGCGCCGGACAGCGCCTGCGCTTTGGCGTGCAGACCAACGCCATCCCGATCGACGACGCCTGGATCGACCTCTTCCGCCGTCGTGACTTCAGCATTGGCGTCAGCGTCGACGGCCCGCGCGACCTGCACGACGCCAATCGGGTCGACCGCCGGGGCGCCGGCACATTCGACCGCACGATGGCGGGGATTGGCCGACTTCGCGATGCAGGAATGCCGTTCGATGTTATTGCCGTCCTGTCTGACCGTTCGCTCGATGAAGCCGACCGGCTGTTCGACTTTTTTGTCGGCCTCGGCGCTCAAAGTGTCGGGTTCAACATCGAGGAGATCGAAGGCCCGCATGCCGAAAGCAGCCTCGACCGTCCGGGCGTCGATACCCGCTACCGGTGTTTCCTCGAAGAATTCGTTTCCCGGCATTCCAAGGCCGGCGAACCGTTCCGGCTGCGGGCGCTCGAGCAGGTCCGCGCGGCTGCCGGAAAAGGCAATGCCGCGCGCGGCAATTCCCCGAACCGCCCGCTCTCCATCCTGACCATCGCGCAGGACGGCGGCATGAGCACGTTCTGCCCCGAACTCATCGGCACGCCTGACCGACACTACGCGAACTTTGTGTTCGGCAACGTGACCGAAGGCGGTCCCGAAGCGCTTCTGGCGAACGTCGCGTTTCGCCGCCTGCGCCGCGACATCGAAGCCGGTCGCCGCCGGTGTGCCCGCACTTGCGGGTATTACGATCTCTGCCGCGGCGGTGCGCCCGGCAACAAATATTTCGAGACCGGTCGCTTTGATGTCGATGAGACCCTGTATTGCCGTCTGACCGTCAAACAGACCGTCGAGGCCGTATTGGCGGCACATGAAAAGCGGTGTGCCGGGACCGGACCGAAGACAGCCCTACAGGCCGGACTTCAGGGAGATGCCGCATGAGCGATGCCCAGGAACCCGGACCCAAATCGCCCGGTGCGTCGCTTGCACGGGATGCTGTCGACTGGGCCCGACAAAACGGCCCCGCCACCCTGGCCGGCCTGGCACGCATGCCGGTCGTTGTCGCTTTGGTGCTGGTGGTGTGTTTCTTCTGGCTGGCCCGGCCGGGCGTCCTGCAATCCGTCGTCGAGAGCGGCACCTATGTCAGCGGACTGGTGACCGGGCGTTGGCCGGCCGAAGCGCGCATCTATGTCGAGCCGCCCCAGGTCTATACCCGCGAACGCCTCGTCAACGACCGCTTTCGGGAAATGAACTGGCTGGAAGACCGGCTTGAAGCCTTGAACCGCGCGTTGCCCACCCGGCCCAACGCGACCCGCAGCCAGGAAGACCGCCTGGGCCTCTCCTATGGCGCGGACGGGGACGGCGGCGGTCCGCAGGCGCCGGGGCCGGCCAACGGCGCCGCCCCGACCGCACCGGTCCTCCACGATACCGACGCCTTCAACCTGGAACTGGCGCATC
>JANQQB010000128.1 GCA_028285165.1 Rhodobiaceae bacterium
GCAAGGTTGCGGCGGAAGACCAGATCAAGGCTCTCCTGAAAGATCCGGCTTTGATGCAGGCGCTGAACGAAAAGCGCGACGAGGCTATTGCAGCGAATACGGCAGACGAAGCCGGCGACGCCGAAGACGGCAATAAAGAGTAACTCTTATGCAAACGGGTCCGGCCGCAACCGGACCCTAACCGACCTGAAGGGATGTGGCGGCTCATGGCTACCGAACTCGAACAAAAGGGCGCAGCCGAAGCGGAAGTCGGCACCCGCTCGCCCGATGACTTTTCCGACCTTCTCAAGCAGAGCTTCAAACCGCGCAGCGAGCGCGCTGCAACGGAAGTGGAGAATGCGGTCTCGACGCTCGTCGAACAGGCGCTGCAGGACAGCAGCCTCATCAAGGAGGACGTGCTCGACACGCTCGACGAGATGATCGCCCGCCTCGATGAAAAGCTCTCCGCGCAGATGAACGAAATCCTGCATGCGGATGAATTCCAGAAAATGGAAAGCGCCTGGCGCGGCCTGCATTATCTGGTCTTCGAATCGGAGACGGACGCCACTCTGAAGATCCGGGTGATGAACACCTCCAAAAATGATCTGTACCGGGATCTGCGCCTCTACCCTGGCGCACGTTGGGACCAGAGCCCGCTCTTCAAGAAGCTTTACGAAGCAGAATTCGGCCAACTCGGCGGCGAGCCGTATGGCTGTCTCGTCGGCGATTATTATTTCGATCATTCCGCTCCGGACGTGCAATTGCTGCGCGACCTCGCCAAAGTCGCCTCGGCCTCGCACTGCCCGTTCTTCGCGGCGGCCTCGCCAACGCTGATGGGCATGGATTCCTGGAACGAATTGTCCAATCCGCGCGATCTGAGCAAAGTCTTCGACACCCCGGAATACGCCGCCTGGAAATCGCTGCGCGATTCCGAGGACGCCCGCTATATCGGCCTGTGCATGCCGCGTGCCTTGTCGCGGGATCCCTACGGCGCCAAGTCGGTTCCGGTCGAGGAATTCGCCTTCGAAGAAGAGACCGACGGGCACGACGGCCAGAAATACGCCTGGATGAACGCGGCCTATCCGATGGCGGCCAACATCAACCGCGCCTTCAAGGAATACGGTTGGACGGTGCGCATCCGCGGCGTGCAGTCGGGCGGCGAGGTGATCAACCTGCCGACGCACACCTTCCCAACCGATGACGGCGGTGTCGACCAGAAATGTCCGACGGAAATCGCCATCAGCGACCGGCGCGAAGCCGAACTGTCGAAATCCGGCCTGTTGCCGCTGATCCACCGCAAGAACACCGACAAAGCGGCGTTCATCGGTGCCCAGTCGATCTACCGGCCTAAAAAATACGACAACGAAGAAGCGACCGCATCCGACAATCTGTCCTCGCGGCTGCCTTACATGTTCGCCGTATCGCGTTTCAGCCATTACCTGAAATGCATGGTGCGCGACCAGATCGGGGAAACCAAGGAACGCGAAGACCTGCAGAAATGGTTGCAGAGCTGGATCTACCAGTATGTCGATGGCGATCCGCGGAATTCCTCGTCGGCCGAAAAAGCGCGCCGTCCGCTGGCCGACGCCAAAGTCGAGGTTTTCGAAGACGAAGAAAACCCCGGTTACTATTCGGCACGATTCTACCTGCGGCCGCACTTCCAACTGGAAGGCATGGATATCGGCATGAGCCTGGTCTCCAGGCTGCCGGCAGACAAGAAGTAGAGGTTTAAGAGAGTTCGTGCGCTCCGTTTTGGATCGCACGTGCGGAGATGGGCGGGTTTTTTTCCCTCAACAAACCAAGCAGGCCGAAGCGTGACCGGCATGCAACACAGAAAAGGAGACTGCCATGGCAGGCGATATGTTCCTCAAACTCGACGGCATCGACGGCGAAGCCAAGGACGACAAGCACAAGAATGAAATCGATGTGCTGTCCTGGTCCTGGGGTATGTCGCAAAGCGGCACGACCCACCTCGGCGGCGGTTCCGGTTCGGGCAAGGTGAACGTTCAGGACATCGTCTTTTCGAAATATGTCGACAAGTCGACCCCGGCGATCCTGAAGCATTGCTGTAACGGCAAGCACATTGCAGACGGCAAACTCGTCGTCCGCAAGGCCGGCGGCGACAGCCAGGTCGAATACCTGGTCATCGAGATGAACGACATCATCATCTCGTCCTACCAGACGGGCGGTGCCTCCGACGGTCTGGACCGCGTCCAGGAAACCATTGGCCTGAACTTCGGCAAGGTGAAGTCGACCTATACCGAACAGACGAAGGATGGCTCGGCCGGCCCGGCAGCAACCCACGGCTGGGATATTCCGGGCAACAAAGAGCACAGCTGATCCGGATCCGGTCGGCGATCCCGTTGCCGACCGCTTCCTGCTGTCCTACTCGAAAGCCATGCACGGATCGTGCATGGCTTTCGCAACCAAAGGCCCGGTCCGGTAACCGGCCCGAGGCAAGGGTCTCGCCGAAAGATCCTGATCCTGTGGCCCGATCCGCTCGACCGTCGCTGCAGGCCCAAACCCTGGAAGGCGCGGCACGATGGCGAGCGAACAAGACGACCAGAAGTTTTCCGCGCCGCTGATGTACGCCTTCCGAAGCGCTTTCGAAGCAGGCGATTCCGCCAAATCGGTTGAAATCCGGGATGGCGGCGACCGTGTGCTGGCCGGCCGGCGATCCGCCTATCGGCGCGGTGCCGATGAAACCGCCCTCAGGCGTGACCTGGTCATCGACCTCGTGTCGCTGCTCAACACCATCGATCTCGGATCGACGGTGGAACTCGATGACCTGGATTATGTGCAAAAATCCATCGTCAATTACGGATTGTACGACGTCGCGCACCTGACCAGCGAGGACAAGGCCGTCGGCGAGATCGGCAAGGATTTGGCCGCGGCGATCGCGCATTACGAACCGCGCCTTCGCACCGAGACACTCGCAGTCGAACGCGACACACAGTTTGACGATGTCGACCAGAAGGTGCGCTTCCTCGTTTCGGCGGAAATGGTCTGTGCGCCGCTCGACGTTCCGGTCGAATTTATTGCTGATGTCGACACCAGCACCGGCAAGATCAGCCTGACGAAACTCGCGATGCTGAAATGAACCGGGAATTTCTCGAATTCTACAACAGGGAACTGGAGCTGCTCTACGAACGGGCCGCGGACTTTTCCGACGAGTTTCCGGGCGTCGCCGAACGGCTCGGCGGGCTGACGCGGGAATCGATCGATCCCAATATTGCCGGCCTGCTGGAGGGCAGCGCCTTCCTGGCAGCGCGTGTGCAGTTGAAGCTGAAGAGCGAGTTCGCCGAGTTCACCCAGGCCCTGCTCGACCAGGTGCTTCCCAACTTCCTGGCCCCGATCCCCTCGGTCGCGCTTGTTCAGGCGGCTCCCCCCTATGCCGATCCGAACCTTGCCAAGGGCATCACGCATAAGAGCGGATCCTATCTCGACGCCACCTATATTGAACGGGAAAGCCGGATTTCCTGCCGGTTCCGGCTGTGCGGCGACCTGACATTGTGGCCGTTCCACATCGAAGAGGCACAGTATTATGCCTCGACCGCTCCCCTGCAGGCACTCGGCCTGGAAGTCACCGACCGGACCCGCGCCGGCCTGCGGCTCACGATGCGCCGACGCGTGACGCCGCTCGGCGAGGACGCGCCGGAAGAGAAGATCGCGGCCAATCCGATCAGCGCATGCGCCGCCGACGTCTTGCCGATGCATATCACCGCTCCCGAGGCCGAAGCGATCACGCTTTACGAACAGCTCTTTGCGCATTGCACGCGGATCAGTTTTCGCTACCTGGACAGTTTCGGCGATCCGCGGTTCATCACGGCGCAGCCGGATTGCCTGCAGCAAGTCGGCTTCGACGAGAAGGAGCAATTGTTTCCCGTCGACGACAGAATTTTTGCCGGCTTTGAACTGCTGAGGGATTTCTTTGCCTTTCCCCGCAAGTTCCTGGGATTCCGGCTGGAAAAGCTGCAGCGGGCGCTGCGCATGATCGATGCGCCGACCACCGACATTCTCTTCGAATTCGATGACAGCGTGCCGCGCCTGGCCTCGGTCCTGAATGCCGGCCATTTCGCGCTGCACACCGTACCGATCATCAACCTTTTCGAAATGACCTGCGGGCGGGTGCCTGTGCGGCGTCAGGACCATGAATATCATGTGATTCCCGATCGCAGCCGCTATCTCGATTTCGAACCGCACCGGGTGATCGACGTGTTTGCGCACTATCCCGGCAATTCCGACAAGGTTCGGGTCTATCCGCTCTATTCAGCGCCGAAATCGAACGTCGCGGTGCGCGATGCTCTGTACTACACGGTTCGCCGCCTGCCGCGCCGGCGCACGGACAATGAGCGGCGCTACGGATTGATGGCGCATTATACCGGTTCGGATCTGTTCGTGTCTCTGCGCGAGCCGGCAACGATCGACGATCCCGACCGGGTGAAGGAACTCAGCGTACGCTGCTACGTCTCCAACCGACATTTGACCGAACATCTGCCGGTCGGGGAAAGCGGTGCCGACTTTTATCTCGTCGACGACGTCAAACTGCCGCTTTCCTGCGTCGCGGGCCCGACGAAGCCTCGGGAATCGCTGGCATTTCTCGAGCGCAAGCAACGGGTGAAAGAACCGTCAGGCGCGATCCTTTGGAAGCTCATCAACCTGTTGTCACTCAATCACCTGGGGCTGATCGACCGCTCACCGAGCGACGGAGCGGAAGCGCTGCGGGAGATGATCGCGATCTTCGCCGACCTGTCCGACCACGTAACGGAACGGCGGATCCGCGGCATTCAGAGCATTACCAGCAAGCCGCTGGTGCGCCGGCTGAAACAGGAAAACGGCTTCAACGCCGCGCGCGGCATCGAAATCAAAGTGACGTTCGACGAAAAGGCGTTCGAAGGGTCCGGCGTCTTCCTGCTCGGTGCCCTGCTCGACCGGTTCTTTGCCGAATATGCGACGCTCAACAGCTTCACCGAAACCGTGATCGCCACCGTCCAGCGTGGCGAGATCATGCGATGGCCGCAACGCAAGGGGGCGCGTGACCTCCTATGAGCTATCGCGACTCCTTAAAATCGGATCCGGTGATCTTCGACCTGTTCGACACCTTGCGGGAGTTCGAACGCAGCAATCCCGACAAACCCCGCATCGGCGACAGCTCGGTCCCGGACGAGGACATCGTCGCGCTCGGCCAGGATCCGTTCACAGCGTTTCCCGCCTCCAACATCAACCGGGTGGACACGACGCGGCAAGGCCAGATGCGCCTGTTCGCGCGGTTTCTTGGCATGATGGGGCCGCAGGGCGCGCTGCCGCTGACGACGACGATCGAAGCCGAGGAATGGCAGAAGCGCCGCGACCCTTCGTTTGCGCGGTTTGCCGACCTGTTCAACATGCGCTTCCTGCAATTGTTCTATCGGGCTTGGGCCGATGCGCGTCCGATTGCGCAATTCGACCGTCCCGACATGGACCGGTTTTTCGACTATGTCGCTACGACAGCGGGCTACGGCACGCCTGCCTTTGCGGACCGCGACGGCATCGAGGACATCGTCAAGGTCGGCTTCGCGGGATTGATCGGCGCACGCGTCAAGTCGGCCTCGCGGCTGCGCCGGCTGATCCGCGGCGTCTTCGATGTCGAGGTGGAGATCGAGGAGCATGTCGGGACCTGGCTCGTCTTTGAGCCGGGCGACGAAACCCGACTCGGCGCGAGCGGCTGCGGCCTCGGCCAGAACGCCGTCGTCGGGCAGCGCGCCTACAGCATCAACGACAAGTTCCGCATCCGCATCAAGACCGTGACCCTGGAACAATATCGCCGCTACCTGCCGTCCGGCGACCTGTCCGATCCGCTCACGGATCTGATCTTTTTCTATATCGGGCACCAGTTCGAATACGAAATCGAATTGTCGCTGCCTGCCAACCAGGTACCGGCGGCCCGACTTGGCCAGACCGGCCAGATCGGCTGGACGGCCTGGGCCGCGCCCGACACCGATCAGCCCGATGACGTCTATCGCAACGACGCCGTTTTCCAACCGATGGAACGGCGCCTGACCCTGAACGACAGAGCCCTGGAATCCGGCGCAGCCCGGTCCCAATAAACCCGGCGAGGCATGCTATGAGCGAAATCAGTCTTGAAACCGTCACCGGCAAACTGAACCGGGTGGGATACGACGCCTTCATGCAGGCGCTGCGCCAGGCCAAGAACGCCGGACATCGCAACCTGGAACTGGCGCACTGGCTTTTGCACCTGGTGCAGAACGACCGGTCCGACCTCGCGCTCACCCTCGACCATTTCAAGATCGACCGAGCGAAAGTGCTCTCCGACATCACCGCGGTGGTCGACGGCTTCAAGACCAACATCACCGAGATGCCGGGCATCTCGACGCAGATCGAAGACGTGCTCGATCGCGGCTGGCATTACGCCACGCTGTTTTTCGGTGAAACCCAGATCCGGTCCGGTCATATCGTCGTGGCCGCCTTCAAGTCGCTGGAATTGCGCCGGGCGCTGGTCCAGGTGTCCTCCGAGTTCAGGGCCATCGATCCGGACCAGACGGCCCGCGAAGCGCGCACGATCTGGGGTGAATCGGACGAGGAAAACCTGCGCCCGATGGACGGCTCGGGCGTCACCGCGCCGCAGGCCGCCGACGGCACGACCGCCGGCCCGTCCGGCACGACAGCGCTCGACCGGTTTTCCGTCGACCTGACCGCCAAGGCGTCCAGCGGCGAGATGGACCCGATCGTCGGCCGCGACGAGGAAATCCGGCAAATCATCGACGTCTTGATGCGGCGCCGGCAAAACAATCCGATCCTGACCGGGGAGGCCGGCGTCGGCAAGACGGCCGTGGTCGAGGGCTTCGCGCAGAAGCTCGTATCCGGCGATGTGCCGCCGCAATTGCAGGGCGTGCGCCTGTGCGCCCTCGATATCGGTCTGATGCAGGCCGGCGCGTCGATGAAGGGCGAGTTCGAACAACGGCTGCGCGCCGTGATCGATGAAGTTCAGGCTTCGCCGCAGCCGATCATCCTGTTCATCGACGAAGCGCATACGCTGATCGGCGCCGGCGGTGCGCAGGGCACCGGCGACGCGGCCAACCTTTTGAAGCCGGCGCTCGCCCGCGGCACGCTCAGAACCGTCGCGGCCACGACCTGGGCCGAATACCGGAATTATTTCGAAAAGGACCCGGCGCTGACCCGGCGCTTCCAGCCCGTCCAGGTCGATGAACCGGACGAGGAAAAGTGCTGCGACATGCTGCGCGGTATCCTGACGCCGATGGAGACCCACCACCGGGTGCGGATTTCCGACGAGGCCGTGGTCGCAGCCGTGCATCTTTCGAGCCGCTATATCCCGGCACGGCAATTGCCCGACAAGGCCGTCAGCCTGCTGGACACGGCTTGCGCCCGCGTGGCGATCAGCCAGAACACGACGCCGGCGGCGGTCGAGGATTTGCGCCTGCTTCTTGCCGCACGCACCAAGGAACTGGAGGCGCAGGAACGCGAAAGCGAAATCGGCAAGGCCGACCCGGACCGCATCGCCGAGATCAAACAGGAAATGGCCGAGGCGGAGAGCAAACTCGCGGAATTCGAAGCCGAATATGAGACGGAAAAGGCGCTCGTCGACGAGATCCTTGCCCTGCGGGCTTCGCTGTCGGCGGCGCCGGACGGTGAGGCCGCATCCGATGCCGAACCGGGTTCCGGGTCAAATGGAGAGGCGGCCAGCGACATCGAAGCCGGTCCGTCGACCGGAGCCGGCAATCCCGATGCGACGGGAGAACCGGACGTTGATGTCGATGCCGTCAAAGCCAGCCTGCGCGACAAGGTCGTCGCCCTGGAGGACCGCAAGCCGGAACAGCGCATGATCTACGCCCATGTCGACGAACAGTCGATCGCCTCGGTCGTGTCCGACTGGACCGGCATTCCTGTCGGCCGCATGGTGGCCGACGAGGTCCAGACCATCCTCAACCTGCCGAGCATCCTCAACCAGCGCGTCATCGGCCAGAGCCATGGCCTGGAGATGATCGCCAAGCGCATCGAGACGAACCGCGCCAAGCTCGACAATCCGAACAAGCCGATCGGCGTGTTCATGCTGTGCGGACCGTCCGGCGTCGGCAAAACGGAAACCGCGCTTGCGCTCGCCGAAGCGCTTTACGGCGGCGAACAGAACATCATCACCATCAACATGTCGGAATTCCAGGAGGCGCATACGGTATCCGGCCTGAAGGGCGCGCCTCCAGGCTATGTGGGCTACGGCGAGGGCGGCCGTCTGACCGAGGCGGTGCGGCGCAAGCCGTACAGCGTGGTGCTGCTCGACGAGGTGGAAAAGGCGCACCCGGACGTGCACGAGATGTTCTTCCAGGTGTTCGACAAGGGGCAGATGGAAGACGGCACCGGCCGGCTGATCGATTTCAAGAACACGCTGATCATCCTGACGTCCAATGTCGGGACCGACGTGATCATGCAGATGGCCAGTACGGGCGAAACGCAGCCCGATCCGGACACGCTGAACACCGCGCTGAAACCCTATCTCCTGCAGGAATTCCCGCCGGCGCTTCTCGGCCGGATCGTCACGATCCCGTATTTCCCGCTGTCCGGCGACATGCTCGGCGGCATTGTGCGCCTGCAGCTCGGGCGGATCACCAAACGCATTGCGGCCAACCACAATGCGAGCTTTTCGTATTCCGACGCCGTGGTCGAGCACATCGTGTCGCAATGCAACGACCCGGATTCCGGCGGTCGCATGATCGACAACATCATCACCAACACGCTGCTGCCGGCGCTGTCGCGTGCCTTCCTCAACCGGGCCCTGGAGAAAGAGGAAGTCAATGCCGCCCGGGTCGACATCGCCGACGGCGCTTTCACCTACGACGTGTCCTGACCTCCACCAACGAGCCAAAAAATGCACCAGTCGGCCAATGATATCCTGAGCATCACGACCAATCGGGAAACTCTCCTGATCGGCCCGTGCGGCGCGTTCGGGGTGATCCACAAGGACGACATCCTGCACGGCCGGGCAGAGATCGAAAACGCCATCGACAGGGTTCTCTCCGAACCCGGCATCGAACATACGCTTCGGGCCAATACCCGCCGGCTCGGCCTGGAACCGGCGGCGCTGAAGCGGCTCGACCATAGCGGCTTCCGACGCTGGCTGACGGGACAGGCGGTGCGCGGGGCGGTCGGCGTGTGCCTGGTTCCCGATCCCGAGATCGCGTTTTCGGCGCATGTGCACCGCCAGGAACATGCGGTGGCCCAGGCCGCCTCGCTCCTGAAGATTCTCGAATCGGACGACGAGGCCCTGCCGCGCGACGTCGAAAGCCGGTTCCTGCTCATCCTCGACATGGTGCCGGACCATCTGAGCGACGAGGCCAAGAAGAGGTTCAACGACATCATCGCCGATGTCGGCATCGAAATGATCGCTGTCGGCCTGCTGGTCTGGCTCGGCGCACATATGGTGCCGGGCCTCAACCTCGTCGTGCTGGCGTTCGACCTTTACTTCCTGTCGGGCGAAGTGCTGCGCGCCATGGAAACCGTAGCCGAGTGCATCCTTTTGGTGCAAAAGGCCACAAAACGCACCGAACTGGAGGAGATTTCCAAGATCCTCGCCGGGGCGATCGCCGTGCTCGTCATTCAGGGCGTTTTGCGGAAATTCCTGCGTGCGAAGAAAACCACGCGGGGCCAGACCAAGCCCGGCGGCTCGGGACGCGATCGCTTCAAGAAGCCCAGCGCCAAGAAGACCCCGCCGCGCCAGAAGCCGAAAGCCGACGCGGGCAAACCCAAAGCCGAGGCGGATAAGCCCAAATCGGATGCCGAGGCCGCAAGCCCGGATGCAAAAAAGGCGACGCCCGGCGCAACGCCGGCCGCGCGAGCCAAGTTCGCCTCAGGCATAGATGATGGAACCAAGCGAGCGCTCGACGATTTCGACACAATGGATGCCGGCAAGGTGTCGCGCGACCTCGACGGCAAGAAGATCGACGACGTCAAAAAGTACATGGCCGACAATTATCCGGACGTGAAACCGGAGGTGAACCCAAACATGAAGCCCGTCGACGGTGAAGTCGGCAAGCGCGTGCAAACAAAGTGGGAATTGCCGGACGGCACCGTGGTGCGCGTCAAGGAAACCGATCCGATCGGCGGCAAAGCCGACGATTGGCGCCGGGAACCTACCATCTCGGTGGGTGTCGTCAAACGCGATGCAACCGGCAAGCCAATGCCGGAAACCTATGCGAACGAGGCGTTCAAGGTAGCGCCAGACGGTACGCCCGTGCCAAAAGGACCAAAGGACGTTAACACGGACGGCCTGTCCGACGCCGACGCCAAGAAGGCCGTAGACGCCGTGATGAATGCCGGGCACCGGGAGCTGGAGCGCTAAGATGTCATCGTCATTCTACATCTATCCCGAAGCCGGAGCGCTGTTCGATGCCGACGGGATGCGCACCCGATTCCTCCGTGCCCCGCATGTACGACCGGATCCAAGGAATTCGGTCGGGATACTTGTGGGGCGGGACGCCAGCGAGGCGGAAGCTGCGGCAGAGGCGTTGAAACAGGACCCGGATACGCCGCAATGGGTGGTTTTTGTTCGCTTCACGCCGGAAGAGATCGTCGTCCATCGGGATGCGCGACTGCCGACGCTCGATGCCGCCCGCCCGCTCATCGATACCATCCTGGCAGCCGGTTTCGATCGCGTCGAGGATGACGAATCGCGGCCGATCGAGCTTCCGAGCGACGCCGAACCGGCCGACATCCTGCTGTATTCCTGATTAAACCCGCTATTGCACGCGGAAACCCGCAACCGCGACGTCGAGGGCGACACCGCGCACCACGACTTCATAGGTGAGTGCCTTGAAGAATACGGCAGCGGGCCGCTTTTCCTGGGTTTCCAGGGTCTGCAACGGCGCATCCGAGCCGATCGCCAGAAACATCTGGGCCGTCTCCACAGCCGCCTCGGTGAGATGAATCGGGGCTTCGATCGATACCTTGCCGCCGCTCACCGACAGGTATTCGTTGACCACACTGACATCGCCGTCGTCATCGATCAGAACGAGGTTGATGACCCGGCTGCGTATGTTGTCGATCGCCCCGCGCACGAAGCCGCCGTCCGCGACGATGTCCGCATCGAGACGAATCCGCATATCGAAAGCCGGGTAGTTCGGCAGGGCCCGAACGAAGTCGGCTGCCCCGCATTGCTGCCGCGCCAGGCGATTCATGGCGATCGGGACGTCGGTTCCGGCTTCTCGACCGACAAGATCGGCAAAGCGGTCGACGCGGTCGCGAGTGGCCCCATAGGCGGCAAAACTTCCGCCTGACGCATCAGCGGTCTGCGGCAGGATCAGCGTACAGGCTCCGGCATCGAATGCCTTGAGAGCTTCGAGCGGATTGAATTCCGGACGGGGGGCGCTGACTTGGGGCGGAACGGCACTCGGCGTCTGGGACACGGACGGCGAGAGCGCCGCAACGCGACCGGGTCGTTCTACCGCCTGGGCCGGACTCGCTGCCGCCGCCGGCGCCGCCCCGGCTGAGGCCGCTGCCCGGATCGCGGTCTGCGGAGCTGTTGCGGTCGCTACGGCAGGTCGGTTTGCTGTCGATGGCGCGGTCCCGGCCGATGCGGTCGGTCGGAGTGCCGTTGTGGCGGACGGACGCGACGCGGTATTGAGCCTTGCAATCGACGGTGCCCGCTCCACTCTGGAGGCGTCAGGACGCCGCGCACTCGGGCGCACACTTGCGGGCGGACCGCCCC
>JANQQB010000148.1 GCA_028285165.1 Rhodobiaceae bacterium
GGGACATCGCTGTCCGGCTTCCTGGCCATGATCTCGAAAAACCGGTCCTCGCCACGCGGGTTGTCCCGCAGGAATCTGGCGACACCGTCCGAAAACTCGCAAACAAACGCCTGTTTGTCACTGTGAGCCATGATCCGCTTCCTTTCGGCTCGATCAAGGTTAGGCGATTCTCGCGGTGGAGTGGTTAACGGGTCGTTACTTTGTGCCGTGCGGCCATGCCGGTCGTAACATGCGGTCCGCGACAACCGGCACCGACATTGCCAATCCGTAATATCAGTTCGTAAAATCAGGTACTTGCGCCAATTGGCTCACGCCGTCGACTGGTGCGGTCTTACTGTCCGGGCGATGGACTACCAGCGTCGGAGCGGGCGCTTGCGCGAGACGGAACGGCCGCGAATCTGTTCACGCACGAAGACATAGATGCCGGCGCCCAGAATGAGCGCCATGCCGACGGCCGCCCAGGCATCGGGCAGGTCGTCCCAGATCAGCCAACCCCAGAATACGGCAAGCGGCAGCGCCACATATTCGAAGGGGGCGACGCTGGCCGCATCGGCGATGCGATAGGCCTGCGAGAGGCAATAGCCGACGATCGCCGATGTCAGTCCGCATCCGAGGAACAGCCATTCGTCGCCGGCTTGCGGCCAACGCCAGGACCGGAGCAGGAATTGCACGCTTTCGTTCTGTGAGCCCAAGGCAAACCGGCCGTCGCCGGCCGTCAGGAAGAAGAGGGTGGATACGATCAGGAACGTGCCCTGGATGTAGATTGCCATGGCCGAGGCCGGCGCCTTGATGCCCAGGCGCCGTGTCATCATCTGATTGAGCGCATAAAACAGCGCGGCCAGCACCGGCAGGATCAACACCGCGCCGACTACACTCGATTCCTCAGCCTCGCCGCCGAAGCCGGGGCGCATCATCACCACGACGCCGCAAAACCCGACGACAACGGCAATCAGGCGCCGCGGGCCGACCGGTTCGCCGAGGATCGGGATCGACAGGAGCGTGATGAAGAGCGGCGCCACGAAGAACAGAGCCGTTGCGTCGGCGAGCGGCATCACGGCGAGCGCGGCGAAATAGGTCATGTTGGCCAGCACGACCAGAAGCGCGCGGACCAGATGCAGGCCGGGCGTATCGGTCTTCAGGGCCGTCAGCCCGCCTTCCCAGTGGATGAAGGCGAAGGAAAACACGATCGCAACGGCGGATCGTGCAAACACGATCTGGTGCAGCGGATAATCGCCGGCCAGTTGTTTGATCAAGACGTCCTGGACGGACACACACGCCATGCCGATGACGATCAGCACAATGCCCAGCCGCGGATTGTCGGATGCGGCGGCGGGCAGGGCGGTCATGACGGGCCTTTCGTTCGCAGGAGGGCGGTTCGGGGAGACGGATATCGTTGCGGGTCCCGTCTGTCGGGACCCCAACACTATCGGCCATACTCCATAGGCTATCCCGGAACCCGGCAAGGCGGATGCCGGGGAACCGGCATCGCGGACGGCGGGGGCGACTACCTGGAATTCAGGCGACGGCGCGCAAGACCCGCAGCGCGGCCTCGTAGCGCCGGCCGAGCCGCTGCTGTTCGGCCTCGGGCAGATTTTCGATGCGCGAAAGGTTGTCCCGGATGTCGGCGATCTTCACCCGGGCACTGATCGTGTTGTCTGCCGCCCGGGCGACAAAATCTTCGTAGCTTTCTTCCGGACGGCGGGTGAGGGCGACAAGCGCGGTACAGATCTCGCCGGAAAAGCCATTGGCGGCAAGATCGTCGAGGCCGTAGCTTGTGTCTTCCAGAACGTCGTGCAGGACGCCGACGATCCGATGGGTTTCGTCGCGAAACGCTCCCATCACACGCAGCGGATGCAGGATGTAAGGTTCGCCCGACTTGTCGACTTGGCCGCGATGGCCGTCCAGGGCAATCTCAATGGCTTTTTCCAGAAGCGTCATCTAATGGCTCCGGCATGGGTGGCACTTTTTTGTTCGTTGTTTCACCGCCGAAGGCAATGTGCGGGGTGAGGGCGGATCGGTCAATGCATGCGGGCTTAGTTTGCCGGGCAGGCAATTTGCAATCGCAGGCACATCGCCCGGTCGACACCCGCCTGGCATCGATGGCGAGCCCGGCCGACATGGCCAGGCACGGCAAACGGGCCTGTTCGAGACGCGGTCAGCTCGGTGCTGCGATGCATGCCACGCCGCCTTACAATCCGGAACGGTCTGTGAACAGGCTGTCCGAGATTCATATTGGGATTGCTGGCGATTCGCTGCATATTCTCGCGGATAGCTGCACGAAACTGCACGGTCACAGATTTTCAGCCTTGCAAAACCCCCGGAAATCAGCGTAATTCCGGAATTGGAGAGGTGGCCGAGTGGTCGAAGGCGCTCCCCTGCTAAGGGAGTAAACGGGGTAACCGTTTCGAGGGTTCGAATCCCTTCCTCTCCGCCATTTTTGATCTCACGGCCGAAGGCCTCCGATAGGGCGCGCTGACCGCGCGGCGCCCTTGGGCTTGCGAACCCTGCGGGTTCGAGGTTTCTTCCAGAGTTTTCGCCATTTGCTTGGCAAAGTCATTGATTGATATGGCTGTAGGGCATCATTCGGTGTGTACGCCTATCGTACATCTCCCACTTGTTCTCTGAGATGAAGACGATTTGCGCTCGATTTTCTCGAGCGACTGGCGGCTTTTTGCGGTCTGGTGCAAGAAGATGGCGTTGACACGCCGAGTTCGCTTGTGATGTGCGGGTGA
The DNA here is from genome assembly GCA_028285165.1 of Rhodobiaceae bacterium. GTDB lineage: Bacteria > Pseudomonadota > Alphaproteobacteria > Rhizobiales > JANQQB01 > JANQQB01. The sequence continues at coordinate 2,733 of JANQQB010000148.1, forward strand.
AGCCCGGAGGCCGCACCCGCATTGCCGGTTCACACGATCATGAGCTCGAACTCAAGGTAATCCTGCGCGTCGATTCCAAAGACATCCTGAAGCAGAACCACATCAGTGAAGTGATCTCCGGTCTCTTCAAGATTGAGCGAAACCGTCGTCCCGCGATCTCCTTCGGTGAAGGCCACCACGTCATCGATGCCGGAACTGGTGTCGAGCGAGAGAGCGCTGAAGTCCAACACATCGCCATCGCCGAAGTCGGCAATTCTGTCGAACCATGTCACTCCCTCCGGTCCCAGGATATCGCCGGACGACCAGGTGAAGGTATCCGCCCCGAGGCCGCCGAACATCTTGTCGTTGCCGGATCCGCCCTCGACGCTGTCGTCGCCGGTCCCCGCGGAGAGATAGTCGTTGCCAAGGCCACCGGACAGGATGTCGTTTCCGGACCCGCCGTACACACGGTCGTTGTTGTCGCCACCATGGACTTCGTCGTTGCCGGATCCTCCGACGACCCGGTCCTGGCCGCTTCCTCCGAAGAGAATGTCGTCGCCGGAGTGACCGTTCAGGGTGTCGGACCCGGCGTCGCCTTCAAGCCGGTCATTGCCGCTGTTGCCGTTGAGGAGGTCGTCGCCGCTACCGCCCGTCAGGAGGTCATCATCCGAATTGCCGGAGAGTGTGTCATCGCCGGACCCACCGGACACCGTATCCGCGCCGGATCCGCCGGTCAGATTGTCGGCACCGCCGTCACCTTGCATCCGGTCGTCGCCGGAGCCGCCGGTGATGACGTCATTGCCGGCACCGCCAAAAATGTGGTCATCGCCGGAATTGCCGGAAATGGTGTCGGCCCCGTCGTTGCCGTACAGATGATCGGCGCCGGAATTGCCCGACAGGTCATCGTTGCCGTTGCCGCCCTTGATCGTGTCGTCGCCGCTGATGCCATGGATTTCGTCGTGGCCGTCACCGCCGTAAAGGACGTCGTCGTCGGGCAGATTGCCTGAGCCCGTGCTTGTCGGAAGCAGCGCGACAATGTTGCTCTGGCCGATCTCGACGCGGATGATGGTGTCGTCGTAATCGTTGTCTCCGCCGCCGTAGAGGTCCTCGAAGCCGATCAGAAGTTCACCGGTTACCGCACTGGCCCGGGAGACGACATGCAGATACTGGTCCGGGTTCGGCGCGTAATTGTCCTCCGCGGACGCAGCCGAATGGAAGATGTCGTAGCCGTATTGACTGCGGATCGGCACTTCCTCGTCCGGGTTTTCGCCGACCCAGGTCAGTTCAAGGGAGGTATCGCTGATCGTGCCCGGCTGTCCCTCCGGCGTGCGAAATTCGAAGTGGCCGGTATCCGCGGACAAGGCCTGGCGATTCAGGTAACCCTTGCCGTAGCCGTTCGAGACGACAAAGAAGCCGAGCTGCGCCTCGTCCGACACCTCGAACGTGGTCTTGGTCTGGTTCGGGATCAGGTCGCCGCCGCTGCCGACCTTGGAGGCATTGGGAAACAGGATCCTGACGTTGCCGATGCTGCCGTCGGCGGCGATTTCGTAGACGCCGAGGGCGTTGCGAAACCCGGCACCCTCATCCACGAACGTGACCGTTGCCGTCGTGGCCTGTTGGATGACAAGCCGGGACATGTCGACATAGGCCGGCTTGCCGTTGCCGTAGATGACGTCGTTGCCGCCCTGGCCATACACGAGATCGTTGCCGCTCCCGCCATAGACTTGGTCGTTGCCGCTGAGAGCGGTGATGACATCATCACCGCCATATCCCGCCAGCACTTCCGATCGGCCTGTGCCTTTCAATGTATCGTTGGCATTCGTCCCGAGAACGGGCGAGATGTTCCATTGCGTTTCCACGCTCATGACGTTTTCCTGTCTTTGTCTGGGTTGGGTTACCAGCCGATGCCCTGGTATTGGGCCTCAGCCGGCGCGTTATCGAAAAGCCGGACCAGGTCGATGATCCTGACCTGGCCGCCGAGATGCCGGAGGCTTTCGCGATACGTGTCGGAGGCATGGGTCACGACAACCACCTCGACTTGGTCGAGCACCTCCTCGACCGTGCCGTTCAGGAGCTGCGGCAGGGCATCGACCGTCGGTGCGAGATGAGGACAGACCGAGCTGACATAGGAGAATTGCTCCGAAATGCGGGTCTCGGGCGTGATGGCTTCATCGTGGGCCGCAATGTCGTAGCCTTCCTCAAGAAGCTGATTGAGGACCTCCAGGATCGGGCTTTCCCGTAAATCGTCGGTGCCGCGTTTGAAGGCGAGACCGAGGAAACCGACCTTCGTCGCGCCGCTGGCGCGCACCATTTTGAGGGCTTCGGCGATCTGGACTTCGTTCGAGCTTGCAAGGCTGTCGATCAGCGGCACGTCGACCTGCATCTCGCCCGCAAGATGGGCCACGGCTCTCACTTCCTTGGGCAGGCAGGACCCGCCATAGGCAAAGCCGGGTTTCAGGTAATAGGGCGAGAGATTGAGCTTCTGGTCCTGAACGAAGATGTTCATGACTTCGTGGCTGTCGATGCCAAGCGGCTTGCAGATGCGGCCGATCTCATTGGCAAAACAAACCTTGGTCGCGTGCCAGACATTGTCGGCATACTTGACCATTTCGGCCGCTTCGATCGTCGTCAGCAACGGTGTCTGGTCGACCGGCCGATAGATGTTGGCCACGACGCGCGCGGTTCGTTCGTCGCTGGCGCCGATCACGGTTTTGGGTGGCGCGCGGAAATCCTCGATCGCCGTGCCTTCGCGCAGGAATTCCGGGTTGAAGCAAACGCCGAAATCCCGACCCATCGTCTTGCCCGACGCGGCCTCGATTTCCGGCACCATCACATTGAGGGTCGTTCCCGGCGGGATCGAACACCGCATGACGACGATGTGGCGGGCGTCCTTGAGTGCCAAGGCGCGGCCGATCGCACGCGCGGACGCGATGATGGCCGAATAGTCGCAACCGCCGCCTTCCTTGGTCGGCGTGCCAACGGACACGAAAGTAACATCCGTGTTCGTCACGGCGTCGACGAGGTCGCCGGTCGTTGTAATGAGTTGGCCGTCGACGCCGTCGCCGAGCAGGCCCGACAGACCGGCTTCATGGATCGGCGACCGGCCGCTGCCGACGGCCGCCCGTTTGACCGGATCGATATCGCAGCCGACGACACGGTGGCCCAGGGCCGAGAGGCAAGCGACGGAAACAGCACCGACATATCCAAGGCCGACGACGCTGATGGCGGGAAGGTCCTGGACCAGTCTCAGTTCTGCAGGATCGGCGCTGGCTTGGTTGAATTTGGCAATTGCGTTCATTGTGAGAGCCTTCTGTTTCGGTAAAGCTGCTCTCACCAGAACAATCTTCGTGCCAAACCCTTTCGAAAAAATAATTGAAGAAAATCAGTAATTTAAGAGATTTGGCCTTTTGACGCCGCCGCCTCTCTTTGCAATCCCGAAAACAAGAATTCCAAATTCGAAATTGCCGTCGCTCAATTTGCGCCGACCCGCGAGATGCGAAACAACGGATTGGATTCCAAAAAGGCGTCGAGGGTGTCGAAGGACCAGATCCGGGTGGGCGTACAGTCAATATCGGTGCAATCAAGGACGGTCAGTGTGAGTTCGAAGGAGGCAGCGGGATCGAACAGGCTCGCATAGGCGAGGAGCCTGTGTCCCGCAGCCGCGCCCGGCACGTGTTTGGCATATCGTGCGCGTATTTTATCGGACTGAAAGGTGTCCCAGCCCGCACCTGGCAGCCAGCGCGGCGTCTGCGGTCCCTTGCCGTCGAGGTCACGCGGCAAAATCGCGCCGTTGTCGAGCAGCCGGTCGAGCGTGGTTTGAACGCTGCGAAAGGCGTCGCTCGGCAGCCCATGACGGATAGCGCCAAGTCCCATAAGGCTCAGCCCGGCATGATGCACATCCTCGTAGCGTTTCGGCGTCGGTTCGGCCCCTTTTGCCGGGCGTTGCGTCGAGACGCGGTCCGCGGACTGCCAACCCGAATAATAGACCGGTGCCCAGTATCGCCATAAGGCGCCGCCCGCCGTCAGCGTCCAGCTTTGCACGAACGCGTTTGCGATCGCTGCCGCGCGGGCCGACAAGGCGGGTCGATCGTGTGCCGCGCCGACGCGATCGAGCACGACAGACCAGGTCAGGTGCCAATTCCACGGTGCCCAGATGCCGTCGAAACGAAAGGGGGCTCCATATTGGATGCGGTAGAGGCCGGCCGCCTTGTTAAAGTCGCGCTCATAGGCGTCGACCAGACGGGACGCGTTTTTCATGATGCGCGATCTCAAATCGGCGGGGCATTGCTCGTCGAGAACCTCGCATGCCCGCAGCAGCGCGCCCGAAATCATTGCCTGGTTGACGAGCAGGGAGACCGGGCTGCGGCGATCCGTTGAATAGATGCGCGAGGCCCATCCGGCGCCGGGATTGAATGCGCCGCCGATCCCCAGATCTGCATTGCGCACCGACAAGGTGTTCCGCATGGCGATCCGGGCGAGGTCGGCAAACACCGCATGTCCGCTCTTCCGGAACAGTGTCGCCAGGGCCAGCGTTCGATAGGATTGGGTCCAGCTTTGCATGCCGGCCGCGTCGGATGCGAGCGACACAGGTTCGCCGAGACCGCGCAGGAGAACACCGCTTATGGCGTGGAATGCCGTCGTCGCGGAAGGCGAGCCCGAAACCGCGATGATTGACTCGCCGGATTTGCCCGACAGATGCCGTGGTGCGATGAATTCATCGGCAACGGTCGCGCGAAGCGTCCGGGTCTCGCCGGTATCCAGATCAAGGCGCAGGAGATCGCTGCCTTTTTCCGGATCGCAATAGACCCTGAGAAGGATGGCCCGGCGCCTGGGCCTGGAGCCGAGCAGCGCGCAACCGACGAACGATCCGAGCGCGGTGCCCTTGGCCTCGATTGTCTCTCTTATCCGGGCATGGCGGTAGAACGTCGTCCGTTGGTCGGACGTATCGAACACGGAAAGCAAGACCCCGTCTCGCCGCAAGGCAAGAATGCTAACCGCGGTTTGGCGGGGCCATTGAAGGCTGACGTCGCCGTTGTAGACCAGTTCGACGCGAGCCGCGGGTCCTTTGGTGGTCCGGATATAGGCATGGGAGCCGTCACGATCGAAGCGAAAGGTGCTGATGCGGGACACATCGTCGATATCTTTGCCGTCGACGACGATTTTGCCGTCAAATGTGATCGTCGGCCTGAACGCTCCCTTTTCCCAATAGGAGCGCAAAACGAAGTCGCCTTTGCGCACCGCCTTGTTCAATCCGCGCATCGTGACGCCGTTTTGAGCGGCCTGTCCGGTGGCTGTATGGAAGGAAAGCCCGGTGCCCATCTGTTCGATCAGGTTCCCGGCATCGCCGTTGGCCGGAAAACCCACCAACGACGATGCCAGGGTGCAGGCCGCCGCAATCGCCGATCTTGAGTGGAGCGCCATCGTCTCTGATCCCGGTCAGAAGTTGAAATAGATGAACTCTGTCAGGTCCTCGAGCCGATAGAGCTGCAGGAGCGCGATCCCGAACACGCCGCTCATGGCGACCGCCCAGCGCCGGCTCGGTCGCCAGTGCAGGACCGTGCGCGCCCGGACAGCGCTGAATGCATCGATGACCGGCCGATACTTGCCGACCAGCTCGATGGAATTGGGCGCATAAAACACCACGAGGGCGAGCACGAGGAATTGTGTCCATGACAATGCCTCATTGGCCAGCACCGCCGACCATGCTTGCGAGTCATAGAGCACTGTCTGTCCGATCATGCCGGACATCACCGCGAGGGCGCCGTCGAGCGTCTCCGCCCGGAACGGCACCCAGGCGAAAATCACGGCGATCATCGTCACCGCATGACCGAAGCTTGTGTAGAAGGCACGGGCGAGCGATGAAGCATTGCTCCGGTCGGGAAACAGGGCGGACCAGGCGTGATTGACGGTGAGATAGAACCCGTGCAAAGCGCCCCAGATCACAAAGTTCCAACTGGCGCCGTGCCAGAGCCCGCCGAGCACCATCGTGGCGAACAGGTTGCCATACCGTCGGGCCGGGCCATGCCGGTTTCCACCAAGCGGGATGTACAGGTAGTCGCGCAGGAACCGCGACAACGTGATGTGCCAGCGACGCCAGAAGTCGACGATGCTTGTCGCCTTGTAGGGCGAGTTGAAGTTCATCGGCAGGCGGATGCCGAACATGCGGGCAAGCCCCAGAGCCATGTCGCAATAGCCTGAAAAGTCGAAATAGATCTGGAACGTGTACGCCAAAGCGCCGATCCAGGCGGCTTTGAACGGGACCGCGTGGCCGGCATCGGCCAGTCCGAACACTGCGCTTGCCAGCGGTGCGACGCCATCGGCGAGAACGATCTTCTTGAACAGGCCGATCGCAAACAGGGTGCCGCCGATTGCAAGGTTCAGGGAGAGCCTGCCGCGAAACACTTTCAGCGTGAATTGCGGGATCGTGTCCTTCTGCAGCACGATCGGTCCGGCGATCAGTTGCGGAAAGAAGACAACGAACAGGCAATATCTGGAAAAGTCGCACTCGCTGATTTCGCCGCGCCAGGTGTCGCACAGGAACGATATCTGCTGGAACGTGAAGAACGAGATTGCGAGCGGCAGCACGATGCCGAGGGCCGGGAGATCCACGCCCGGCACCAGATTGACGTTGGCAATCAGAAAGTCGGCATATTTGAAATAGGCCAGTGTCGCCAGATTGCCGGCAATGCCAAGGGCAAGGGCGCCTTTCGAGCGTTTGCGCAGGATAATCCTGTGCAGGGCGAAATTGGCCATGACCGAGCCGATCAGCAACAGCAGATGGAGCGGGCTCCACCACGCATAAAATGCCAGCGAAGCGGCGATCAGCCACCAGATGATGAGATTTTCCCTGCCCCAGGCGCGCAAGGCGAAGTAGCCGACCAGCACGGGAGGCAGAAACAGATAGATGAATTCCAGGGAACTGAAGACCATGGTCCTGTCTCGCTCTAGCTTTCGGATTTGATTGAGGCGGATTGCTTGAGCAGCGCCTGCAGGAGGTTCTTTGAGCCTGTGTGACCGAGTTCCGAACCGCGCCGGGCCAGTTTCAAAGCGCCGTCCAGATCCTTCGGCGCGAGCTTTCCTTCGGCGCGGATGCGCGCGAGCTCTTCCATGGCGCCGCCATGCGCGGCCTGAACGCCCTGACGAAACCAGGCGACGGCGCCGGTTTTTTCCAGACCGTGCGCCTCTTTCAGATGAAGCCGGCCGAGTTTGGTCATCGCGCCGCCATGTCCCAAAGCCGCCGCCCGATTGAGCCATGCAATGGCTTCCTCGGCGTCCGCGCCGTCCGGGTCTTCGGCCAGCAAGAGGTTTGCCAGATCATGCATCGCCCCGGCATCGCCGAGTTCGCCGGATCGCCGGAACCAGGAAAGGGCCGTCTTTGTCGAGCTTTCGACGAATTCTCCGTCGCGGAACAATCGGCCGAGGATCTTTGCCGCACTTGCCGAGCCCGACCGGGCCTTTACGTCGAGCGCCTTGATCGCCGCGTCGGCCAAATCTTGGGCACGAACGGGATCCTTGGGTACGCCGTACCGTCCTCTCAAGAGGATGCGCGCATAGGTCAGCGACGCGGCTTCGAAACCGGCACGCATTGCGCCTTCATAGTGAAAGAGCGCCCGGCGCTGATCCGCTGCCACGCCGATGCCGCGGGTAAAGTGCATGGCCAGCTGCACATGAGCTTTTTCGTAGTCCCAATCGAGCGCCTTCAAGAACCACTCGACGGCGATGCGATTGCAGTCCGGGCCGGACGATCGTTGGTACAAGCGACCGAGTTCGAAAGCGGTCTCGCCGCGCAGGGGAAAGTCAAACTGGACAGCCCGCAAAAGCGCCATTCTTGCCTTTTCAAGGTCCGGTTCGACACCCCAGCCGCGGGCCAGGATCTTGCCGTGATGGAACAGCGCGCGCGGATAACCCTGATGGGCATAGCGCTCGATGATTTCGGCCGCGTCTGCCCATTTGCCGACTTTCTGAAGCCCGCGCGCCTGGTTCAGTTGTTCTGTCACCAGCGGGTCCAGCGGCGGTTGCTTGCCGAATTCCGCCGCCTTCGGCCACAGAACGACCGTTGCGCACAATCCGCACAGCACGGCAAAGGTTGTTAGGTTGGATGTCAGAAGCCGTGAACGGTCAGGCCGGGTCATTGGCGCGCCTCCAGATCCTGCAGTTTTTGCCTTCGATCATCCTGACGATGCCGTCGCTGATTTGCCGTCTGGAACGCGCGGGCTCGGTTACGCAGTCGATGCCTGCGCCGGCTTTCCCGGATGGCGTTTGCGCATCCTCGTCAAGAGCGAGAAGTTTGCCGATCTCACCGACGATGGTTCGGGCGGTGGGTGCGTTGAAATGATAGGCGTCGGTGAAGTTGCCGAGATCTCTCGTGAACGCATTGTCGAAATCGAGATCGACGACAGGTGCCAAAGCCGCGAGACGCAGACGGAGCCGACGATCGAGATCGGCACGGCCGAACTCCGCGATCCGGGCCTGCATTTCCGGGATGGTCGGCGGAATGACGAACACCAGGTTGACATCGTTCGCCTTCGACCATTCCGCGATTTCGGCAATCCTGGCCCACAGGTCCTCGGAGAACCGGAACGCCTTCCAGTCCGACTTGCCGTTCTTGCGCACCTGACGTTCGAAGCGCGGCGGCAGATCCCGCTCGATCGAGATTTCGTGCCAAAGGCCGGCCCACCGGCCGTCGCCGTATCCATGGCCGCGGCCGCGTCTCAGGATCGGATACGGCGCCCGTTCCTTCACGTCCGGCAGACGACAGCCGAAGCAGACATCCGGTTGCAGCAACGTGTTGACGCTGGTGTTGCCCGGCGCACCGAGGTCGGCGGCCTTGGCCGTGGCGACATAGGTTGGAAAGAGCCCGCGCAGCATGGCGAGTTGGCGTGGGTAATGGGCCTCCACGTGTCGCCAGGATATCCGGGTGACGAACCAGCTGGTGAAGTATTTCACCGGATTATCCGCCAGCCTGAGGGCTTCCGGCACGCGGTTCATGCCGGACTTGTGCGCCGGATCGAAACTCCGCAACTGGATACCGACAACCAGGTTTTTCGGTTTTGGATGCGATTTCAGATAGCGGAAGGTTTCGTGGATCTCGTAGATCGTCGCGCCGCCATAGGCGAAGTTGAAGGCCCGGCCTAGGCCCAGTTCGCGCCAATACTTGTCTCTCAGCGCGCGCGCCCGGCTGTCGCCGAGAACAATCGTTTCCGGCGTCGGTGCCTTTTTGTGGGCAATGATCTTCCAGAGCGGATAATGCGCCTTTTCGCTGATCCGCTTCTTTGAAATGCCAAGGGACAATCCGCCGAACCGGTCATAGGGATCGATGGCCAGGTTCAGGGCGACCGGCAACGCGCCGAGCGTGAGTGCCGTCGCCAGCGCGGCGATGTACAATCTTGAGGATGTCGAAGGTCCGGACATTTGATGCCTGTCTGCAATCATGGTTCGGTCCATGGTTCGCAAACGGCGTGCCAAGCAACCTGTGTATTTTTTCTCTTTTAAATCAGTATTTTAATGAGTTTGTATGGGCGGCGATTTTGAATTTGCAAAGATCGGATTGCCAAAATCGAAAGGGCGCGATCAATATCCGACAAGCGCCTGCATCATCGCGCCGGACGGAACCTCGATCAGACCCGCATAGTGGATGGTGCCCAGCACCAGCAGGGCCGTCGCCGTTGCCGTACACCAATTGGCCATGGAGTTTCTGAAAAGCTCAACCAGCGCGTCTGCGTTGCTGGCCGCGGTCTGATTGCCCCTGTTGGACCAGCGCTGTTTGGAAAGCCGAAAGATGCAATAGACCTTCACCGACGCGTTGATGAGTTGGTTGAGGTAGAGGATCCAGGGATAGGCCATCTGGATTCGTCTGGAATAGCCGAACAGAAACAGCGACAACAGCATACGGCTCACCGCAACGAAGATCAGGTAGGCCAGGAGATAGGACGGCCCCTGAAGCAAGGTGGCGGCCACCGCCAGGACGGGGCTGACCAGCATGGTCCACATGGAAATGCGCTGATCCACCAGGCACCACCAGATGAAAAACGGCATGCGTCCGGGCCCCAGTTTGATGGCTCTGGCGCCGTTGCGCAGCATGTTCCCGGACCAGCGCCGGAAGTTCTGCACCATGCGATCCATGCCGGAGCCTTCGATCACCTCGACCGTGTAGCCGAGCGCGTCGGGCACATAGCGCATGTGGGCGCCGTGCTTGAGCATGTAATACCAGGTGCTCTTGTCGTCGCCGGACAGGAACCGGAAATTGCCCCACAGCCAGTGTTCGAGATGGTCGGCTTCCAGCAGGCGGATGAATTCCAGTTGCAGGAGATTCCTGGCGCGAAACACCGACATCCGCCCGGTAAGCGTCAGAACCCTGCCGGACAGGGCATGGGATTGCATGGCAAGGCGCCTTTGGGCGAAGCGCATTTTGAGCCAGGTCTCGATCCAGCGCGGACCGATGCAGATCACTTCTTCGTCGGTCGTGCAGGCCTGCAGGTCCGGATAGAGCTTGAAGAGGGGCATGCAGCGGCTGATCGCGCCCTCCGCCAGAATGAAGTCCCCGTCCATGAAAACGACGAGATCGTCTTCATCGATGGGCAGCCGGCACATGGCACGCAGGACGAGGCCGATGGCGGCGCGCTTGCCGGATACATTCTGCCGAATGATCCGCAATGTAATATCTGTTTCACCAGCCTCGCGACGCAGGAAATCCTCGATAATGTCTTCGTCGAAACGATCCGAGGAGCCGAGCCAGATGGTGCCGGGAACGCCGGATGCTCGGATCTCCGACAGGATCGAGCGAATGACCTTTTCCGTTATGGACCTGTGTTCCTTGTAGGTCGTCATCATGAAGTGCATGTGCCGCGGCCGCCACCCGGCTTCCCAGATCGCACGTCCTTTCTCGCGCATCCGCGGATAGACAAAGCGGCCATAGATCGCCGCGCGAACGGCATGTGTGAACCACCAGCCATAGCGCCACAGCCCGAGCGCTCCGATCACAAAGGTGATCTCTGCGACCCGCGGGTCCCAAATGCTGTTCGGCACCGTCAGAACGGCAATCAGACAGCAGCCGAAATACAGGCCGATCTTGCCTAGGACGACGGGCGACCATTTCCGCCAGCCCGTCGGCCAATCGGTGGGATCATCGAGATTGGCGACCCTGTCGAGTTTGATGGCTGTCATGGTCTTCTACAATGACAAGTCGGCCAACCGGGCGACCATGTCGCTGGTCGTCCGGCGGTTGAAGATCACGACTGCCGGCAGACCGGCCCTCACTTCTTCTGACCGGTCCGGTTCGGTCAGGAGAAGAGAAACCGAAGCCGTGCGTTCTCCGTTCGACTTCCAGGTGTATTGAGACGATTTCGGGTCCAGGTGCCCGGACTTCCGGTTGATGCCGACCACGGTCGCGTTCAGATGTCGGCCGAGAGCCGGGATGAAGACCTTGGCGCCGTCGTTCATCCCGACACGCAACACTTCTTCCTGATCGAGAAAGGCGGTGACAGTCGGCGTAACGTCCTTCTCCATAGCGAGCACCGCGTCATCCTTGGAGACGGTCAGACCTGTATTTGTCGACACGGAAACGACGAGGCCGTCGAACGGGGCGCGAATGACCCGGGCAGCCCGCGTCTGCTTGAGCAGGTCAAGTTTCTCCCGGACCCGGATCAATTCCCCGTGGGCTTCATCCAGATCGAGCGCCAGCATGTCCAGGTCGACCACGAATTCCTTATGATTGTAGTGGCGCCGTTGGGAGGCTGAATGCATGATCGTAGCCTGCTCCACGGCCAGTTCCATTTCCCGGACCTGTGCAGCCGCGCTCAATTGGCGGGATCTGGCTTCCTCCAGTGCCTTGTCATTGGAGAATCCCTTTTCATGCAATGTGGCGATCCGGGCGATGTTGGCGTCGGCGGCCGACAACGCCACGCGCCGGGCATCCAGCCGGGCCCGCGCGACATCCAGATCGGTCTTGTTGATGGTCTGGTAAAGCTTCAGGCGTTCCGATTCGATCCGGAAGCGTTCCTGGGCCCTGGCATAGTCGGCCCGTGCTTGTTTCACGTCGGCTTCGGCCGCCATGATCTGGGTGGCCAGGCGCGGGTCTTCGATTTCCGCGACGATGGCGCCACGTTCGACAAAGTCGCCCAGCGAATAACGGACATCGCGCAGCACACCGTCGACCGGCATGCGCAGCGTCTGTACCGGAACGGAAACCACTGCGGACTGAACTTCGAGGCGCGTGACGGCGGAATAGGTCAACAGAAAGCCGTAACCGAGGACGGCCGCGCCGAGCAGCAGGTAGAGGCAAGACATCACCATCGTCTTCAACGGCCAGCGCTTTATCGGCGCTTCGGACGCTGGATTGGGGTCCGGTTGGGTGGAAATCGGCGTCACGGGAATGTCGATCCGACAGATGGCATCTTCAACTGTGCCCATCTGCCCGCGGATCAGATCCTCGATGAAATGAGACATCAAATCGCGCGACCGTTCGGGCACGTCAGTGAATTGGAAGACGATCGTCCGCCGTTCCGCATCGGTCCGGATAACGCGGGCGTGCAGATCGAACCCGATATCGAACCCCTGGAAGGGCAATAGCAGGTTGAGCCGCCTCTCAGTGCCGACGGCCGGGATATCGGTGGGGACGCCGTCAAGCCGCAAACCGCCCAGACTCCAGTCGGTGGACTGATACCGGGCCTGATCGTCTCCCATCTGCACATGCAACGGTGCGGTGACGCGATGGTGGCGTCGCTGGCACGGTCGTTCTCGAACTACTCTCATATCGCAGGTCTCCCTATCGCCTGCGAAGAGGCAATTGGCATGCCAAGAAAAATCGCGGACCGGTCACCAGAAATGGGAAGAGCGCGCTGCAGGATTTCGAAAATCGAAATCGCGCCATTCGTTTTTTGCAAAAGCCGTCCGGCGACAGTGGGAGGTTCGGTGAACGCCTGAACACCTCCGGCGCTGCGGATTTCCGCGCCTTTTGCGGTGTCGGCGCCGCGCAGCCAGCGTTTCCTGGCACATTTGGCCGGACTTTTGCGACCGGACCAGCGGAGGCGGTGCCAACGCCGCTCAGGTGCAAAGGAGCAGCAAAATGCATTCACACAGGATCACGCCGATCATTCTTGCCGGAGGGTCCGGGACCCGTTTGTGGCCGGCATCGCGCGAAGAGAAGCCGAAGCAATTCTGTCAATTGTTGGAGGGGCCGAGCCTTTTTCAATCCACTTTGGCCCGCTTCAAAGATCGGGACATGTTCAATGCGCCGATCGTTGTCGGCAGCGCCGCGCATGCGTCTATCATCGAACAACAATTGGCCGACAGCGCTGTCGAACCCGCACGGATCGTCTACGAACCGGTGGGACGGGATACCGCGCCCGCCATCGCCGCGGCCCTGTTGAGCGACACGGACATGGACGGTTCGACGACTTACCTCGTTCTGCCGTCCGATCACGCGATCGCCGATGAGGCGGCGCTCAAGGATGCGATCGCCAGGGGGCATGACTTCGTGCTTCGAAACGCGGTCATCGCGACATTCGGCATTCGTCCGACACGTCCGGAAACGGCCTTCGGATACATTCAGGCCAATCCCGAGGACTTGTGGTCCGGTGTCTATTCCGTCGAGCGTTTCGTCGAAAAGCCGGATCGGGAGCGGGCGGAAGCGTTCCTGCGCGAACCCTTTATGTCCTGGAACGCGGGCATGTTCCTCTTCAACGGATTGGACATGCTTTGGGAAATGGAATGTTTCTGTCCGGAGGTCGTCTACATGGTGCGCAAGAGCATCGCGAACGGACAAAGCTACGACCAGCGCCTCTATCCCGCCCACACCGATTTTTCGGAATCGCCGAAAATCTCGATCGACCACGCCGTCATGGAGCGCACCAAGCAGGCGGTCGTCGTGCCGGTGGATCCGGGCTGGAGCGACCTGGGGTCCTGGGGGGCACTGTGGGATCACGTCGCGAGCGACATTGGCGGCAATGTCATTGAGGGAGATGTCGTCGCGGTGAACACGTCCGGGTCGTACGTGCAGACCGATGGACCCATGGTTGCGGTCGCGGGCGTGGAGGACATCGTGGTCGTTGCCAACACCGATGCCGTACTGGTTGCACGGCGGGACGATGCACAATCGGTAAAGACGCTCGTCGAAACCATGAAGCGGGAGAACCGTCCGGAACAGAAACGCCACACATGGGAGAAACGGCCCTGGGGACGTTTCGACAGCCTGGACCGTGGCACGCGGCATCAGGTGAAGCGCATCACGGTCGATCCCGGCGGACGCCTCTCGCTCCAGTACCACCACCACCGGTCGGAGCACTGGATCGTCGTTGCCGGCACCGCCCGCGTGACGGTCGGCGAGGATGTCATGGCGCTGCAACCGGGCGAGCAGGTGTTCATCCCTCAGGGCGCAGTGCATCGTCTGGAGAACATGGGGTCAGAACCGGTTGAAATCATCGAGGTGCAATTGGGCAGCTACCTCGGCGAAGACGACATCGTGCGCGTCGAGGATGTCTACGGCCGCGAGCAGGTCGCCGACACAACGGCCGAAGAATTGGAACCGGCCTGAGGAGACCAGGCCGCCGGGCGATCGCCTCAGCTGGCGGTTCCAGAAAGTGTCCGAAACGGACGTCAGCCCTTCCCACAATGGCCATCAAGAGCCGTGTCGAATGTGTGCGCCCACACTGAGTATCCCCCTGCGGCGGACTTCGCGTCCGCCGTTTTTTTATTGGCTCGCAGGTGGATCCGTTTCAGTCCGTGTCCACTCCTCGCGTTTGCGATAGAGCGTCGAAGGACTCATCTTCAGCATTTTCGATGCTTTCGGCACGCTGCCGCCGCACAGGTCGAAGGTGGCCGTGATCACGTCCCGTTCCAAATCCACGAAGGGGCGTCCGAGGACGACGCGAAGGATCTTTTTGCCCTCTGCATCGACGCCGGTCGGGGGAGAGGCTGATTGCGGTGATTGGGCGGCTGCGTCCGCCGCGCTTCGCACGCCGGTGAAGGGCAGGGCAGGGCCCACGGGACGTGACGGCCCTGACAACCGGATCATGCCATCCGTCAGCACGTCCCCCTCGTTCAGGACGACGGCGTTTCGTATCACGTTCTGCAATTCCCGCACGTTTCCAGGCCAATGATGGGCAAGCAGCTTGTCTTCCGCCTCCACGGAAAACGCTCGGAATCCTCTGCCTTCCTCTTCGGCGAAAACCTGCAGGAACGCCAGACCGATTTCCAGAACATCGGCGTCGCGATCGCGCAGCGCGGGCAGGTGAATCGGCAGGACATGCAGCCGATAATACAGGTCCTCGCGGAAACGGCCTTTTTCGACCTCCTCATGCGGATTACGGTTTGTGGCGCATATCACCCGAACATCCACGGGCGTCACGGTATCGCTGCCGACGCGTTGCACCGTGCCCGTCTGCAGGAAACGAAGCAGTTTGGTCTGCAGGTCGACGTCCATTTCGCAGATTTCATCGAGAAAGAGCGTTCCCCCGTCGGCGGCCGACGCCGCGCCCTCGCGGTCCGTGGTGGCGCCTGTGAAGGCGCCTTTCACGTGCCCGAAGATTTCCGATTCAATCAGATCCTTCGGAATGGCGGCGCAGTTGAGAGGCACGAACGGCTTGTTGCGGCGTGGGCCGGACTTGTGGATCGCCTCGGCACAGACTTCCTTGCCGGTGCCGCTTTCGCCGGTCACGAAGACGGTGGCTTTCGAGCGCGCAACATTTTCGATCATCTTGAAGACGCCCAACATGACGGGCGACTTGCCGATAAAACCCTGGAAATTGCCATCGGCGTAGTCGTCCCGGATCTCGGCAATCGTTTCCTGGAGCTGTTCGCGTTCGCAGGCGTTGCGGACCGTCGTCACCATGCGTTCTTCGGCGGCCGGTTTGACGATGAAGTCGTAGGCGCCGGCCCGCATCGCATCGACAGCGGTCTTGATCGAGCCGCTGCCGGTGACGACGACGACCGTTACCGCGATCTTCTGTTCCCAAACGCGGCGCAGGATATCCATGCCGTTTGTGTCCGGCAGATTGAGGTCGAGCAGCATGACGTGAAACTTGTCGGCTTCGAGCGCCGACAACGCCGCTTTGCCGGTATCCACGTGGACACATTCGAAGCCGGCCCGTTCCAGCCAATCGATGTAGACCACGGCCAATGAGAAGGCATCTTCGACGAGAAGAACTTTCCGCTTTCCTTCAGGCATGCGGCTCTCCAGGGTCCCTGCCAATTCAATCCATGCGCGCATTCATGCGGTTAAGCGAATCTAAGGTTATGGCGCAAAGCTTTCCGAGTTCTTGTGCGTCGGCAAGTCCGCGCTCGGCCTTTCCGCTGCGGACATCGGTGTTGATGCGTGCGGCGAGCGCCTGCAAGGCGCTGGCCCCGAATGTGCCGGCGATGCTCTTGAGAAGATGGCTGGATTTCTCCAATGCCGTCGTGTCGGAATCCAGCCCGGCTTCAATCACTTTGCGGCCGTGCACATCCAATTCCGAGGCAAGAGCCTCAAGGGCTTTTTTCCGGGTTGTCGCGTTCATGCCGCCGACGACCGAATTGAAGACACTCATGTCGAAATGGGCGCCGTCCTCGATCACATGACCTTCTGAAGCTGAAGCCGCGCTGCCGATCCCTGCCTGGCGAGACAGCGCGCGGGCAAGCTCCAGGCGAGAGACGGGTTTTGAGACGAACGCATCCATTCCGGCGGCTAACGCGTTTTGCCGATCTTCGTCGAGGGCGTAGGCGGTGAGGGCAATGATCGGTATTTTCGACACATCCTCGCCCAGGCCGCGGATCTTCTTCGTCGCCTGAAGTCCGTCCATCTCGGGCATGGAAATATCCATCAGGACGACGTCATACGGTCTGTTCTGGACCGCCTCCAAGGCCTCCAATCCGTTGCCGACAACGTCGACAAGGCAACCGAGGCGTTCGAGCATGTTCCCGACCACCAATTGGTTTGTTGTGTTGTCTTCAGCAAGCAGCACGCGAAGGCTGCCGACAGCGGGAAGGTCATCGTCGCTTTCGAGTTCATCGAACGGAACAGCATCGACCGCGTCAGCAATTTTCAAAGGAATGTCGAACCAGAACGTGCTGCCCTTTCCGAGTTCGCTCGTGAAGTCGATTTCCCCTCCCATGTTGAGCACGAGCGATTTCGAAATTGCCAAGCCAAGACCGGTACCGCCGAACTTGCGAGAGTAGGACGCGTCCAGCATCGAAAACTCCGCAAACAATTGATCGTGGTTTTCTTCCGCAATCCCGATACCGGTATCGCGGACCGAAAACCGAAGGTGTGCGACGTCGTCTTGCAGGGACAGCAGCCGCACCGAGATTTCGACCTCGCCATCCTCGGAGAACTTGACCGCGTTCCAGGCGAGATTGAGCAGCACCTGGCGAATGCGCCCGGCATCTCCGAGCAGGGCTTCCGGCACCGAAGGACCGATGTCGATCGAGAGCCTGACGGAGTTTTCCCTGGCGCGGTGCGATACGAGGCTTTCGACCCCGTTGACCAACGGATTGAGGAGGAATGCGCCTTCGTCCAGATCGAGGCGCCCGGCTTCCAGCTTCGAAAAGTCGAGAATGTCGTTGATAATGGTCAAGAGCGCCTTTCCGGAAACCCGAGCGGTCCGGATCAGGCGTTGGCGCTTGTCCTTGTCGGCTTCGTCGCTCAGCAATCCGAGAATGCCCAGGACGCCGTTGAGCGGTGTGCGGATCTCATGGGACATCATGGCAAGGAAGCTCGCCTTGGCGCGGTTCGCGATTTCAGCCCGTTCCTTTTCCTGAAGTATCTGGGCTTCGGCCGCCTTCTTTTCGGTCACGTCCCGCGCGTAACCCAGAAAGATCGTGCCGTCCGGACCTTCCGCCTGCTGGATTGCCAATTCGATCATGAATTCATGGCCTTCGGCGTGCAGGGCTTCGATCTCGATGCGTTGACCGATCAGCGGGCCTTCGCCGGTTCGCAGGAAGTGATCGATCGCGGTTTCGTGGGCGTTTCGGTAGCGATGAGGGATTATGAATTCCGACATCTTACGTCCGACAACGTTCTGTCGCTCGAACCCGAAAATCTGCTCGGCCGCAGGATTGAATTCTCTGATTTCGCCGTGATCATTGATCACGATAATCGCATCAAGGGCTGAGCGGACCGTCGTGCTCAGTTGCTCTTCACTGCGTTTGAGATTGGCTTCCCGTTCCTTCAGTTCGGAGATATCCACCCGAAACCCGACCGTTCCGCCGTCGCCGGTCTCGCGTTCGATGATCCGCAGCCATCGGCCTCCGCCAAGGTGCTGCTCCACAACTTCCGTCTTCGCTTTGTGCGCTCGAATGCGTTCAGCGACCCAGTCTTCGAGAGTCGTTCCCTGGAGATCGTATTGCCCGGCTTCGGCGCCTCCGCGAATGATCTGTTCAAAGGTGTTTCCGGGTTTGATGTAGCTCGCGCTGTTTGAATAGATCTGCTTGTACCGTTCGTTGCAGACCACCAGGCGATCATCCTTGTCATACAGAACAAAGCCGTCGGGCAACGCCTCGATCGCATCGGTGAGGCGTTTTGCGCTGGCTTCGGCCGCTTTGTTTGCCGTTTCCAGGGCTTCGTTTTGTTCGACCGCGGTGGATGCGAGAGATTGCATTTCGCCATAAATGCGCCGGTATCTGAGGATGAGCAGCACAAGGAGTGCTGTGGTCATCAGATAGGCCAGCACCAGGACCAGCGAAATCAGGTTCAGGTTTCCCGGAATGGCAGAGCCGGCCGCACCTATGGCCTGAGAGATCACCAATGCGCCGCGGACATCGCCGACCTTCCAGTCTTTCTTTGGCGAATCCGCCCTGGAATTATGACACGCCACACAGGTGTCGCTCATCGTGATCGGCATCGCATATTCGAACGTCGACTTTTCGCCGATCTGCTGAAGAGCAAAGAATTCCGATGCGGCGTCATCGGCCAGTGCGCTCAATGCAGAGCGATCGAATGCTGTCAGTTCCCGCTCGCTTCGTTCGGGAAAAGGGTACTCGCTAATGAAGCGGAAACTCGATTGTTGCCCGCGGGGTCTGAATTCCTTTGAGAGTTCGATCGATAATGTCGCCGGCAGCGGTATT
Organism: Rhodobiaceae bacterium; assembly: GCA_028285165.1. Taxonomy (GTDB): domain Bacteria; phylum Pseudomonadota; class Alphaproteobacteria; order Rhizobiales; family JANQQB01; genus JANQQB01. Next base: position 21,747 of record JANQQB010000148.1, read on the forward strand.
GCGTGTTCAAGGGAGCGGAAATCATGAGTAATGGCCAAACCATCCAGGTCCTGGATGCGTGCGATGACTTCCTTTGAGTAGAAATTCTGGAACGTCGCCACCAGCTGCGCGTTGGTCCGGGTCGATTCAAGCAGAATCTGCTGGCGCACTTGCGCGGTGTGATCTCGCACCAGATGGAAGATCATCCCGCTGGAAAAAAGCAGAAAGGCGATCAACGCCCAAAAAAGCTTATTGAAACCAACACTTTTCATGCGAAGGCCCGATCCAGTAAGCGTTTGCTGTCATCGTTGGCGAGCTGAAACGATGCAACCAAAAGGTAAATCTTTATCCCGTAGACTCGCGCGACCTGAGAACTTCCACCAACGCGGCCATTCATCCCAAGGTGTCAATCACCTTCGTGATGCTAGTTTCGGTTGCGGGAACGCATAATGCCGCCGCGAAGTTTCCATGCCCTTACTACGGACGTCGGCGGTCCGGGGACTTGTGGCTTTCCTGAACGCAGGTTCGGAAAGAGTGTTCCTGGCGGATTGGGATCCCGGCATGTGCGCAGCCCGCTGTGCCGGACTTTCCGTTAAAATGACGGGTTATTTAGGGCTCACGACATCGGGTCCGAACATCCGGGCACGCGACCGTGTTCCTCGCGATCTGCGAGGCCGCGATGCTGAGTTTCGAGACAATGGTATGCACGGTGTTGTTGAAAAGCCGTTTCGTTCGCGACGAGGTACTAGGCTGCAAGACCTATTGCCAGGCTGATGTCCCTGCCTGCATTTACCGCGTGATATGTCGGAAACGGGGTGCGCTGGGTAACGTTTATCTCGCGCCTGAGCCAGTCCCGATCTTCCAGAGCGCATAGGGATTTGGACAGGGCGCGATCCGTGATTGCGCCCAGCCCGGACTTGATCGCAGAAAAACGTTTCGGCGTTTCCGTTACAGCCAGAATGGGCACGGCCCAATTCCGCCGGACCACGGCGAAACCGCCTTCGTCGGGCACGCTCTGCATGATCCGGTGTGCCATGGTGGCCGCCGCCACTCCGGCCCGCGTCAATCGGAATTCAGGCCGCAACGGATGACCGTGACCCGGATTTTTCTCAAGCAATCCAAGATGCACCAGATGCAAAAGGCTCGATGCAAACGCGGTTCGGCTCGCCTTCGTCGCCGCGATCAGCGGCGCTTGCCGGCCTGGAACGCCGGCATGCAAAAGGGCCAGTATTTTCAAGGACCAGGCCTTGGAGGTGAGGTTGACAAGTCCGCTGATTTCCATGAAATATATATACTATACTTTTGCTACATAGGTAAGTGCCATGCCGGTCGTTTCCCTCGATAATACAATCACTTTGGCCCTTTCGGTGCGCGACAGGCATGCCAGCGCGGAATGGTACGAAAGAAATCTCGGTTTCAAACTGCTCTATCATATGGATGACGCCGGCTGGAGCGAGATGCAGACCAATGCCGAAGGCGTCACCCTGGGTTTGGGCGAGCAGGCAGAGCCCGCGCCCGGCAACACGGTTCCCGTCTTCGGCGTAGCGAACATTGCGGATGCGCGGGCAGCGCTGGAAAACGCCGACGTCAGGTTCGACGGAGAAACCGAGACCATCGAGGGCATGGTCAGCACCGCGACATTTTATGATCCGGACGGCAACGCGCTCATGCTGGCGCAAGACCTTTCAAAATGAACCGGTCCTCCGCGGGTTCGCGCATGTGAGTGCGGACGGTTTCCTTTGACCTGCTCGCTTGGCCCGGGCGCTGGTCTTTGCCCGGGTTGAGCGAGCATTACCGATGATGCGGCGATGCCGGGCGATGCGCCTATGACCCGGCAGACAGAGGCCGGCGCGTCGTCTGAAACGGGTCGCCGCATGTTTCCGACTGGTCCCGTTTGGTCGTGTGCTGGCTGAGCAACAAGACGCTTCAGGCTCTCCCGCGAAGGGCGGGTGCGATCGCCCCTTTCGAATCGCGCAGAACCGATCTTCGTGAAAATTGGCCAAGGCGGCCTAAGTTTCGAACGATCGGTTGACCTTTGTTTGCCGGCGGGTTCCCGATTGATGGAGGGGTGGCCCAGGTGAGGGCGGGCTGCGTCCGGGACACCGGTCGGTGTCGAGCGATGTTTCCAAGCCGCGCCATAATCTATTGAAAATATGAAACATTTTTCACAGCTTTCTGCTCAATCAATATCCAAGTTCGCCGCTTTGCATGGTCGAAATCAGGTGATCCGTTCCGTTCGGTTGGGCTCGGCGCGCGACGGGCGCCCGCCTGGTTCGAAACTCAGACCATAGGAGCTTGGAATAAGCTTCCTATATGGTACGCCAGAACGATTCTATCGGTTGCGGTCGCCAGCGGGTTCGCCAGCGCGCAGGCCGACCTCCAGAGGGTGATTGCATGGATGCTGGGACAGAAGCCGCGAAGACGGTGCACCAGACCGATGTGCTTCCGTCGCTTCGTTTCGATGCCGAGGATTTTCGGCCGGCGGAGCGGCTCGACGCCATAAACGATGTCTATCGCGGGCTTTTCACCTGTCGTCCTGTAAGCGACGCGTCCGAGGCAGCCGGAGACAAAGCCAGCGATCCGACCTTGAAGCTGCAGGCCTGGTCACTCGGGGAGATCGCAGCGACATCCTTCGAGATGACGCAATTCAAAAAAGTGCCGACGGATCGCATGGCGCCCGAATTGAGCGACATGCTGATCTTCAGTGTTCTTCACAAGGGTCTTTTCGACGCCGAGTGCGGGGAGGCGCGGATGGTGGTCCGTCCCGGGCCGATCAACCTGGGCCAGGCTCGATATACGCTGCGCAAGAGCGATGCAGCTGCCGGAATTGCCCTGCGTCTGCCGATCGACCGGGTCGATTATGATGAGACGCGGTTTCCCCGGATCATCTCTTTCAGGTCCGAGACCTCGACCGGTCTTCTGGTCAAGTCGGCGATGAAGTCATTGTTTCAGGCGCTTCCGACAATGACGCGCTCTGAGGCGAAAAGCGCCGAGTCCACGCTGATCGCCCTGTTCCGCGGTCTCTTGAACACCGGAACGCTCGATGACGAGTCCTATGCGGCCATGCAGTCGGCTCGAAGCGTCGCAATGAAGCATTACATTCTGACCCATCTGCGGGATGAGGGACTGGATGCGAAGCGGCTTCAATCCGTCTTCGGCGCTTCGCGGGCCACGGTCTATCGCGCTTTCGCGGAAGTCGGTGGCGTCGACCGGTTCATCCGGGACAAGCGCCTGGAGGCGGTACGCCGCGAACTGCGCGACACGGCTCCTCGGCGGGGTATCGTGCGAAGGGTCGCGGAGAGATATGGCTTTTGGGACCAGGGCACCTTCTGTCGCGCATTCCGGAACCTGCATGGGATTCGACCGAGCGATGTGCTCGGCGCATATTGCCTTTCCCGGGACGCGATGCCGTGTGCGGCAACCAGTCCTTCCGGGCGCGACGTCGTGAGCCTGGCGTCTTTCTGGCTCGCCAATGGTGCGGGCGAAACGAGAGCGGCCGCCGCCTGTTCGTGAGCGTGCCCCGTCTCCACTGAGGCTGTTTGCGAAAGTGACGCGGATCGCGTGATGCGGTGCGCCCGGCAGGAGCGGCGCTTGCTCACCACGAGACCCACAACAATGACACGGATTGCTTGTCGACGCGGGTTACAGACTGCAATCCGTTGTTACGGTGACGAACAATCCAGTTCAGATTTGCGCGATAGAAAGCTGCCGATACGATCGATAATACTTTGGATACTTGAGTGTCTCAGATTTGTGTAAATAAATTTACTGTATATCTGAGACTATCGACCATGGACATGAATACGGCAACTGTGCGACCGATTGACGACACATAGGTGGTATCAATTGGAGCGTAGTGATGAGATCAGCAGTTGTTGGCGTGATCTTCGGTATCTGGTGTGCGATGGGGGCAAATTCGGCGTCGGCTGCAACGGTACAGTTGGATAATCCGAGGGTTGCCTCGGAAATCCTGGGCGTTGTCGTGCTCGGCGTTACCTACAACGTGTTCTTTAACGACACGGGCGACGACACGTTTTTCGGTAACACAGCGGGAGCGACAGCGGCGCGAGGCGCCATCAACAACGCGCTCAACGGGTCGACCGCCGAGTTTGTGCGGCTTCGAAACACCGGCGCCACGGCCAACAATTACGGCGTGCAGGACGCGGGGTCCAGTGTTCGCGGCGTCAGTTTCTCGATTGCGGGGAATTGGCAAGCGAGCGCTGACAGAGCGCTTGTGGCGCCCATTGCCCAGTTTACCGTCGTCCCGCTGCCGGCCGCTTTGCCGCTTCTCGCCGGCGGTATCGCCGTTCTCGGTCTCGTAGCTAGACGCAGGCGGAAGACGACCTCGGAGAGCTGATCGGATTTCGTCGATCGGTTTGCATGCTTGTCCACGCACGGGGTCGCTTCTTTCCTGGCCGCCTCATCTCATGCGGACGCGCACCGCTTTGTGCGCGTCCGTTGCTCAGGATCGGACGTCGCCTGCAAACCGGGCGGCGTTTTCCGCGGCAAATGCGCTGTCGTCTGCATGACCCCAGAAGGCGGGCTGGGCTTTCGGGATCGTAAGCGCCTTCTGAACCATGGGACGCGCATCAATCCGGTCGAACCAGCCCTTGAGGTGATCGAGGCCATCGACCGAGACTTTCGCCCAGACATAGGCGCGGGCCCAGGGGTAGGTCGCCATGTCGGCGATTGTGTATTGGTTGCCGGCAAGCCAGTCGCGGCCGGCAAGCCGTGTATCGAGCACTTCAAGCAGGCGCCGGGATTCGGTCACGTAGCGGTCGATCGAAAACGGCTCTTCGTGTCCGTTCGGCGCCGCAATCCGCTGAAAATACATGGCCTGTCCCATCATCGGTCCGATGCCCGCCATCTGGAACATCAGCCATTGGTGCGTCTCGGATCGTTCTTTCGGGTCGGACGGCAGGAAACGATCGTACTTTTCAGCGAGATACCAAAGAATGGCGCCGCTCTCGAACACGGCAAAGTCGCCGTTCGACCGGTCGACGATTGTCGGGATCCGGCCGTTCGGGTTGAGCGCGATATAGTCCGGGCTCTTTTGTTCTTTCCTGGCAAAGTCGACGAAGGTCAGGTCGTAGGGAATGCCGGCCTCCTCAAGGAAGAGGACGGGCTTGTAGCCGTTCATCGTGGCCGCGGTGTACAGGTGAATGTCCGGTGACGCCATTTTAGCTCTTCCTTTCTATCGGGAGGTGGAACACCAAATAGGGTGTCCCTGACATGCGTTTTCAGGTAACAAAAGACAACCAGTATAAATTTTGTAACCTAGGTAATGGCCATCATGCGTGCACGCGTGACCGAAGACAGCAAAGGGCGGCGGCAGGTTTCAGAACCCTGCGCGGAACCCTGTCCGATCGAAAGGGGCATGCGTGTGCTCGGCGGCAAATGGACCGGGTCGATCCTTTGGCATCTCAAGGACGATCCCGTTCGGTTCAACGATCTTGCCCGGATGGTCAACGGCGCGAGTAAAAAAATGATCGCCGACCGGCTTCGTCACCTGGAAGCCCACGGCCTGATCACGCGGCAGGTGATGCCGACCGCGCCGGTATCCGTGCACTACAGCATCACAGATTACGGTCGGACAGCCCTGAATGCGCTCGATGCATTGCGCGAATGGGCCGAGGACAGACAGCCGTAGAGCGGCGCCCCACCCGACGTATGCGGCCCGAGGCTATGCGGGACTTTCCTTGAGGAAATCGAGGCGCTGATCGGTTATTGCGGGCGTGACTTCAAGAATTTCCGCGGTCACGACACGTTCCTTGACGAAGGGGTCGTCGGCCACCCGGGCGTTCAGGGCTTCGTTGCTTTCTCCATGGGCAAGGATTGCGCCTCCTTGTTCCGGTTGCAGTCTGCCGGCGACAAGAAACACGCCGTCCGCCACGCCTTTGGCGATCCAGGCTGTGTGGCCCTCCATAAACTGCGGGGCCATCGGCTTGTTCTCGGCAAATCGCAAGAGAACGATATGCATCGGACTATCTCCATTCTTGTGATCAGGTGTCGTCGGTCGCTCGTATGGCGTCGAGCCAGGCCAACATCAGGCTGACCTCGTTTTCGAGGAAGGCCTCGTCGGGATAGGCATTGGCGAGGGTGGCAACCCCCTGACTGCGGGCCAGAATGTGCATGGCAAGATCGTCTGCATCGTGCCGGCGGCCTATTTTGTGGAATTGCTGACGAAGCCAGATGCGAAACAGGTCAAAGAGCCGGCGTGCACCGTCCTCGCCGGAGTGATCGAGCTTCGACAACTCGGAAAACAGGGTGCCGATCGGGCATCCATGGGCCCGGATCTTGGCCTCGTTGACCAGTAGGATGCGGATGAAACTTGCGATGCGCTGCTTCGGCGTGAGGCCTTCGGACGTCCATTGGTCGAGCATCGCCCGACGATCGGCCAGACGTCTCTCGATCACCGCGTCCAGAATCTGATCCTTGGTCTTGAAATGGTAATAGAAATTGCCGCGCGATATGCCGACGATTCCAGCGACATCGGCAAATGAGGTGTGTTCGAAGCCGCGTTCGTAGAACAGCCGATCGGCGGCGGTTATGATCGTGTCTCTTGTTTCGGGAGCAGCCATGGGGCGTCTTTGGAATCATCATTAGGACAAGTGTCCTAATTAGCTTTAGGACGATTGTCCTATTCCGTCAATCGATGATCGCGCACGCCCCTTACGAGAAGTGTGTGCGGGCATGCCCTGCCAATTGCTTGCCGTGGAGGTGGTGGACTGGCCTTGGCGGACACAATTGAAGATGCGCCGCCTAAAGCTTCCTGAAGTAACGGGCGACGGGAAGCTGGGCAAAGCCTGCCTTCTCATAGGCGGCCCGGGCCGCGGTGTGGCCGGCATCGCCGCCGGTTTCGACCATCGCCATGGCGAGTCCCTTTTCGCGCATCCAGTCGAGGGAAAAATCAAGCAGGGCGGCGCCGACGCCGCGTCGCTGGTGGTCGGGGTCGACGGCCATCGCATAGACTTCGCCCATGGAATCCTCTTGGTGAACCCTGAGCGCCACAAAGCCCGCCAGGTCGTCGCCGACAAGGGCAACGGACACCGAAACGGCGTCATCCCGGCAGAGCGCTGCAATGTCCGCGTCCTGCCGGACCTCCCAGCCCTGCGGGTAGAAGGACTGGTAAATGTAAGGCGGCATCTCTTCCCGCATGGCCGGAAACACCGGCGCCCAGGCGCGCAGCGACAGGGTCACGACCGCATCCAACTGGCCGGGCTCGAGAGGCAGGATGCGAAGCGGTTGATCTGTCGTCATTCTGGTTCCCTGATGCCTGACAGACCCAAAACCTGCTTTCGTTGTCCCGTCAATGCATGAAATGGGCGTCCTCCCGCCTGATCAGGTGGGTGAGGGAAGGGCGATGGGATCGGCGCGCTTCCGATGCCGATCCCGTTTGCGGTGCTGCTCAGACGGCATCTGACAGGGCGACAGGTTCGTGGCTTTCGCCGTAGCTGCGCCCATAGCCCACGGACCAATCCGTCGGTGCGTTTTCGGTCAGGGTGACCATGATGTCGTCGCCGGCGAACCCGGCGTCCATCGCGATTTCCGCGATTTTGCGAAAGAGCGCGGCTTTCTGCGCAAGGGTTCGGCCATCCAGAAACAGGATCTCGATGATGACCGCCTCGGGCGTTCTCCTGACATCGGGAAAGGTCGGATCGATGATCATGGCGTCCGGGTCGAAACGGGTCACCAATTGGAAACGGTCCTTCGGCGGCACGTTGCACGTCTCGACAAGCGCGTCGTGTGTCGCATCCAGCAGGATACGCGCCTTTGCGGCCGGAAGTGCTGCGGGAACGGATAAACGGGTGAGGGGCATGGATGATTTTCCTGAGGCTGTGGACCAAACATCCATGATTTATTATAGACTTTTTCGGAGAGAAATTATTGATTTGGCGATGTGTCTTGCTGGATTGTCATGAATGAAACACGCGTTGTCGCCTGAGATCGCCATTTTTATCCGTACACTGGAACTCGGAACGTTTGCGGCGGTGGCTGCGGAAACCGGGTTCAGTTCATCCGGCATTTCCCGCATGATTTCACGGCTCGAAGACAGCTTGGGCGCCAAACTTCTGCACCGTTCCACAAGACGGTTGGCGCTGACGCCCGAGGGCGAAACGTTTGCCGGGCATGCCAGGTCGATCCTCTCGGCCATGGAAGCGGCCGAGGCCGACGTGTCCCGGTCGATGGGTCGACCGCGCGGGCTTTTGCGGGTGAATAGCGGCACGGCCTTCGCCAATCATAAACTCGCACCGATGCTGCCGCGGCTCCTGAAAGACTACCCCGACCTTTCGGTCGATCTGTCGGTCACCGACAGGCGCATCGATCCGCTGGCCGACCAGACCGATGTCACGATCCGCGTCGGCCCGCTGGCGGACAGCGACCTTGTCGCCATCCGGCTGGGAACCGTCAGACGGGTGATTGCCGCAAGCCCGGACTATCTTGCCGCGCGCGGAACGCCGACGACCGCGCAGGATCTCGGCGATCACGATTGTCTGTTGCTTACCGGATTTCCGCAGCAGGCCGTGTGGCCGATGGTCGAGGCGGGACGGCGCGTCGACATCGCCGTGAAGGGTGCCTTCAAGGCGGACAGCGCCGATACGTTGCTGCATGCCGCGATCGCGGGTGCCGGGATCATCCGGCTCGGCGACTTTCTTGGGACCGAAGCCCTTTCCTCGGGTCGGCTGGTCCCGCTCCTTGCCGGATGCCATGACGACGATCCGCAACCCATCACCGCTCTGGTCTCGCCGGGGCGTCTTGCGATCCCGAGGATCCGGGTTTTTGTCGATTTTCTGAAAGCTGGCCTGGCGGACGGTCCGTCGAGCGGACCGTCCGTGCGTTGAACAAAGGGCGTCGGTAACACCCGTTTGTCAGGCGACCGCCTGCAACGCCGTGATTTCGTCGCCCTGCCCATCGAAGGGCTCCCATTCCAGGTCCTTCACATAGCGCCAGGCAAGCTGTCCTTCGGCATCCATGGCGAACAGATGCAGCCAGCCGTTGTCGAACAGCGTGCGTACGCCGTCATGCCGGCGGAGAATGTCGTTCATCGCTTCCACGGGTGCTTCGATGCAGACCGACAGACGAAGCGGTTCGTGGATGTGTTTTTCGCCGTCATGCACCGACTGCCAGGGCAGGCCGGCGCGCATCGGGCCGCCATTGCCCTCCACGACACCGATGCCGCCGACGACATTGTGCAGCAGCTTGTTGCCGGAGCCGAACGTGTCAGGCGCAACCGTCGAGCCGTAATATTGCAGGCTGATCCAGCTTGCGACGACGACCGGCGCGGTCATGATCAGTTCCAGAACGCCGAAGCCGTTTTTGCCGTCCTGTTGCCAATCGTAGTCGTGCAGGAAGGCGCGGCCTTCCAGGCTGCGGCCGGCGGAGCGGCCGCGCGGGGCGGCGATGAAGGCGCGGCATCCGGCGAGCGCCCATTCGGGACGCACCTCGGCCCAGTCGGTCGCGCGGGCGGCAATGTCGTGGTGACCCTCCGCACGGGGCAGGCGCAGGGCCCGTTCGCCGCGCGTCACCTGACCGGCCGCTGCCAGCCAATCGCGGGCCTTTGCAAGGTCCGCGGCATGGTCGGGGGCGGGGCTGTCGGCGTCATAGAGCGTGACCGCGTCGGTGGTCGTGTCAT
>JANQQB010000154.1 GCA_028285165.1 Rhodobiaceae bacterium
ACTTGGGATCGAAGGTGACATCCCGGACGGCGTGCGGTCGTGCCACGCGGCGCGGCGACATGCCGATCGGCGAGATCCAGCGGACATATTCATCGAAAGCCTGAGCCCAGGTCGCGTCGCCGTTCCTGACCCGATCAAACTGGTCGGGATGGATCAGCAGCGCCCAGATGGCGCCGGCAATCGCGTCGCGCGGCTCGTTCTGGCCGCCGCTGATCGTCAGCTTGATGTTGGCGCGTACACTGTCCATCGGCAGGCCGGCATCCAGCATCACACTGAGCATCGAGTAATCCGGCGTCTTTCTCAGGACCGGGATCATGTCGTCGATGGCGGCATCGATCCGGGCGGTCGCCTTATGGCAGCGGGCTTCGACCTCCTTGTCGCCGATATAGTTGGCGATGCCGTCGATCATTCCTTGAGAACAGGAATCCATTTCCTGCCAGTGGAAGTTCGTCAGCCCGGTTATGTGTTTGAGCGCTTCGCCGGACAATCGCATGGCGTAGGAATGAAAGAGGTCGGACCGTCCCTCGGGCGCCAGTTCATCGAGGATTTGTGCGGCATCGGCTTCGAACAGAGACCGCCAGTGGTCGCGCACGGTGCGTGGTGAGATCGTCGGAAAGATCGCCTTGCGCTCGGCCAGGTGATCCTCGCCGTCCTTGCGCATCAGATTCTCGCCCATCAGCACGCTCATCAGTCCCTGGGGCTGATAGGAACTGAAGATGTCGATCTGCTTTTCGCAGACGACGATGTCGTCGCGCTTTGTGAACAATGTCGCACCCAGTTCTGGGACGAACGCGATCGGCGCCTGCGTCCGCATTCTCGCAAGGTCCGGATAGGGATCCTGCCAGAAGGCTGCCATGTCGACGGACATTTCGGGTGCATTCGACATCGGTTCCGCTCCCCGTATCGCCCGGACTCTGCGGTCCGGAGCGTGATCGTTCGGTTGTGGGCATCCCAACATTCATGAGTTGACTTGTCAACTCATTTGATCGATTCTCGATCCAGGCAGGATGGAGAGGCGTGCGAATGGCTGCGGATTTGGAAACTGGCGAGCCGGCAACAGACACCCTGTCGCTCGACGATGACATCTCCGTGCTCGTCGTGCGGGCGGCCAACAAGCTGACGGCGCATTCCAGCCGGGTCATGCGGTCGCGATACGGTGTCGGCGCCATTGAATGGCGCATGTTGGTGATGCTGACGCTCGAACCCGATATTCCCGCGTCGCGGGCGACCGAAGCCGTTGGCATCGACAAGGCCGCTGTCAGCCGGGCGTTGGCGAGCCTGCATGATCGCGGACTGGTCGCCGCGGTGGAAAGCGCCCGCGACCCGCGACGCAAGACCTGGCGTCTGACCGAAGCCGGCAAGAACTTGCACGATACGATCCTGGTGTGGGCACGGCACCGGGATGCGGCCATGCTGGCGGGAATTCCCGAAGCCGACCGGGAGGCCGCAAAAGCTGTGATGCGATCCGTCGTGCGGTTCTTCGAGCGCTCCGACGTCGGAACCTGAATGCCCTTGCGGCATGGCCGGAACGGTCATTTTCCCGGCCAAACTTCGCCATAATTAGCTGTTCTTAGAACGCCGCTTCGGTTCGGCGCAACGCTGTTGCGTGGAACCGACCTCCCCGAAAGGGGATACGTGATGCTGCGGGGGGCGCATCGTCGGATTCAGATCTAGCGATACCCAAAGCCAGAGAAAAACTCACAGGACTTCAGACCATTATGAACTGCCTTGAACGGCGGGAATCACGGATTCCCGTTGACCGGACGCTTTGTGCGCGATTCCGCGCCGGCGTCTGCAAACATGTTGCTGCAACCCTAGCCTTCATGCTCGTCACCCTTGCATTGGTGCTGCCGTCACCCGTGCTCTCCCGCGGCGAGGATGCTGACATCATGAATGCCGGGCCGCCCGGCAAAACGCGGTCCGGATCGCTCAAGAGCCGCACGATAGCCAGTTATGCCAACATCGTTGCCTTGCGGCCCGGCGTCACCACCAAGTGTTTTCCAAAGAGCCTGAAAAAGGTGCTGAGCGAGATTCAGGGCCATTTCGGCAAGGACGCGGTCCTGGTCAGTTCCGGTTTCCGCTCCAGACAGGAGAATCGACGGCGTGGCGGTGCGCGGCAATCGTATCATCTGCGCTGCATGGCCGCCGATATCCGCATCGACGGCGTGCCGAAACATCGTCTGGCCCGCTTCGCGCGCACGCTCGATGGCGTCGGCGGCGTCGGCACGTATTCGTGCAACGGCATCGTGCATGTGGATGTCGGACCGAAACGCACCTGGCACAAACGCTGCGGCCGTCGATAGCAATCAGCCTTCGACGCCGAGCAATTGCGCGATACGCTCGGGATCCGCCCGCAGCTCTGAACTGGGGCCGTCATGAACGATCCGGCCCCGGTTCATCACCACGCATCGCCCGGCAAAGGCCAGCGCCAGCCGACTGTTCTGTTCGACGAGCAGAATGGTCAGACCGGTTTCGTCACGCAGGCGCGTCATTCCCGCCGTCAATTCCTCCACGATCACAGGCGCCAGACCCTCGCTCGGCTCGTCCATCAAGAGGATCTGCGGATTGCCCATCAGCGCACGGCCGATCGCCAGCATCTGCTGTTCGCCGCCGGACAATTGATTGCCGCGATTCGAACGACGGTTCTTCAGATGCGGAAAAAACTCGTAGACGCGCGGTACGTCCCATTCGCCGGGCCGGGCAGCGACACGCAGATTTTCCTCGACGCTCAGCGACGGAAACACCTCGCGTTCCTGGGGCACGTAGCCGATGCCGCGATCGACACGCCGGTGGACCGGATCGCGTGTGACGTCGGTTCCCGACACGCTGATCGTTCCGGCATGCAAGGTCGTGTGCCCCATGAGGGTTTCGAGCAAGGTGGTTTTGCCGACGCCGTTGCGCCCGAGGATGCCGACCGCCTCGCCGCGCGCGATGGCAAGGTCGATGGCCTCAAGCA
>JANQQB010000175.1 GCA_028285165.1 Rhodobiaceae bacterium
AAGCGTCCGACCGACCGGTCCGACAAAGGCGCGGAATCCGAAAATCCGATAGCCGCCTCACGAGATCCCGCCGCATTGACAGGCTTGGCGCGGAACGGATATTTGGAAAGCGAGCGTCAACCGCATTGGCGCGCCGCTCGCGTGCCCTTGGGTCTTCCGGCCGCCGGCCGGTGCGATCCATATGCGGACGCCGACAGAATTGTCGCGGCACGGAACCGGACGGGCGGTATATAGACGGGCCGTATATAAAGGTCGCCGGGCTACGCCGGACACAGAGGTCGACAACACGATGCAAGGCGCGTTCACACCGTCGCACACGGACCGGGTTGATCTGGGCGAAGAACCGCCCCTGTTGACCGGCGAGAACAAACACGGGCCGCCCGACCGCAAGCGCGTCAACTTCCGCTGGCTCGCCGGCACCATCCTGACCGGCGTAACATCGTTCACCCTCATGGGCGGTGCGCTGTTCGCCGCTCTTGAAGGCCAGCATTCCCTCGCCCGCACACCGAAACCGGAAGATATCGGTGCTCTGCCGGCACCGCCCCGGCCGATGGGCAACGCGATCGCCAAGGGCGACAAGATCGTTCGCAAGCAGATCCGGACCCCCGCCCGTCGCAACGTCATCCAGGTCTCGACCGTGCGCAAGGTCGGCGACAAGAACCTCGTGCGCAAGCGTCCCTTTGTGTTCGTCTCCACGCCGCTGACGTTCCGGGTCGACGAGCGAATCGCCGACGTGCCCCGGTTCAATCCGGTGCGCATCTTTTCCAGCGACACGCAGCCGCCGGAGCCGGTCAATATCGAAGAAGCGATTTATGAAGCCGATGTCGACGGCGACGTCGCCATCAGCCGGTCGCCGTTTCCGATCGGCGCCGCGTTCGCCCACGCCGACGATGTGCAAAGCACCAGCACCATCATCGCCGGCATAAAGTCGCTCGCATCCGATGAATTGCCGCCGATCGACGCGCCGGCCATCGCCGCGGTGGACCCGGCGCGCTTCGATTTCGAAATGGCGCGTTCCAAACTGGAATCCGACCTGGCGGTGCGCATCGTTGCGGAAAACATGTCGGTCATCAAGAAACGCCAGACAAGCGCTGCCAGCGCACGCGGCTATGATGAAGAGGTCGTGCCTGTGCTGAAGGCCATGTCGGTGGCCGAGGTTCTGCAGGAGCGCGGCGTATCCGAGGACGTCAGCAGCGCGATCGCGGCTTCCTTCGCGGAGAATTTCGAGATCGGCGAAGTCGATCGCGGGCACCAGGTGCGGATCGCCTATGAGCGACCCGAATTTGCGTACCACGAATCGCAGGTGATCCGCGTCAGCCTCTATGCCGAAGCCAAGCACAATGCCACCGTCGCTTTGGCGGATGCCGGGACGTTCGTGTCGGCAAGCCCGCCGGAAGACCTGGAGGATGCCTGGCTGGAGGAAATGGATTCCGCGGTTTCCATTTCCAAGGGCGGGCCGACGCCGACGGTCTATGAGAGCATTTATCAGACGGGCTTTGAAAACGACGTACCGCGCGACCTCGTCGATGAATTCATTCGCATCTTCACCTTCGACCTCGATTTTCGCGGCCGCGTCCAGCCGGGCGATACGCTGGAATTGTTTTACGGCCTGGACGACAAGGACGGCGAAACCCAGGCGGCTCCGGAAATTCTGTACGCAGCCATCGAGCAGAACGGCCTGAAACGCACCTATTACCGCTTCAAGTCGCCAGACGACGGCGCGGTCGGCTTTTATGACGAGACCGGCAAAAGCGCCGAGAAATTCCTGATGCGCAAGCCGGTCAGCGCCGGCAAGTTCCGGTCCGGCTTCGGCATGCGGCGACATCCGATTCTGCGCTACCGCAAGATGCACAATGGCGTTGACTGGTCGGCGCCGCGCGGCACGCCGATCATGGCGGCCGGCAACGGCGTCATCACCGAAGCGAAATGGCGCTCCGGCTACGGCCGTTGGATTCGCATCCGCCATGCCAACGGCTACGAGACGGCATATGCGCACCAGAGCCGATTCGCACGCGGCATCAAGGCCGGTCAGCGCGTTCGCCAGGGTCAGGTCATCGGGTATGTCGGGTCGACAGGCTTGTCGACCGGTCCGCACCTTCACTACGAGGTCCTGGTGAACAAACGGCACGTCAATCCGATGCGTATCCGCCTGCCGCGCGGCAGGGTGCTGAAAGCCGAGGCCCAGGACGCCTTTGAGCGTGAACGCGACCGGATCGATTCGCTCATTGAACGCGCCCGCAATTCCCATATGATCGCCAGCCAATAGGCCACGGCTCCGCCACAAACGAACGCAAGCGATCCGGCCCGGTTCAACCCCCGCGTCCCGCGAATGTGAGCATCGGCGGACGACAGTGTTCACGGATGGCGAGCGAACGTCGGGACGGACCGGCCCCGCGACAGAACCGGGCGGACGGTGGCGGCCCGCCAAGACCACCGCACTGTGAACACGCCGTGATTTCGACAGCCGGGCGAATCGGATTGAATGGCCAGCGAACCAACGAGCAACGAGCCCATGACGCAGACCTCTGAAAATCCGACCGACCGGCTCGGCAACACCGACCGCGATTTCCTGCGGGAATTGTTTCGGGAATATTCCGTCTGGTCGCGCCACTACCACGACCAGTCCACGAAGGTGAATCTGGTCCTTGTGCTTTTGTCCGGCGCGATCATCGGCTTTGCCGGCGACGACATCGCTCCGATTCACGGATTGCTGCTGATGCTGCTTGCCACGGCGGCGATCCTGTCAACCGCCGCCTATTGGTCGCGCTACGAATACAACCAGAAACTCGCGGTCAAGATCCGCCGTTCCTTTGTCGAGCAGGACTATTTCGCCGATCAGGTCTGGAAACGCGCGGAACGCACATTCCAGGCCGAATCGCCCCTGCTGGCACGCGTGCGGTTTCGAAACCAGTTCGTCTACTGGTTCGTGCTCCAGGTCGGCATCCTGCTGATCGGCATCTTCGCAGCCTTTTCGCCCTGAGCGGGCCGGCAGGTCGGATGCCGCCCCTTCTGCGGGTTTTGCTTTTTTCGCCCATAGGCTAGGATTCCGGGATCGGCATCATGCATCCGGCCCGGTCCCAGTCCCGGTCGCCCATGCAATCCTGGTCGCCCATGCAATATCGAGAAGGTCGGACATGGCATCCACGTCTTCGCAATCGAACCTGATCAGTTCGATCGGCGACTGGCTGGTCGGCCAGGCGCTCGGATCGCCCGACATCGTCGACATGTTTTCCGAAACCTGCGACCGGCTCTATGCCGTGGGCATTCCTGTCGCCCGCGCGATGGTGACCTGGCCGACGCTGCACCCGGTCGTCGAGGTCGAATCGGCGGTCTGGCGGCGCGGCGAAAAGGTCTCCTTCCAGCAGATCTATCATGAATCCGCGGCCACCGAGAATTGGCTGAACAGCCCCTTCAAATACATGCTCGACACCCGCACCGACGTGATGCGCCGGCATTTGACCGGCCCGGGCCGCATGCTCGATTTTGAGGTGCTGGAATCGTTCGCCTCCCAGGGTTTCACCGACTATCTGGCCATGGCGACCGAGTTCAACATGCCCTCGACACGCGACGAGCACGATCCGCGCGGCATCCTGGTCTCCTGGGCGACCGATCGGGAAAGCGGCTTTACCGACGAGGACATCGCCGCGCTGCGACGTGTGCAACGTCGCTTCGCCGTGGCGTGCAAGACTGTCATCCAGAGCCGCATCGCCCGCAACATCGCCGATACCTATCTTGGCATCAGCGCCAGCCGGCGGGTGCTGTCCGGCCAGATCCGGCGCGGCGACGGCGAAACCACGACGGCGGTCGTGTTGTACTCCGACCTTCGGCGCTCCACGCATCTGGGCAAGACGATGCCGCGCGACCTCTTCATCGCGCACCTGAACTCCTATTTCGATTGTGTCGCCGGCGCCGCGATTGCCGCCGGCGGCGAGGTTCTGGATTTTATCGGCGATGCGGTGCTCGCGATTTTCCCGATCGCAGACGAGGATGCCGTGGAGGCGGCCGTGCGTGATGCGACGGCCGCCGTTGCCGAGGCGTTCACCCGGGCGACCGCCGCTTCGGAAGACCGCCGCGCCCGCGGTCTGCCCGAATTGGATTTCGGAGTGGCCCTGAGCGTCGGCGATGTCGTGTTCGGCAATATCGGCGTACCCGAACGGTTGACCTTTTCCGTCATCGGCCCGACCGTCAACGAAGTGGCACGCGTCGAAAAAATCACCAAAATTGTCAAACGACCGGTTCTTGCGACACCGGAAATCGCCGCCTTCAATCCCGAACTCTGGGAATCCATCGGCGAACACAATGTCAGCGGCAACAACCAGACGACAGAATTGTTTGCCTGGCGTCACGGCGCGATTCCCAACCGTGTTGCCGACAATGCCAAGACCGCAACCGACAGTATGGCATCCGAAAAGCCGGTCGCCCTGCAGACATAGCCGTCAGCGCGTGATCCAAGCCGACACGAACCGGCAGCGCATGCATTCAATTGGCCGTTGTGTGAGCTTTGCCGGAAAGCTGTGGTAGACACTATGTCATCCCGTTGATCCGTCCGTTCGTGCCCGCCTATGTCTCACCGAACCGGCACCGATAATTTCTACGCCACGCTTCCGCCGTTCCGGCGTTTTGCCGACATCGCCGACATGGCGGCCTACGCCCCGGTCCCGGATGACTGGACCATCCTGATCACCGATGTGCGCGGATCGACCGCGGCGATCGAGGCCGGGCGTTACAAGGACGTCAACATGGTCGGCGCGGCGTCGATAACCGCCGTGCTCAATGTCAGCGGCTCCATCGAGATTCCGTTTGTCTTCGGCGGCGACGGCGCCACGCTCGTTGTGCCGTCCGGCCTTGTCGATGCCGCAACAAGGGCTCTCCTGGACCTTCAGGCGGCCAGCGACTCGCTTTTCGGCCTGACACTGCGCGTCGGGGCGATCCCTGTCCTGGATCTGCGGCGCCGCGGTGCCGATATCCGGTTGCGCAAATATGAGCTCAGCCCCGGAAACCATCTCGCCATGATCTCCGGCGGCGGCGCCGAACTGGCCGACACGCTTCTCAAGCAATCGGATGCGGACAATCCCTATGTGCTTGAGGCCGGTGTGTCGGTCGCAACACCGGACCTGACCGGTCTTTCCTGTCGCTGGGAACCGCTTGTGCCGCAGAACGGTCATATGATGACCCTCATGGTGCTGCCGATCGCGGAAGATGCGCCCGCCGAAAGCATGGTTCTGGGCGAAATCCTTGACGGTCTCGCGGCAATTCTCGGCCATGGTCTGGAAGATTCAGCACCCGCCAACCGCTTCTCCATGCGGTTTCGCTGGCCGCCGCGCGACCTCGGTCTGGAAGCCCGGGCTACAAGGGGAACACGCCCCCGATGGCGGCACATGGCCGACCTGCTCCTGGAATCCTTTCTGCAATCCCTGTGCGAGCGGTTCGACTGGCGCATGGGGTCATACAACGCACCGGTCTATCGATCGGAATTGCGCTCCAACACCGATTTCCGCAAGTTTGACGGCCTCTTTCGGTCTGTCCTCGATGTCAGCGAGGCCGAGGCCGATGCGATTGAAGCCTACCTTGAAGCCGGATACGCCGAGCATCGCCTGATCTACGGCGTGCATCGGGCGGACCGGGCCCTGATGACGTGTCTCGTCTTCAATCTTGACCGAAGTGAGCATGTTCATTTTATCGACGGAGCGAATGGCGGCTTCGCGTTGGCCGCCACTGGCTTCAAACGCCGCAAGGCGCATCGTGACAGCCAGGGCCGCGCGCCAGACCTGCCGTCACCGGAATCGGAGCCGCCGCAATGACACGCGATGAGTTCGACGCATTTTGCGGTGGCCTCACCAGCACGTCGCATGTCGTGCAATGGGGCGGTTCCTCGGTGTGGAAGGTGGGCGGCAAGATCTTCGCCATCTGTTCCGTCTGGGGCAAGGGCGACCACACAAAGGTCAGTTTCAAGTGCAGCGACCTGACCTACACGGTGCTGACCGATCAGCCCGGCATCGTACCGGCCCCCTATCTCGCTCGCGCGAAATGGGTCCAGGTGGAGGATCCGGCAGCGCTCGACGATGACGGTCTGCGGGACTATATCGGTGCGGCCCACGCCCTGGTTGCCAGCACACTCACCCGCAAGGCCCGCAGAGAGCTCGGATTGTGAAGACTGCCATCGATCACCTGCCCTGATCGCCATCTTCACAGCCAATCCGGACGCCGCGGCAATCAAGTTTGCATAAAAAGGTATTTTATTATTCTATCGTCCGGCATTCCGGTTTTCGCCGGCCGCTTGATCGGCCGTCCGATCCGGGATCCGGCCACCGACCTGATTTTCCCGAGAATTCCCTTGCCAGACCATGACCAAAACCCGGAAATCGGACGCCGCACACGGCCCATCGGGATGGCCGGCGGATGCAGATCCGGGGCGTAGGCAATCATGAGTTCCGCCAGCCGCCTCCTGGCGATTCTCGACCTGTTCGACGAAAGCCGCCCGGTCTGGTCCGCGGAGGAAGCCGCGCGCGACCTGAACGTGTCCGTAAGCACGGCCTACCGGTATATCCGCGCGCTATGCGCGGCTGAACTGCTCGTTCCCGTGTCGGGAGACGGCTACAGGATCGGGCCGGCCGTCTTGAAATATGATCGTCTGTTGCGCCTCAGCGATCCGCTCATCGATACCGGGGCGCCGGTGCTGGCCCGTATCCAGACGATTGCGGGCGACGCGGTGTCGACATTTCTGGCCCGCCTCTTCAAAGATCGCGTGATGTGCGTCCTGGCGGAAAGAGGGCCGAAGGCGCCCAAATCCATCAGTTTCGAGCGCGGCCGGCCGATGCCGATGTTTCAGGGTGCGACGTCGAAGATCATTCTGGCCAACCTGCCCCGGCGCAGCCTGAAGCGGATCTATGAGGCGAACAAGGAGACCATTGCCGAAACGATGGGCATCGCGGACTGGCCTGCCCTTCTGGACATGCTGCGCCGCATCCGGCGGGCCGGCAGCGCCGTCAGCCGCGGCGAAGTCGACACCGGACTGGTCGGCACCGCCGCGCCGATCTTCGACGACCAGGAGGCCGTCATTGCCAGCCTTTCGATTGTCGGCCGGGCGTCGGTGATCGATGACGCGGAACTGGAACGGCTGACGGATCTCGCCCGCTCTGCGGCGGCCGAGATCAGCGATGCCCTGCGCTGTGCATCCGCTCCCGGCTCGCCCCGGGTCGCTTCCTGACCATGCCGATCGCCCGCCACTACAAGGTCATTGTGTGCGGCGCCGGACCGACCGGACTGATGTTGGCCAATCTGCTGGGCAGTTACGACATCGACACCCTAGTCGTTGACCGCAAGTCGGCCACCGTGCAGGAACCGCGCGCCGCGCTGATCGGCGACGAGGCGCTGCGCACGATGCAATCCGCCGGTCTGCTCGACGCCCTGCTACCGACGACGCTGCTCGATTGCGGATTGCGTTATGACAGCGCGACGGGTCAGCAACTGGCCGCGGTGGATGGCAGTTCACGGTCGTATGGCTTTCCGCGCCAGAACGGATTTCGGCAGACGGTGCTCGAAGCGATACTGATCCGCGGTTTCGATCGGTATCCGCCGCTTCATCTGAAATTCGGTTTTGAACTTACCTCTGTCAGTCCCGACGGCGACCGCGTACGGGTGACCTTGCGGCGGCAGGACGGACGGGATGTGACCGCGACATGCGATTACCTGGCCGCATGCGACGGCGGCGACAGTTTTGTCCGTACGGCGCTCGACATCCCCTTCAACACGACGCATTTCCGTCAGCGCTGGATCGTCATCGACCTGGAAAACACACGCGACCGGAACCGTTCGGTGCAGGTGACGGCCAGCGCAAAACGCGCCGTGTGGTCGATCCCGATCCACAATGGCAACCGGCGCTACGCGTTCAAGCTCCGCCCTCGGGAAACCGA
>JANQQB010000196.1 GCA_028285165.1 Rhodobiaceae bacterium
TCCTGTCCGAGTTATTGGTGGAACGGCGACCGGTATCTCGGTCCGGCCGTGCTCTTGCAAGCCTATCGCTGGCTGATCGACAGCCGCGACGAGGCGACCGGTGACCGCCTCGACAATCTTGAGGATCCGTTCCGGCTGTATCGCTGCCACACGATCATGAATTGTGCGCAGACATGCCCGAAGGGTCTCAACCCGGCCAAGGCGATCGCTGAAATCAAGAAAATGATGGTCGAACGGCGGGTCTGATCCGGGCTCCCCGTTTCGCCGATTGGACTGCTCCGATCCTCATCAAGTGGACCTTGGTGGGGATCTGAAATTACGTCAGCATTGCTGACGTAATTGGGAGCTAGTCATGAAAAAGAGCACATCCGAACCCTGGATGCCGGCCGACGAATACGGCCGTTCGCTGAAATCCGGCCTCTCGATCAACCTGCTCGTCCGGGACGTTGCCGTTTCGACCGACTTCCTGCAGTCGGTGTTCGGCATGACAATCGTCCACGCCGACGAGGATTTTGCTGTCATGCGCACAAACGGTTCGGATTTCATGCTCCATGCCGATCACACCTATCGCGACCATCCGATGAGCGGAGTGATCGCCGACGTGTCGGCGCGTGGCCAGGGAGCGGAGATCCGGCTTTACGGAATCGACCCCGACGCCGCCGAGGCGGCCGCACGCGGCGCCGATGCGGTGATTCTGGCCGGCGCGATCGACAAGCCCCACGGCCAGCGCGAAGCCTACATCGTCGATCCGGACGGCTATGTCTGGGTACCGGGTGTTCCGTTGCCGGAATGAAATCTCGCGGCGGGAAAGGCGCAGCTGCGCCTAATCCGGAACCGCTTTAGCTCGGACGGGGTATCGCGGTTCAGGCAACCGCCATGATCGGCGTCAGGCAGGTCAGCGACCGGGCCACGGCGCCCGGTGTGCCGGGGTCGGATTCGATAAAGCCGAAGTCCCGGGCCAGCGCGGTCATGGCGCCGCCATGCTGGCCGATGACCATCGACACATGGTCGGCACCGCAGCCGAAACACGTGATCAGGCTTTCCTTGATAAGCTGCCGGCCGAGGCCGAGACCGCGCCATTCGCTCTCGACAGACAGGGCCAGCCGCGCCTTGCCCTGTTCGCCGGACTCGTGGCTGGTGAGATCGATTTCGCAGGCGCCGCGGAGCGTTCCCCGGTTGAAGGCGCCGATGATCTGCGTCGGTCCCAGGACCAGCCTGAGGCAATAGGATTTGAGGAACGCGTCGTCGACCGGTCCGGAAAACCGGGCGGCGCGGCTCTTGTCGTCAAGCCGCAGCAGGTGATCCCTGTAATCTTCCAGTTCGGCAAATCCGAGTTTGCGAACGGAAATCGAGATGTCATCGCGCAAGATCATGGAATCGTCCTTTCGACGATGGGTCCGCTCACCGGAACACGGCCGGCTTTGTCGGTATGAGCTTGGTCCGCCGATCCTTAATTGGGGTTTATGGCGCGAGGATTGTGTGGCGGAAAACCGGAAAAACCGTGATTTATAGTTAACAGGGAGTAAATGGTCGCTCCGCATCGCGGGCGGCGTCGATTCAGATCCTGGCAGGCGATCGACACGGGCGACCGTGCGGTTTGAAGAGCCGTTTGGCGCGGCCGAGCCGTCAGAACTCTGTCCTGAAGCGGCACATTCGGCGGCTTGATTCCACAAAGTATGAACGGCAAGAAGCACGCGGTAACCAAACTATAACCATGTTTGCTTCAACATTATGATTAACAATGCCGGCCGCCGCAGGTAGGATTCCGGCGGTTCGGACAGGCCGGCAAACCGATCCGCATGCCGGCCGCGACACTGCATTGGACGGTTGGCAGTGGCTTCGGCCCGGATCGGGTTCCAGGAGAGAATGGATGGCAAGGACGGTTTCCCTCACGACGGCTCTCGCGGCGGCGCTGCTTGTTTCCGGGTGCGGAAACTTCATGGGGTCCCGGGTGTCTTCATTGCCGGCAAGCCCGACCCAGCCGGTTGCGCAACAACCGCTGGGACCGATGACGCTTGACCCGGGCACCACCGGAACGGCGACCAATCCCGACGGCACGGCAGTCGCGGATGCCGCAGGGGCTGCGGACGATGCCGCGGCCTCCGCGGACGGTCTCGCCGGCGCTGCCGGTCAGGACGGCAGCAGCGCGGTTGCGGCCCTGTCGACGCCGCCCGCCGATGCGGATGCGAGCGCCAATGTCGGCCGTGCGGACCTGCTCGGCGGCTGGAAGATCTCGTCCGGCCCCGAGCGTTGCCAATTGTTTATGAACCTGACCTCCTGGCAGGGCGGATACCGCGCAACCACGCGCGGCTGTTCGTCGCCGGCTTTGCAGAACATTGCTGCCTGGGACCTCAAGGGCAGTCAGGTGACGCTGAAGGATTCCAACGGCGCGGCGATCGGCACGGTCTATCCGACCCAGTCGGGTGTGTTTTCCGGCCAGACGGCAGGCGGCAAGGAACTGGCGTTTTCGCGGTAATCGCTGGTCCGGGCGCCGGGGAGGATAGGGGTGAGTGTCGCCAGAATCCTGAACGACGATGAGCTCGACGACACCGCCAAAGCGGTGTTCGCAGACATCCGTGCCACGCGCGGTACGGATTTCATCAACAATTTCTGGCGCGTGCTGGCGCACGATTCGGCACTGCTGGAGCGCACCTGGACCAGTCTGAAGGCTGTCATGGCGCCCGGCGCGCTGGATCCGCTGACCAAGGAATTGCTCTACATTGCGGTCTCGGCCAGCAATGGCTGCGAGTATTGCGTGCGTTCCCACACGGCCGCGGCCCGCGCCAGGGGCGCCAGCGAGGCGCAGCTCATGGAAGCCATGGCCGTGATCGGTATGGCCAGCCAGACGAACGCGCTCGCGACAGCGGTCCAGGTTCCGGTCGATCCGGTTTTCATGACGCCGGTGATCGAGGGATCGGATACCTGACGCCCCCTTGTCGGCATCACGAAGATGCGCAAGGGTAAGGCCCAAGGCTGGAATCGGTAGAGGGCGTCACCAAGGTGCATGTAATACCAACGGTCATAACTGTTAACCCATCTGACCGGAATGATTTGTCGCTGCCGGTAGGCGCGGTTCGCGCGGTGATGCCTAGCATCATAAGCGGACCGCAACGCCGCTGCAGCGTCAAAGCATCCGGCCTACGACAAGTCGGATGTTTCCGACTTGTCTGCTCGAAAGAGCCAAACACGGAAACATCCGTGTTTGGGTAGCCTTACCCGGTCCGCTGGTCTGCGTTGCGCCACTTGACCGATGTCCCACATCGCTCTGCGCGACGCGCCTAGCCAGCGGACCGGGTAAGACTATCAGATGGATTAAAAGTTATGACCGTTGGTATTAGGGACGAACTGGATCTCGCGCCAAGCGTGGCGGCGCGATATGGCTCCCTGATCCGGTCCGGCGAATTCTCCGAGGATGCCGCGCAGATGGCGCTGGTGTCCAAACTCGACGCCCTCCGCAAGCGGCTCGACGATAACCGGCTCGCCCAGAAGCGCTCCGCGCTCGGCTGGCTGTTCGGCAAGCGCGAGGAACGCGCGCCGCCGGTGCGCGGCCTCTACATCTGGGGCGGTGTCGGACGCGGCAAGACGCGCCTGATGGATATCTTTTTCGATCTGTCGCCGATCAAGCGCAAACGCCGCGCGCATTTCCACGAATTCATGGCCGACGTGCACCAGCGTGTCCACGATCACAGGCAGGCCCTGAAAAACGGCACGGTTAAGGGCGACGATCCGATCCCCCCGATTGCGGATGCGATCGCCAGT
>JANQQB010000214.1 GCA_028285165.1 Rhodobiaceae bacterium
TGGGCGCGGTCCTTGATGATGTAGGGCATTTCAAAGATGCCGAAGGCGTCCGAGACCGACGACATGACCGAGGACGGCAACGAGAAATGCACCTGGCCGAGCTTCAGCTTCTGCAGCAATTCGGCGTCCTTGCCGAGCTGGCTGGAGCCGAAGGTCACGACCTCGGCCTTGTCGCCGAGCTTGGCGTTGGCGCGCTTGGCGAATTCCTCGACGCTCGCTTCGAACAGCGAACCCGGTGCGCCGACATGGCCGAATTTCAGAGTGATTTCAGCGGCCGCGAGCGGTGTGGCCGAGAGGGCGGCGATCGCGGCCCCGATGATCAGTTTGTTTATCATGGTTTCCTCCCAAAGCCGCCTCTTTCGACGAGCGAGCCGTTTCGCGCCAGACGGCACAGCGCGAAAGGAATGCTGTAAGTCCTCCTATTCAGCGGCATTCGCCATGGAAGACGGCTTGCCGGCCTCGGCAGCCAGGTAATCGAGCGCGGCGTCGACGCCGCCCGATTGATGCGGAACGCCGGCAACCTTCAGGCCGAGTTCGACACCGCACAATGTGCCGGCAAGCATCAGGTCGTTGAAATCGCCCAGATGCCCGATGCGGAACACCTTGTCGGCAAGCTTCGTCAGGCCGTTGCCGAGCGACATGTTGAACTTTTCATGGATGACCTTGCGCAGGGCATCGGCGCTGTACCCGTCCGGCACGCGCACCGCGGTCAGCGAACTGGAATAAAATTTCGGGTCGCGGCAATGCAGTTCCAGGCCCCAGGCGCGTACGGCGCGGCGGGTGGCCTCGGCATGACGATCGTGGCGGGCAAAGACCGTGTCGAGCCCCTCCTCGTGCAGCATGTCGATCGCCTCGGCGAGCCCGTAGAGCGCGTTGGTCGCCGGCGTGTAGGGGAAGTAGCCGGTCTTGTTGATCCGGATCATGTCTTCCCAGTCCCAGAAAGAACGGGTGAAGCCCGCCGTGCGGCCGGCATCGATCGCCTTTTGCGACAGGGCATTGAACGACAGGCCCGGCGGCAGCATGAGGCCTTTCTGCGATCCCGCCACGGTCACGTCGACGCCCCATTCGTCATGGCGGTAGTCGATCGAGGCGAGCGAGGAGATGGTATCGACCATCAGGAGGGCCGGGTGGCCGGCCACATCCATGGCGGCGCGGACCTCGTCGATGCGCGAGGTGCAGCCGGTCGAAGTTTCGTTGTGAACCACGCAGACGGCCTTGATGCCGTGCGCCGTGTCCGCCCTTAACGCCGCTTCCAGCCTTTCGGTGTCGGCACCGGACCGCCAGTCGCTTTCAATGAATTCGGTCGTAAGACCAAGGCGCGTCGCCATGGAGTGCCACAAGGTGGCGAAATGGCCGGTCTCGACCATCAGGACACGATCGCCGGGGCTCAGTGTGTTGACGAGCGCGGCCTCCCAGGCGCCGGTTCCGGACGCCGGAAAGATCACGACCGGGCCTGCGCATTTGAAGATCGATTGCATGCCGTTCAGGCACTTTCGGGCCAGATCGCCGAATTCGGGGCTGCGATGATCCATGGTCGGATTGTCCATGGCGCGCAGGATGCGGTCCGGCACATTGGTCGGGCCCGGAATCTGTAGGAAATGGCGTCCCGGTTTCATCGCATTCCTCCTCCTGCCGGCTTGGGGCCCTTAACCGGTGCCGTCCATCCCTGCACGATCCGGCCAATGCCGACCGGGGCCGGACCGATTGACCGGGGTCTGATGTCCGGACCGGTTGCTCAGTGGCGCCCCTACCCTGTCGACACAGCGTCATTTGACGTTGCTTTCTTAAACGTAATTATGAATTATGAATTTATAATTCTGTCAAGCTGCATCGTATGGACGCCGGGAAAGAAACCGGCAAAATCACGATGCGGTCCGAAAGAGGACACGTTCCGGCAGTTCGTCGAACCGAGGCACCGCAGAGGAGCACTGCATGTCGACATCGCTGATGCGCCCGGCGCTTGCCAATCGGTTGAAAGGCGCGGTTGAGGGCGAAGTGCTCGTCGATGCCTATGCGCGCGGCCGCTATGCGACCGACGCCTCGATCTACCAGGTGATGCCGGCCGGCGTGGTCGTGCCCAAGACCGCGGACGACGTCGCCGCCGCCCTGGCAATCGCCGGCGAAGAAGGACTTGCGGTCACGGCGCGTGGCGGCGGCACGTCGCAATGCGGCCAGACGGTGAATGAAAGCCTCATTGTCGATACATCGAAACACCTCAACCGCATCCTCGAACTCGATCTCGACGGCCGTCGCGCCGTCGTCGAACCGGGCGTCGTGCTCGACGAACTGAACCGCGTGCTGACGCCCTATGGTCTCTGGTATCCGGTCGATGTCTCGACCGCGTCGCGGGCAACGCTCGGCGGCATGGCGAGCAACAATTCCTGCGGCGGCCGGTCGCTGCGCTACGGCACGATGCGCGATAACGTACTGTCGATCGACGCGACGCTTGCCGACGGGCGTTCTCTGCATTTCGGCCCGGTCGACCGGGCCCTGTCCGGCATCAACGAGACGCGCAGCGACGCCGGACTGTTCCGCGACCTTCTTGCACTCGGCGAGCGCGAAGCCGAGGAGATTGCCCGACGCTTTCCCGACGTGCCGCGCCGTGTCGGCGGCTACAATATCGATGCGCTGGTGCCGAACGGCGCGACCAACAATCTGGCGCATCTGCTCGTCGGGTCGGAGGGCACGCTCGGCTTCTTCAACCGCATCGAGTTAAAGCTTTCGCCGTTGCCCGGCGCCAAGGTGATGGGCGTCTGTCATTTCGGCAGTTTTTACGCCGCCATGGAGGCCGCCCAGCACCTGGTGGCGCTCGACCCGATGGCGGTCGAACTGGTCGACCGCACCATGATCGCGCTTGCCCGCGATATCGCGATGTTCCAGCCAACGCTCGATGCGGTCGTGCGCGGCGATCCGGATGCGCTGCTCGTCGTTGAATTCAGCGAAGCCGACGAAGCAGGCAACCATGCCAAGCTCGCTGCCCTTGCCGACCTGATGACCGATCTCGGGTTTGCCTTTTCGCATGGCGACCGAACCTGGGGCGGCGTGGTCGATGTCGTCGACCCGGCGCTGCAGGCGGCCATTACCGAGGTTCGCAAGGCCGGCCTCAACATCATGATGTCGATGAAACAGGAGGGCAAACCCGTCTCCTTCGTGGAGGATTGCGCGGTCCCCCTGCCCGATCTTGCGGATTATACCGACCGCCTGACGCGGATTTTCGAAAAACACGGCACGACCGGCACCTGGTATGCGCACGCCTCGGTCGGATGCCTGCATGTGCGCCCGGTGCTCAACCTGAAGCTCGACACGGACGTGAAGGCGATGCGCGCGATCGCCGAAGAAGCGTTCGATATGGTGCTTGCCTATAAGGGATCCCATTCCGGCGAGCACGGCGACGGCATCGTGCGTTCCGAATTCCATGAAAAGATGTTCGGCCCGCGCATGATCGCTGCGTTCAAGGACGTGAAGACGCGCTTCGATCCGGACGGCCGATTCAATCCGGGGCGCATCGTCGACCCGCCGTCCATGGATGACCGCACGCTCTTCCGCTACCACCCGGATTACAAGGTCGCGCCCTTCCAGACCGAGCTCGACTGGTCCGCCTATCCGGGCGAAGGCGGCGGGTTCCAGGGCGCGGTGGAGATGTGCAACAACAACGGCGCCTGCCGCAAACTGGCCGGCGGCGCGATGTGCCCTTCCTATCGGGCCACCCGCAACGAACGGGATCTGGTGCGCGGCCGGGCGAATACGCTGCGGCTGGCGATTTCCGGCCAGCTCGGTTCGGATGCGATGACGTCGGACGCCATGCACGAGACCATGAAACTTTGCGTCTCCTGCAAGGCCTGTCGGCGCGAATGCCCGACCGGCGTCGACATGGCGCGCATGAAGATCGAGGTCTCCGCCGCGCGGGTCAAAAAGTACGGCCTGCCGCTGCACGACCGGCTCGTCGCCTACCTGCCGCATTACGCGCCGTTGGCGGCGCGGCTGCGCGGTCTGGCCAATCTGCGCGATCTTGTGCCCGGGCTGGCGACGCTCAGCCAATGGGTCGCCAAGTTCGATGCGCGACGCACACTGCCGGTCTGGCAAAAGCCGTTTTCCGGGACGGCGCAGACATCCGACAGGGGCGACGACAAGGCCGTCGTGCTCTTCGTCGACACCTTCAACCGCTATTTCGAGCCGGCGACGGTGTCGGCGGCGATCGACGTGCTGGAGGCGGCCGGGTTCGGCGTGCATCTTGTCGAGGCGCGCGACGGCAAGCGGCCGCTCTGCTGCGGCCGCACGTTCCTATCGGCCGGCCTCGTCGATGCGGCACGGGCCGAGGCGCGGCGCACGGCCGACGCGCTCCTGCCTTTTGCCGAACGCGGCCTGCCGATCCTCGGGCTCGAACCGTCCTGCCTGTTCACCTTCCGCGACGAATTCACGGCTTTGCTCCCGAAAGACGAGGCCGACCTGCTGGCCGGGCGCGCGCTTTTGATCGAGGAGTTTTTGGCAGACCGCGCCGCGGCGGGTACGCTCACCCTGCCCCTGAAGCCGCTCGGCAAAACCGTGGCTCTGCACGGCCATTGCCACCAAAAGGCGTTCGGCGCGCTCGGCGCCGTGGAACAGGCGCTGCGCCTCATTCCCGACCTCGACCTCAAGACAATCGAAGCGAGCTGTTGCGGCATGGCCGGGGCGTTCGGTTATCACGCGGAGACCTACGACGTCTCGAAAGACATGGCGGAACTGGCGCTGCTGCCTGCGGTCCGCGCGGCATCGGACGACACACTGATCGTCGCCGACGGCACGTCCTGCCGCCACCAGATCAAGGACGGGGCCGCACGAGAGGCGCGGCATGTCGTGCATGTTTTGAAAGAGGCGCTCGGAACCGGCGTTAATCGATAGGAAACCGGGGGATGTCGGCGCCGAACAGGGCTCGGCCGGGATCGGTCCCTTGAACTTAAAATAGCAAGCGGGGATAGTTGGCTCCATGACCCTGATCGACATGAAACCGGCCATTGTTCGGCGTTCGCTGCATGACGAAATCGTTGATCTCGTGCGCGACATGATCCAGAGCGGCGACCTGGAACCGGGCGAAAAGGTGCCGGAAAAGGAGCTGTGCGAACGGTTCGGCGTCTCGCGCACGCCCATGCGCGAAGCGCTGAAAGTGCTCGCCGCCGACGGGCTCGTCACGTTGACGCCCAATCGCGGATCGTTCGTTTCCGTGCTGACGATCGAGGACCTCGTCGATGTGTTCCCGGTCATGGGCGTGCTTGAGGCGCTGTCCGGCGAACTCGCCACAAAACTGATGACCGACAAGGAAATCGCGGCGGTGCGCAAACTGCATGAACGCATGGTGGCGCGCTACGAGGCCGGCGATCTCACCGGCTATTTCGCCCTCAACCAGGAGATCCATGAAGCCATTCTGGTCGGGGCCCGCAACCAGACCCTCACCGCCATGCACCGCAGCCTCGCCAGCCGCGTCCGCCGCGCCCGCTACGTCGCCAACATGTCGGCGAGCCGCTGGAAACAGGCGGTAGACGAACACGAGACGATCATCGAGCGGCTGGAACAGCGGGATGCCGCAGGCCTGTCGCAGATCCTAAAGGATCATCTGGCGAACAAGTTCGAGACGGTCAAGGCGTGGGTGCTGGAGCGGGGCGGCGGGTCGTGACGCCGCCGCCGCACATGCTGTCGCATCACACCTCCGGCGACCGTACCTTCAATAATTACACCGGTGACTGACCCGCGTCGCAAAGCGTGACGGGCAGATGTCCTTGTCCGGATCGGCCCAGTAGATGGTGCCGGCCTCGGCGTTTGCGAGCCAGGTGGCGGCTGAGGCGTCGATGCCCATAGTGAGGTAATATTCCTCCAGCATCAGGTAGTTCTGGTCGTTCTTCTCGATCGGCATGCCGTCGTTCGACAAGCCGCGAAAGCCGAGGCGTGGCTCGGCGGCGTTCTTCAGAAGACGCCGGACGCCGCCGGCAAAGACCAGGGGGCAGGCTGACAGGCAATCGGCGTGCAGCGCCGTCGCTAATCCGCGCCCGCGGATAAGGATCCCGGCCGAGATCGCCTCCACGAAATGATCCCCGCCCGTGCCGAGCGACACCGTCGTGATGCGGGCATTCTCGTCGAGCGCCTTGCGCAATTGATCGGTGAATCCGTCAACGACATCGCCGAGCACGATGAGCACATCGTCCTCGACCCGGTAGAACCGGTTCGGCCGGAATTCGCCGATCGGTTTCACGCCGAAAGCCGCGACGCATTGATAGTTCCAGGTGCGGATGCGCGGCCGTTCCGCGGTCGGCAGCAATCGGCGGACCTCCGCGATCCAGGCCTTCAACCAATACACCTGGACGCCGCGCCGGTCCGCGCTGCCGGTCAGGAACAGCGTTTCGTCCATCCGCTGTTCCAGCCGTTCGGCCTCGGTATAGCGCCGGAACATCCGGCCGAGGATCGAGCAGGTCATTTCCAGCGGTATGGCCGTGTTTGCCGGCACGGCGTCGCGTGTTGCGCCCTGGCGCTCGAGCCTTCGGATCTTGGCCTGGAAGTTCCGGATCGCCTGGTTCCAGGAAATGCTGGCCTCGACCGGCGAGGCCGGCCAGACAAGCGTTGTCAATGTGCAGACGACGAGAAACGCCGCAAGCCGGCCGGTCATGATTGCCCTGATCCCCATGCGATGCCGGAACGCCATCATGGTACACGAATAAGCCAAGGCCCGACGCCTTTGACGTGCAACCGGAGGCTCTTTTTCGACCATGGTGCATGCTGATTGGGCATGAGCGGTGTTACAAACGCGTGACGGTTTGCACCTCCGGCAGCGGGCCCGCGCGGTCAGACAATTCACGCTTGTTTTCGTCCGGCACTTTGTGACGGCGACACCGGGACAGGCTCCGGTCCTGCGGATTTCAACCATGTTTCGGTTAGACCATCGGCGACAGTGGAGGCCGCAGCGTTTTCGATGTAGATGAACATCAGAAATCTGTTACTCCGAGTTCACGCCCAACAAAGGGGATTGCCTTGAGTGTATCGCGGCGCCTGGTCAGCATGCTCGAATGGACCGCCTCCTACATCAAGCATTACGGCCCGGCGGGCTTTGCCGTATTCGCGCTGCATGTCGCCAAATCCGGATGGACCGGGAAAGGATCGACATACCAGGTGAGCGGCCGGCACGGCGAGACGGTCACCCTGCGCGGCGGGACACGGGATCTGCACATCTTTCGGCAGGTCGTGGTGGCACGCGAATATGACATTCCGACGGAATATCTCACCTTCATCGAGGCCCGCTACCGGGCGATCCTGGAGCGGGGCGAGGTCCCGCTGATTGTCGATGGCGGCGCCAATACCGGCCTTTATTCCTATATGATCTCCCGACAATTCCCGGAGGCGCGGGTGATCTGTATCGAACCGGATGCGGACAATCTGGCGATGGCGCGCCGCAATTGCGCCGACCACGCCCATGTCGTGTTCATGCAATGCGCGCTCTGGTCGTCGGACGGCGAAGTCTATTTCGAGGACCCCGACGCCGACACCTGGGCCTATTCGGTCGGCGAGAAAAAAGTCGGCGAACCCGTCGCGGCGCGCACGATCGACAGCATTCTTGCCGAGCATCCCGGCACCGAATTGTTCCTGCTGAAAGTCGACATCGAAGGTGCCGAATCCCAGGCGCTCAATCCTGCAATGGCGTTCTGGCAGTCGTCGCCGACGGTTCTGGTCGAGCCGCACGATTTCCTGCCCGGCCACCACCAGAGCCTGAAGGGCGTGCTCAGCCGGCCGGAATATGCGACCGGTGACATCGTCATCCGCGGCGAGAATCTGATGTTGTTCGGGTCGGCGTCCTAAGGCCAGTTGGCATCACACAAACAGATCGACCTTTTCGAACCGGGTCACGTCGACCAGGCCGAGATCGGAAATCCGCAATTCCGGAATGACGACGAGCGCCAGGAGGGAATGCTGCATATAGGCGTTGTTGAGCGTGCAGCCCGCCTCGCGCATGGCGTCAACCAGACGGTCCGCCTTGTCGGCGACGATCTCGGCGCGGTCCTGCGACATCAGGCCGGCAATCGGCATTTCGACCAGGGCGCATTCCTCGCCGCCGCGGAAGAACACCACGCCGCCGCCGATTTCTCCCAACCGGTTGGCGGCGCGGGCCATGTCGGCCTTGTCGGTGCCGACGACGATCATGTGATGGCTATCATGGGCGACCGTGGACGCCATGGCGCACGGGACGTTGTAACCGAAGCCCGACACGAAGCCGTTGACCACGCCGCCGGTACCGCGGTGGCGCTCGACCAAGGCGATCTGGCAGATATCGGCCACCGCATCCATGCCGACGAGCCCGTCTGAAACC
>JANQQB010000228.1 GCA_028285165.1 Rhodobiaceae bacterium
GCGGTTGCCGGCTGTTGCACTGCCGGTTCCGGGTCGGCTTGTGCGGTTTGTATTTCCGCATCCGTTTCCGGCGTGTCGGCCGCAGCTGTGTCGCTGCCGGCCGCTTCACCGGTTTCCGGATCGATCGGCAGGCCTTCCGGCGTGAAAACCGGCCCGACGGCCGGCGGCTGATCGGCTTCGGCGACCGCTTCATTCGGCGCGGAATCTTCCCGCGCTTCGGCTGCTTGGGGCGCCGTGTCGGTCGTCGTATCGTCGAACGGTCTTGTATAGGCCGGAGCCCGAGAGGCCACGGTGTCGCTCGCCTGCGGTTCCGCTTCCGTTTCCGCTTCCGGCACTGCTTCCGGCTGCGGCACGGATGCCGTGTCATCCGACGCGGCGGCAGCCGTTTCCGGTGTGGTGTCCGTATCGGGAGCGGCGTCCGTCTGCGGCGGCTCGGTGGCCTGCGGTTCCGGCTCGATTGTCGGGGCCGGGATCACCGTCGGAGCCGGTTCCTCCGGCTCCGCCCGTACGGGCGCCGGCCGAGCCGGCGCGGCACGGCTCCGGTCGTAGAGAAGAGCCACCTGGGACGAAGTCAACCGGCCGGTCGGTGCCGCGCCGATGCTGGACTGAAACGCGGCCATCGCCGCCCGTGTGCGCGATCCGTAAACACCGTCCGCCGGTCCGGCATCGAAACCGAGCTGGTTCAACCGGCGCTGAACCGTCCGGCGCCCTTCGCGCGCATAGGATTGCGAGGAGCGTGCCGCGACGCTTTGCGGCGCATAGGGTGACCGGTCATAGGGGCCGGCATAATAGCGGTTTTGACGGTAATCGTAGGCCCGTTCGGTGCGCAGATAGCGTTGCCGTTCGAAACGCCGCAGCGCGAAGGGTGCGCCGGCGCCGTAGCGCGGGCTGTCGTAATACGGTCCGGCCTGGGCCGATGCCTTGGAACCGGGTATGAGGATTGCAAAAGCGACCAGCGCGGCCGACCAGATGGTCACTGCCCTTTGAGCAGACATTGCCTGTCTCCCGTTTTTACCCCCGTTTGGATTGAAACATAAGCATATTTCCGCCGATTGCACCCGCTAAGTCCGGCCGCAATGTGGCAATTCCGTGAACGTCGTTACCGCGAGGGCCTGTCGATATTCAGCTTTGCCCGGAGGCTGTCGGGTGCCACACGGGCCGATAACCGGCTGCAAGAACGCGCAATATGCTCGGCGGCGTCGCGAGGACAACCGCTCCGGTTTTCGGGCGAGCCGCAGCTGGTCCGTATCCCGCGAGAGACCAGTCCAGCAAAGCCGATCCCCGGATCGCACGCCATTCCTGAACCGGCGATGAACCGGTTCCGCTGATGATGACGCCATCGGGCAGGCCGGCAAGCTCTGCCTCACGAGACTGCCGGGACACCGCATGCCGCTCCGCATGCAACACCGCATCCATCTCGCCGGCGCGCGGCGTCTGGTCGAGACCGTGGCCGCGCCGCCAGGCTTCGGCGAAGCGCAACGCATCGGCGCGCCGGCATTCGTAACAGGGCCGGTGCCCGGCGGCGAGCGCCGTCACCTCGTCGAGGAAGAACAAATGCGTGTAGCCCGGTCCCATAACGGTGCGATGCCGGTCGCGAAACCGGGTGACGCAGGTGATCCAGGCCTTGCTCGCCCAGCGTCGCCGCGGCAGCAAGGTACGGGTCGCCGTGTCATGGATCGCACCGCCGCGATTGCCGGTGAACAGGCCGCGGGCGGGATCGGCGACGATTCTGCCGTCCGGCAGCACGCGGTTCTGCAACGCCATGACACATTTCCAAGTTTGACCCGCAGCATAGCACCTATGCGGCCGGCCGTCTTGACAGCACAGATCCGGCACCGGCGAATGCGGGCAGGGATCAAACGGGTCGAGTTTTGACGGGGACGGTGAGATGCAAACAGGGAGCGGAAGCACGGCGCCGGCCGCATCGGACAAACTGGAGCCGGGTCCGGCGGGTCGGGAATTCATGGCCGGGTTGCGCGAATGCCTGCCGGTGATCGCGACAGCCGCCCCGTTCGGGGCGGTGTTCGGCGTCGTGGCCTCGGAAAAGGGGCTTCAGCCGGCGGAAATCATCGCCATGTCGGCCTTCGTCTATGCCGGGGCGAGCCAGTATGTGGCGATCGAGTTGTGGGCAACGCCCTTGCCCTACCTGACCATGGTTCTGTCGGTGTTTGCCGTGAACTTCCGCCATATCCTCTACAGCGCCTCGATCGGCCGCAAGCTGCATCGCTTCGGTCCGTTGCAGAAATCGGTGGCGTTCTTCGGACTGGTCGATCCGCAATGGGCGGTCATGGAAAAACGGGCCGAAACCCATGAGGTGAGCATTTCGTTTTATGCCGGCATGGCGGTTCCGCTCTACTGCGCCTGGGTCCTGTCGACGGCCTTCGGGGTCGCCTTCGGCCGGCTGATCGAGCAGCCGGAAGCCTTCGGCCTCGACTTCCTGCTTCCCGTCTACTTCCTGGCACTCCTGATGGGTTTCCGGTCGCGGCCGCGCTGGCTGCCGGTGGTGTTGACGAGTGCCAGTGTCGGAACCCTGTTTCATCTGGTGATCGGGCCGCCCTGGCACGTCGCAACCGGCGCCTTTGCCGGCATTGTGCTGGCCGCGTGCATGGCCGGGAAGCGAGCCGACACATGAGCCTGGAAAGTGCCGGTCTGATCGCCCTCCTTGCGCTGGTCACCTATGCGACGCGCTTCGGCGGTCATGTGATCCTGGCCCGGTTCGGGGCCCTGCATCCGCGAGTCGAGGCCGGTCTCGACGCCGTACCGGGCGCCGTGATCGCCGCACTGGTCGCGCCCAGCGTCTACACCCATGGCTGGCCCGGCATCATCGCCGCCATCTGCGCCGTTCTGGCGTGTTATCGGTTCTCCATGATCGGAGCCGTTGTCGTCTCGCTGTGTGTCCTGGTGGTGCTGCGGCAGGTCATGTAGGAACAAAGGCCGCGCGAAAGAACGACGGAAGACGGACAGACCGGCATGAGCATCGAGATACGCCGCGCCCGGCCGGAGGAGGCCGGTGCCCTGACGGACCTGTGCCTGCGCTCCAAGCAGTCGAACGGCTATGACGTTGCCTTCATGGCCGCCTGCCGGGACGAACTGACCTTGACGCCTGCGCGCCTCGCCGCGGGTGAATATTGGGTCGCCGTGTCCGGTGATCTGTGCGGCTGCGCCTGCCTTTTTGTCGAGGAGGCAGGCGGCACGGGCGAAGTGCATTCGTTCTTCATCGATCCGTCCTGGCAGCGGCGCGGCGTCGGTCGGCGCCTCTGGGACAAACTGCTGGAACGCGCAAATGGTCGCGGTCTGAACCGCCTGGTTCTTGAGGCCGATCCCTTCGCCGTACCGTTCTACGAGGCGCTGGGCTTTCGAACGGTCGGTGAGGTGCCGTCGGGATCGATTGCCGGCCGCATGATCCCGAAAATGCAGCTCGACCTGATGCCGGAACCGCTCTAAGCCCCGCCGACCATCGCCGGTGAGCTTCAGATCGTATCTTCGGGATCTTCGCTCGCCTCGACCACGATGATATGCAGGTCGCGCGGTCCATGCGCGCCGAGCAGCATCGTCTGTTCGATGTCGCCCGACCGTGACGGGCCGGTGACCATGTTGACCGTGCGCGGCATCACGCCCTTGCCGAAGGTTTCGCGCAGACGCGACCAGACCGTCTCGTAGTCGCCGGCTATGGCGTCCGCGTCGACGACGACCAGGTGTGTATCCGGCAGGAAGTTCAGTGTGGTCGGATTATCGGGGCCGGAATGCAGAATGAGCGTGCCGGTCTCCGCGACCCCGGCAAACGCATAGGACAAGCCGACCGGATCCTGGCCGTCGCTCGGGCCGTGCTGCACGTCGAGATTGGGTGTCTTGTCCGCGAAGGGCAGGGCCGCGAGCCGCGCATCCGCCCCCGCCTTCAGGGCCGGGGGCAGGTTGCGGCCGCGCAGATAGTCGGCGACGGCCTCGGGCACGGCGTCACGGGACGGCACCGTGACAACGCTGGCCTGGACGGCTTCGGCCATCTGCATGAAGAGCGTCTTTCGCTCCGGTGCCGATCCCGCGCCGCGTTTCGGGACAAGGCCGCGCGGCGCACGTTGAAGCCGGTCCGCCACTATGGCGCGCCGATCGGTTTCTGTTCCTTCGACGCCGAGGGAACGTCGGATTTTTGACAGGATTGCGGACCGGGCGCTCATGTCAGCGACCCCTGCCGGCGGACCGGCGCGCCCATTGATCCATGAAGGTGCGTCCCTGCGGGGCCGGCAGATCCCGGTGTTTCGTCCAGCCTCCAGCGAACGGCAGCGATCGGAAGCGGCCGCGCGACCG
>JANQQB010000236.1 GCA_028285165.1 Rhodobiaceae bacterium
GGGGCGCCGCGCCCTCGATGTCGCTTGCGGTCTCGGCGACAATGCCGAAGCCCTGGCATCGGCCGGGTATCGTACGACCGCGTTCGATCTCGCCGAGGGTGCCATCAATTGGGCCCGCCGTCGGTTCCCCGACTCTGCCGTCGACTATCGTGTCGCCGACCTTTTCGACCCGCCGGCCGACTGGGCGGGCGCTTTCGATTTCGTGCACGAATACTACACCATCCAGGCATTGCAGGGCGATCTGCGTCGCGATGCCTTTGCGGCCATAGCCGGTTTTCTGGCGCCAGGGGGGACGCTGCTTGCGGTTGCCCGCAGCAGGACACCGGAACAGCCGGTTACGGGACCTCCTTGGCCATTGACGTTGGAGGAGATTGCCGGTTTCGAGGCGGCCGGACTGCGTCCCGGACCGCTTCGGCATTTCACCGTCGAACAGCCGGACCGGACGATCCCGCACGTCGAGGCCCTGTTCTACCGGTCGTAGGTGTGACGCATGCGGCGCGGTATCTGGCGCGGCGGCGCCCGGCGGGGAACGTTGCGGGCCCCAATGTTATGATCTAACGTTTCATGGGGATTTCCGTTGGTTTGACAACGACCGGATCAGCCGGCGGCACCCCTCTTGCGTCGCGATCCAGGGAGGAGTCCTATGTGCCATCCGATCATCATGGAATACGTCAAGGGAAAGGCGCTTAGCCGCCGCGATCTGTTTCGCGGGTCGGCGGCGGCCGGTGCTGCGATTGTCGCTGCGACGACCCTGTCGCCGCGTCCCGTACTGGCTCAAGCCGCGAGCCGCGCCGTCGACCTGACCCACACCCTGACGCACGACTTTCCGACCTATTTCGGGGAACAGCAATTCTTCGATGAAGACGTGTTCACCTATGCCAAGAACAGCTTCAACCTGAAAATGCTGCGCGTGAATGAGCACACAGGCACCCATATCGATGCACCGCTGCATTTCACAGACGGTGGCGCATCGATCGACGAGGTCCCCGTGGAAACCCTGGTTTGCCCGCTGGTCGTCGTCGACATCAAAGAAAAGGCGGATGCCGATCCGGATGCGCAAGTCACGCCCGACGATCTGAAGGCCTGGATCGCCAAACATGGCCCGATCCCATCGGGTGCCTGCGTGGCGCAGAATGCGGGCTGGCAGCAGCGACTGGGCACGCCCGGCTTCCGCAATGCCGACGACCAGGGCAAAATGCATTTCCCGGCGTTTCATGTCGAAGCGGTCAAGATGCTGCTTGAAGAGGCCGAGGTCGCGGGTGTCGGTGTCGACACATTGTCGATCGACTACGGCATATCGACCGATTTCATCACCCATTACACGTGGCTACCGGCCAACCGGTGGGCCGTCGAGAACATGGCCAATCTTGACATGTTGCCGCCAACCGGAGCCACCCTGATCGTCGGAGCGCCCAAGCACCAGGGCGGAACCGGTGGCCCTTGCCGGTTGATCGCATTGGTGTAGGGGATACCGGATGATCGAGCCTTCCTGGCTGGTCGTATCTCGCTGACAGCGGCCGGGGCCGAGCCGACACGCTTTCCAATCGGTTCGTCTTTGGACGACCTTTTGCCGACGAGCGGCGAAGGGCTGTTTTCGGCGAAGCGATATCGTTGCGGCGTGAAGAATAGATCGCCGGATGTACGCCTCTCCTTTAAGGATTCTTGCCGAGAAAATGCAAAGGGAAGAGGCGAGATGACGGATCGGTTCGACATCACCGGATGCGACAACGTCATGATGGCTGTCGTGACAACGGGGAACGGGGGCTATGATATGCTGGAATACCGGCAGGTCCCCGTACCGGAGCCGGGCCCCGAAGAGGTCTTGCTGCAGGTGCTCGCCGCCGGCGTCAACAACACAGAAATCAACACCCGTCTCGGCTGGTATTCCTCAAGCGTCACCGAAAGTACGGACTCGACCGCGGGCCATCAGGCGCGCGAGGCGGAGCAAAAGGCGGACGGGGGCTGGAACGAAGCGACGCCATTTCCTTTCATTCAGGGAACCGATTGCTGTGGACGTGTGGTCAAGGCCGGCGGACCGGCGAACAGCGGTCTCGTCGGCAGCCGCGTGATCGTTCGCGCGTGCATGCGTCCAAACGGTTACGACGTTATGGACAATGTCTGGATGGCATCCGATTTCGACGGGGCTTTCGCCCAGTACGTCAAGGTTCCCGCCTCGGAGGTCTTTCCCGTGGACTGCGACTGGTCGCATGAGGAATTGGCAACGATTCCCTGCGCTTATGGAACCGCGGAAAACATGCTGCATCGCGCGCGGGTCGGACCCCGGGACCATGTTCTCGTTGCTGGTGCCTCCGGCGGCGTCGGATCGGCCATTGTGCAATTGGCCAAACGGCGCGGCGCGCGCGTCACGGCGATATGCGGCGCGTCCAAGGCGGATCAGGTCCGTTCGATCGGCGCCGACGCCACGATCGACCGCAACAGTGACGTCGTCGATGCACTTGGTGAAAACACTGTCGATGTCGTCATCGATAACGTTGCCGGACCTGGATTTCCCGGAATGCTCAAAGTCCTGAAGCGGGGCGGCCGATACGCTTCGTCGGGTGCAATTGCGGGTCCGATGGTGACGCTGGACATGCGCGACATGTATCTGAAGGACATCACCTTGATTGGCTGTACCGCTTGGGACGAACCGATCTTTCCGAATCTTGTTCGTTACGTCGAGCGGGGCGAAATCCGCCCGCTGGTCGCGCAAGTTTTTCCGTTGGAGCAGATCGCCGACGCGCAGAAAGAGTTCATGAAGAAGACCCATTTCGGGAACTTCGTGCTCGTCCCGCCTCCGCCAAGCACCGATGTCACATCCTGAATTCCTGCGCCCCGTCAAACCTTCCGGGGATCGGCCTGCAGCAAGTGGCCAGGAGACGGACTAACTTTCCATCGCGGCTTCCAGTCGGGCACTGGCTTCGAGCCAGTCTTCCTCCGCCTGTTCGAGTGCCCGCGCTGCGTCCGCGCGGCGTTTCGCCGATCGGGTGCCGGCATCCGGGTCCGACGCAAAAAGGGCCGGGTCGGCCAGTTTGGCGTCGAGCTTGCCGATTTCCCCGTTCAGTTCCTCGATCCGCTTTTCCAGTTTGCGCACTTCGTTGCGCAATGGCGCCGTCTCTGCGCGGCGCTCGGCGGATGCCTTTCGGCGACGTTGCGGCGCGGCATCGGCATCGGCATCGTTCGCTTGCTGTTTGGGGCCGGCTTCCTTTTTGAGAACCAGCCGCCGGTAATCGCCCAGGTCGCCGTCAAACGGCGCGACGCCGCCCTTATCGACGAGCCACAGGCGATCGACGCAGGCGTTAACGAGGTGGCTGTCGTGGGATATCAGGACGACGGCACCCTGGAACTCGTTGATGGCGTGCACCAACGCTTCCCGGCTGTCCACATCCAGATGGTTGGTCGGCTCATCAAGGATCAGGAGGTTCGGTCCGTCGAACGTCGCCAGACCGAGCAGCAGTCGGGCCTTCTCACCGCCTGAAAGATCCTTTGCCGCCGTGTTCATCCGGTTTGTGGGCAGGCCGAACTGGTCCACCCGGGCCCGCACCGCTGCATCGCCGGCGCCGGGCATGCGCGACCGGACATGGTCGGTGGCAGTCTCGTCGGGGCGCAATTCGTCGAGCTGGTGCTGGGCGAAATAGGCAATGCCGAGTTTGCTGGCCCGCGTGATGTGACCGGTTTCCGGTGCCAGTCGATCCGAGATCAGCTTGGCAAAGGTCGATTTGCCGTTGCCGTTCGAGCCCAGAAGCGCAATGCGATCGTCGTCGTCGATGCGCAGCGTCAGCCGTTGCAGCACCGGCTCTCCCGGCGCGTAACCGACCGAGACGTCGTCGAGGCTGAGGATCGGCGGGGCGAGGCGGGCTTTGGGGTCGGGAAACCGGATCGGCCGAATTGCCTCGTCATTGATTGCTGCGATCGGCTGAAGCTTTTCCAGCATTTTCAGGCGCGATTGAGCCTGTCGGGCCTTCGACGCCTTGTACCGGAAGCGTTCGACGAAGGCTTCCATGTGCTTGCGCTGTTCCTGTTGTTTGGCCATCTGCTTTTGCTGAAGGGCCTGTTTTTCCCTGCGCTGGCGTTCGAACTGATCGTAGCCGCCGCGATAGGCGACGAGTTTGCCCGCATCCAGATGCACGATCGAGGACACGACACTGTTCAGCAGATCCCGGTCGTGACTGATCACGATCACCGTAAAGGGATAGCGGCCAAGATAGGATTCCAGCCAGAGCGTGCCCTCGAGATCGAGGTAGTTGGTCGGCTCGTCGAGGAGCAGGAGGTCCGGCTGCGAGAACAAGGCCGCGGCGAGCGCTACCCGCATGCGCCAGCCTCCGGAAAACGCCGAACAGGGTTGTTGCTGTGCCATGCTGTCGAAGCCGAGGCCGTGCAGGATCGCGCCGGCCCGTGCTTCGGCGGAATGGGCCTCGATGTCGGCCAGCCGGATCTGGATTTCGGCGATGCGATGGGGATCGGTTGCCGTTTCGGCCTCCGCCATGAGGGTCGCGCGTTCCTGATCAGCCGCAAGAACGTAATCGAGCAGCGTGTCCGGTCCGCCCGGGGCTTCCTGCGCGACTCCGCCGACGCGCAGGCCGCGCTTCAGATGGATCGCGCCCTGTTCGCTCTGCAGGTCGCCCGTGATCAGTTTGAAAAGCGTCGTCTTTCCGGAGCCATTGCGACCGACGAGCCCGACCTTTTCGCCGTCCGGGATCCGGACCGAGGCCTGGTCGAGGATCAACCGGTCGGCAATGCGATAGGTGATGTCGGAGATGGTCAACATGGTTTGGGGTGCCGCATGCTTGCAAAGGCTTGGTGAAACGGGGACGGCATTGTCCAGTCCGGCGTCGTCGACAAACCGGTTCTGGAATCCGCATCAATGCCGGGCGTTGAGATACACCTTTCCGACCGACGATCCAAGGGACCGAAACCAGGATCGATTTCCCGCGGCTTCGGGGGCGCCTCTTCAATCGGGGTGTTCGGCGTGTACGGCACGTTCGCTCCGTTCAGGATGAAGCTGACGGTTCTGGGCAAAGCGCTTGCGGTGCCGCAGCGGCCTTTGTATAGAGCCCGCAACCAACCCGCATTTCCCCATAACAAGGACAGACCCGACCCATGGCGCTCGAACGCACTTTTTCTATGATCAAACCGGACGCGACCCGCCGAAACATCACCGGCAAGGTGTTGGCCAAGCTGGAGGACGCCGGTCTGCGCGTCGTGGCGCAAAAACGCATCCATATGAGCCTGGCCCAGGCCGAAGGCTTCTACGCGGTACACAAGGAACGCCCGTTTTTCGGCGAACTGACGGAAATGATGAGCTCCGGTCCCACCATCGTGCAGGTGCTGGAGGGAGACAATGCGATTGCCCGTAATCGCGAAGTCATGGGCGCCACCAATCCGGCAGAAGCCGATGAGGGAACGATCCGCAAGGAATTCGCGCTGTCGATCGGCGAGAACACCGTACACGGCTCCGACGGCCCCGATACGGCCAAGCAGGAAATCGCCTATTTCTTTTCCGAGACCGAAATCGTCGGCTGATGGCCGCAGGCACCAAG
The DNA here is from genome assembly GCA_028285165.1 of Rhodobiaceae bacterium. Lineage (GTDB taxonomy): Bacteria > Pseudomonadota > Alphaproteobacteria > Rhizobiales > JANQQB01 > JANQQB01. The sequence goes on from JANQQB010000236.1 coordinate 5,538, forward strand.
ATCGGATAGTGATCTGAAGGGGCAGGGCGCGCGGCCTGCCCCTTTTTGCTTACCGTGCTCAACCACGACACTCGCAGGAGTTTTCCATGACATGGAACGTCTACCTTGCCGGAGAAATCCATACCGACTGGCGCGATGAAATTGCCGCCGGGGTTCGGGATGCGGGGCTGCCGGTTGCGTTTTCCTCGCCCGTGACCAACCATCCGGCATCCGACGATTGCGGCGTGGCGATCCTTGGCGCTGAGCAGAACAAGTTCTGGCATGACAATAAGGGCGCGAACATCAACGCAATCCGCACGCGCAACGCGCTGGAAAAGGCCGATGTCGTCGTCGTGCGCTTTGGCGACAAGTACAAGCAGTGGAACGCGGCGTTCGACGCCGGCTATGCGGCCGCGCTCGGCAAGAGCCTGATCGTCATGCATGGACCGGACCACCAGCATGCCCTGAAAGAAGTCGATGCGGCGGCGCTTGCGGTCACGGAAACGCCGGCCCAGGTTGTGGACATTCTGCGCTATGTGATCGACGGAACCCTGGACGGTTATCCGGACTGACCGACTTGCGTTGCCCGGTATGCCGCGTAAAGTCTGATCCTTCGGCGCAGGGCGGGTGACCGCCTGCCGCTTTCTGCCATGACACCGCAAAGGATCAGGGATGAACAAGCCGGTATCGTCAGTGTTTTCCTGCTGTCCGCACGACTGTCCGTCGACGTGTGCGATCGTGGTCGACGTTCTCGATGATAAGACGATCGGCCGGGTTCGCGGCGCCAAGGAGAACACCTATACGGCCGGCGTGATCTGCGCCAAGGTCGCCCGGTATGCCGACCGCACCCACCATCCCGACCGGCTGACGCAACCGCTGCTGCGGACCGGACCGAAGGGCAGCGGGCAGTTCCGGCCGATCGGCTGGGACGAAGCGCTCGACCGGACAGCCGAAGCCTTTATCGATGCGGAACGGCGGCTCGGATCCGAAACTGTCTGGCCCTACATGTATGCCGGCACGATGGGCCTCGTCCAGCGCGACGGAATCCAGCGTTTGCGGCACGCCATGAAGTATTCCGGCCAGCACAATACGATCTGTACGAACATGGCATGGACCGGCTTCGTCGCCGGTACAGGGCGCCTGGCCGGGCCGGATCCGCGCGAAATGGCCGTGGCCGACCTTGTCGTCATCTGGGGCACGAACCCGGTGTCGACACAGGTCAACGTCATGACCCATGCGGTGATGGCGCGCAAGAATCGCGGCGCCAAGATCGTGGCGATCGACATCTACGAAACCGACACCGTCAAACAGGCTGATCTCGGTCTTGTTCTGAAGCCGGGAACGGATGGCGCGCTTGCCTGTGCGGTCATGCATATCCTGTTTCGCGACGGCAAAGCCGACTGGGACTATCTGGAAGGCTATTCGGACCGGCCGCATGACCTGGAGGCCCACCTGCGCCAAAAGACACCGGAATGGGCGGCCGCCATTACCGGTCTCGATGTGGACCAGATCGAAGCCTTTGCCCGGCTCGCCGGCGATACCAAACGCGCCTATTACCGGCTCGGCTACGGCTTCACCCGCCAGCGCAATGGTGCCCACAACATGCATGCCGCGGCATCGATCGCGACCGTGACCGGCGCCTGGAAGTACGAGGGCGGCGGCGCGTTTCACAATAACGGCGCGATCTATACGCTCGACAAGACCATGATCGAGGGGCTCGACGTCAAGGATCCGACGATCCGGCATCTCGACCAGAGCCGGATCGGCGCCATTCTGGAAGGCGATCCCGGCGCTCTGCAGGGCGGTCCGCCCGTGACTGCGCTCCTCATTCAGAACACGAACCCGGTTTCGGTTGCACCGGAACAGGCCCGGGTGAAACGCGGTTTTGCCCGTGAGGACCTGTTCGTGACCGTGCACGAACAATTCATGACCGAAACCGCGAAATGTGCGGACATCGTTCTGCCCGCCACCACGTTCGTCGAACACGACGACGTCTATAAGGGCGGCGGGCACCAGCATATCATTTTCGGGCCGAAGCTGATCGAACCGGTGGGCGACTCCCGGTGCAATCACGAGGTCCATAAGGAATTGGCGACACGGCTCGGCGTTACACATCCCGGTTTCGACATGAGCCCGCGCGACCATATCGACTGGATGCTGCAAAAATCCGGGTTCGGAACGCTTGCCGAGCTTGAAGGCACGGCGGGTCTGGATTGCCAGCCGGACTTCGAGACGGCGCACTATCTGAGCGGTTTCGATACCGAGGACGGGCGGTTTCATTTTGCGCCTGACTGGACGACGGTTCCGGCGCCGGATCGGCCACCCTATGGTCCGGTCGGTCCGCACGCCGACATCCCGGAATTTCCCGATTACTGGCCGGTGCTGGAGGACAGCGATGCCGAACACCCGTTCCGGCTCGCGACGTCGCCCGCCAGATCCTTCCTCAACAGCACGTTCAACGAGACTGCGGCGTCCCTTGATCGGGAAGGGCGACCGGAGATCCTGGTTCATCCGGACGATGCCACAAAGCAGGGTTTTGCGGACGGGTCGCTTGTGCGCGTGGGCAATGCGCGCGGCGTGGTGACATTGCATGCCCGTTGTTTCGATGGCCTGGTGCGCGGCGTCGCGATTGCGGAGGGCATCTGGCCGAACGACGCCTATCCGGATGGAAACGGGATCAATACGCTGGTCGGCGCCGATCCCGTGGCGCCGTTTGGCGGTGCGGCGTTTCACGACAACAAGGTCTGGATCCGGCCGGCCGAGCCAACCGGATAGTCAGGGGCGGATGCGCGGGGTGAGCCGGGCCGACGGATCGTAGACCGGTTCGCTGATGACGGTCTTGCCGTCCGACAGACTTGCGCGTCCGGACGCGACAAGTCTCAGGGTTTGCGGGTAGAGCCGATGCTCGGCGCTCAACACCCGTGCCGCCAGGCTGTCGGGTGTATCATCATGCATGACCGGAACGGCAGCCTGCAGGATCAGCGGGCCTTCGTCGACCCCTGTCGTAACGAAATGGGTGCTGCATCCGTGCATCCGGACGCCGGCGGCCAGCGCCTGTTCATGGGTGTTGAGCCCTTTGAAGAGGGGTAGGAGCGAGGGATGAATGTTGATCATCCGTCCGGACCAACGTTCGACAAACCCTTCGCTGAAAATTCTCAGGAATCCTGCGCAGGCTATCAGGTCGGCATCCCATTCAAGCACCCTGCTTTCCACCGCCTCGTCGAACGCGGCCCGACTGGCGAATGCCCGGTGGTCGATATGGGCGGTCGGCAATCCGGACCTGGCAGCGATTTCCAGGCCTTTCGCGGTTTCCCGGTTCGACAGGACGCCGCAGATTTCTGCCGGATAGTCCGGCTGGATGGTAGCGTCTAGCAGCGCTTCCATGTTGCTGCCGCGTCCGGAAATCAGAACGGCGACTTTCATGCGTGCTGTCATCCGTTCGCCTCGCGCGGCTCCAGCGCTCCGTGAAACACGACCGGATCGGTTTCCAAAGGCGAGATATCGCCTAGATCAACGACCGTCTCGCCAGCCTCGCGAAGCCGGGCGCTCACAGCATCAGCACCAGCAGGGGCGACGACCAGGACGAGCCCGATACCGCAATTGAACGTGCGCAGCATTTCCGTGTCCGCGATACCGCCCGTCCTGCGCAGCCAGTCAAAGACTGGATAGAATGGAATTTTATCCAGTTCGATACGCGCCGCTACGCCTTCTGGAAGGATGCGCGGAATGTTGTCGATGAAACCGCCACCGGTGATGTGCGACACCGCCTTTATGCTTTCGACAGTGCCGAGCGCGTCGAGCATGGCTCGAACATAAATCCGGGTGGGGGCAAGCAGAGCCTCGGAGAGCGAGCGCGACGGCGCAAAAGGCGCTGGCGCCTCAAGATCGGATCCGCTGAGTTCGACGATCTTGCGGATCAGCGAATAACCATTCGAATGCGGGCCGTTCGAAGCCAGCCCGATCAGCCGGTCGCCGGGGCCGATTGTATCGAGGCGCGGCAGCAATCGGTCCCGTTCGACGATCCCGACGCTGAACCCGGCAAGATCATAGTCTCCGGAGCCATACAGGCCGGGCATTTCCGCCGTCTCGCCGCCGATCAGCGCTGCGCCTGCCATCCGGCATCCCGTGGCGATGCCTTCCACCACCTTCTCGGCAACTTCGGGATCGAGCTGGCCGGTCGCATAATAATCCAGGAAAAACAGGGGTTCGGCACCCTGGACGATCAGATCGTTTACGCACATGGCGACGAGATCGATGCCGATTGTGTCGTGGCGCCCGGTATCGATGGCCAGTTTCAGTTTGGTTCCGACCCCGTCATTGGCTGCGACGAGCAGCGGATCGCGGTAGGCGAGGGCGCCGAGGTCGAAGATCCCGCCAAAGCCGCCGATCGCGCCGTCCGCGCCCGGGCGTGCGGTCGAGCGCAGCAACGGGCCGATGGATTTGACCAGGCGATTGCCGGCATCGATGTCGACGCCGGCCTCGGCATAGGTAAGACCGTTCTTTTTGTCAGGCGACGCGGGCGGTGCAACCATGTAAAGACCGTGAATAGCCGGTAAAACCAGGGTGGATCGTTTGACGGAACCGGACCGGAAACCCTACAAACGCGGCGCGTATGCCGGTAGCGCACAAAGGCGAGGCCTGCAAGGATGAGTGTACAAAGACAGATCGGTTTCTGGCTCCTGGCGATCGCTGTCCTGATCGTTTTCCTCTATGTCTTCCGATCGATCCTGCTGCCCTTCGTGGCCGCAATGGCGATCGCCTATCTGCTCGACCCGCTGGCCGACCGGCTCGAGAAGCTTGGTATGAGCCGGCTTTTGGCCACGTTGGCGATCCTGATCCTTGCCGTTTTGACCTTCCTGCTGATCCTGTTGCTGATCCTGCCGGTGCTCGGCCAGCAGATCGCTGCTCTTCTCGCTGAATTGCCGGCCGCCGTGCAATTCATCCACAGCAAGGTCGTTCAGATCATTCAATCGCCGTTCGGTCAGGCGATGAATCTCGGTGAGTTCAATCTCCAGAACAATGTCGGCGAGCTCGTCAAACAGGGAGCAACTTGGCTCGGCGGCCTGTTGACCTCGATCTGGAGCGGCGGACAGGCCCTGCTGTCCGTCATTTCGCTGCTCGTGATCACACCGGTTGTCGCTTTCTATCTGCTCTGGGACTGGGACGACATCGTCGCCTATGTCGACGATCAATTGCCGAGGGACCATGCCGCCACCATTCGCCGCCTTGTGGGCGAGATGGATGCCGGCGTTTCGGGGTTCGTGCGCGGTCAGGTGACGGTCTCGTCCATCCTCGGGGCGTTCTACGCCGTTGCGCTGATCGCCGTGGGGCTGAATTACGGCCTGCTGATCGGCCTTACGATCGGCCTGATCAGTTTCATTCCCTATGTCGGGGCGGCATTCGGGCTGATCCTTGCGGGTGGTGTGGCGATTGCCCAGTTCTGGCCGGATTCGCCTCTGCTGATCCTTGTCGTGGTCGCGATCTTTGCGGTCGGCCAGTTTCTTGAAGGCAATATCCTGCAGCCGAAACTGATTGGCGAATCCGTCGGTCTGCACCCGGTCTGGCTGATGTTCGCCCTGTTTGCGTTTGCTTTCCTGTTCGGTTTCGTGGGCATGCTGATCGCCGTGCCTGCGGCCGCCGCAGTGGGCGTGTTGGCGCGTTTCGGCCTGTCAAAGTATCGGGCCAGCCGATTGTATCTTGGCGGAGCGACGCACAAGGCCGATCAGCCGGACCATCAGGAGGGGTAACGCGTGCTTGCCGCAAACCCTGCGCCACCGTCCCGGCAGCCGGAGCAATTGCTGTTCGAATTTCCGGTGTTCTCTGCCAGCGGGCGTGACGACTTTCTGGTTGGCGCCGGCAATGCGGATGCGCTGGCCCTGATCGATGCCTGGCCACATTGGCCGGCTCCGGTGAATCTGATCGTCGGGGCGGCTGGGTCCGGCAAGAGCCACCTTGTCGACATCTGGGCGGCACGGGCCGAGGCGCTGGTCGGGCGGGACCGTTTCCTGGCGGGCGACGTCCTGGATGCGATCGGCGCCGGTCGTGCCGTCGCGCTTGAACTCGGCGACGCAGTCGATCTCGATGAAACCGGCCTGTTTCACATCCTCAATGCGGCGCGGCAAACCGAGGCCGGCCTCCTCTTGACGGCGCGCCGCGACGTGGCGCGCTGGCCGTTGACGGTTCCGGATCTGATGTCGCGCATGCGTGCGATCCCGCCGGTGATGCTCGGTGCACCGGATGAAATGATGATGCAGCAGGTCATGGTGAAACTGTTTGCCGATCGGCAGACGACGATCGATGCACCGGTGCTGACCTATGCGGTGATGCGGCTGGAACGCTCCTTCCGTGCGGCCAACCTGTTCGTTCACCATTGCGATGAAATTGCCCTGCGTCTTGGTCGCAAGATTACAAAACAGGTTGCGGCGGAAGCCCTTCGGACCCTAGAAAAAACTGACAGGTAGCACGCGATCGTCCGGCCCTTCATGGGGTCTGACGTTCTGCACGCCTTGATTGTGTCACGGTCCGCGATTTTTTATGTGATAAATTGGTGCCGTGACGAAGGCGGGGAGCCGTTTTCGCCTGGTGTTGCCGCGTGCACCGATAAGACAGCGTCACCGGTCATTGGCCGGGCCGCCGTGCCGAGATCGTTTGGAGTTTGGAATGGACAGCCAGCAGGCAAGAAAGATCGAAACAGGCGATGCCGCGCTTCCGGAGCCGCTCGTTCCCAATCCGGCGCTCATGCGTCAGCCGGAACGGTTCATCAATCGCGAGCTTTCCTGGCTGGGTTTCAACAAACGTGTGCTTGAGGAAGCGGAAAACCCCAATCACCCCTTGCTTGAACGGCTGCGGTTCCTGTCGATATCGGCGAACAATCTCGATGAATTCTTCATGGTCCGGTTCGCCGGCCTGAAGGGCCAGGAATCGGCCGGGCTGAAGACCCGCAGCGATGACGGCCTGTTGCCGTCCGAACAGCTGGAAAAGATCGACGCGGCGGCCTGGGCGCTGCAGAAGGAGCAGAACCGGCGTTGGGTGGCGCTTCGGTCCGAACTCGTCGAATCCGGTATCCATATCGTGGAAAGCGACGACCTGTCGGCAAGCGACCGGGAATGGCTGCGCGAAAGGTTTCTGTCCTACGTCTTTCCGGTGCTGACGCCGCTAGCTCTCGATCCGGCGCATCCGTTTCCGTTCATTCCGAATCTCGGCTTTTCCCTGGTACTGATTTTGCGGCGGACCAAGACGGCAGAGAAGATGACGGCTTTGCTGCGCGTGCCGCAACAGCTCGATCGGTTCTTGCGCCTTCCGGGCACGACGGGTCTGAAGAACGACATGCGGTTCATTCGCCTGGAGGCGGTGATCGGCCTGTTCACCGAACAATTGTTCCCCGGATACGAAGTCATGGAAATGGCGGCGTTTCGGGTCATCCGCGATTCCGACATTGAAATCGAGGAAGAGGCGGAGGACCTCGTCCGATATTTCGAAAGCGCGATCAAACGGCGGCGCCGGGGGTCGGTGATCCGGCTGGAGGTCGAATCGGCAGCCTCGGGATTGTTGCGGGAGTTCCTGGCAACCGTGCTGTCGGTATCGGAGTTCGAAGTCCAGGTGATCGACGGCATGCTCGGCCTGAGCGATGTGTCCGAACTGGTCGATTCGGATCGACCGGAACTGAAGTTCGAACCCTATTCCGCACGGTTTCCGGAACGCATCCGCGAGCACGGCGGTGACTGCTTTGCAGCGATCAAGGAAAAGGACATCATCGTCCACCACCCCTATGAAAGCTTCGACGTGGTGGTGCAGTTTCTGTTTCAGGCCGCGCGAGACCCGGATGTGGTCGCGATCAAGCAGACCTTGTACCGGACGTCGAAAGATTCGCCGATCGTCCGTGCCTTGTCGGAAGCCGCCGAAGCGGGCAAGTCCGTGACGGCGCTCGTCGAACTGAAGGCACGGTTCGACGAAGAAGCCAATATCCAGTGGTCGCGCGACCTGGAACGGGCCGGGGTGCAGGTCGTCTTCGGGTTTCTGGAACTGAAGACCCACGCAAAACTCTCGCTCGTCGTGCGCCGGGAAGCCGGCCATCTGGCGACCTACGTGCATATCGGTACCGGAAACTACCATCCGATCACCGCCAAGATTTATACCGATCTGTCCTACTTCACGGCCGACCCCGATTTTGCCCAGGACGCTTCTCGCGTGTTCAACTTCGTGACCGGATATGCAGAGCCGGCCGAACTGAAGAAAATGGCCGTTTCGCCGGTCACGCTCCGACCGCGGCTCGTCCAGCATATCGACGAGGAAATCGCCCACGCCCGGGCCGGCAGACCCGCAGAAATCTGGTTAAAGATGAATTCGCTCGTTGATCCTGAGGTGATTGACGCGCTTTATAACGCGAGCCAGGCCGGTGTTCGCGTTGAACTCATCGTGCGCGGCATCTGCTGCCTGAGGCCGGGCGTGCCGGGACTTTCGGAAAACATTCGGGTCAAATCCATCGTGGGCCGGTTTCTCGAACACAGCAGGATCTATTGCTTTGGAAACGGCGCTGCATTGCCGAATGACGGCGCCCATGTCTACATCTCGTCCGCCGATCTGATGCCGCGTAACCTGAACCGGCGGGTAGAGTGCATGGCGCCGGTCCTCAATCCGACCGTGCACCAGCAGATCCTCGATCAGATCATGGCGGCCAACATGAAGGACAACCAGCAAAGCTGGAGCCTGCTTGCCGATGGAACCCACCAGCGGATTCAACCGAGTCCCGGCGAAGAACCCTTCAACGCTCATCATTACTTCATGACCAATCCCTCGCTATCCGGTCGGGGCCGGTCTCTGCAGGATCACTCGCCGAGGGAAATCACAGGACGGTAGTGCCTTGTTGAAACGCACTGTGAAGGCCGAAACCTCGCCCGGCCGCCTGAATGGCAGCGGTCCGATCGCGATCGTCGACATCGGATCGAACTCCGTTCGACTGGTGATCTACGAGCGTCTGGCCCGCACGCCGACCATGCTGTTCAACGAAAAGGTCCTCGCCGGGCTGGGGCGCGGCGTGTCGACAACCGGCCGATTGTCAGACGAATCCATCGAGAGAACCCTGTCGGCGCTGACACGCTTCCGTCGGATCAGCGACCAGGCCGAGGTCGTGGATACGCATGTGATTGCAACCGCGGCGGCTCGGGAAGCGGAAAACGGACCTGACTTCATTCGCGATGTGGAAACGGTGCTCGGCACGTCGGTGCGCATTCTGAGCGGCCGGGAAGAAGCTCAGCTTGCGGCGTCAGGGGTGTGTTCGGGCGTCTGGAAGCCGGAGGGTATTGTCGGCGATCTTGGGGGTGGCAGCCTTGAACTGGTGTCTGTATCGCCGGGATCGACCGGCGAGGGGACAACTTTGCCGCTTGGCGTCATCCGTCTGGAAGACGAAGCCGGTGCCTCGATCCGCAGTGCCCGCCGGATCGCCAGTTCATTCCTTGTCGACAACGCCAAGGTGCCGCCGGCGGACGGTCAGAACCTCTACCTTATCGGCGGCACCTGGCGATCGCTGGCGCGTCTGCACATGGTGCGCAGCAATTACCCGCTGCCGATCATGCACCAATACCGCTTGTCGGCGCGCGAGACCCTGACGTTTTGCGACGTGGTCATGGAAGCGGACCTGGAGACCATGCCAGGAGCCGAACATGTCTCACGGCAGCGGCGACCCTTTCTGCCCTATGGCGCTGCCGTGCTTTCTGAGGTCATCCGGGTCACCCAGCCAAGCGAAATCGTTCTGTCCTCGCTCGGTGTGAGAGAGGGATTGCTGTACGACCTCCTCGACGCCGAAACGCGGTCGGTCGATCCGCTGGTTGCGAGTGCCGGCGAAATGGGATACCTGCGCGCCCGCGCACCGAGCTATGGCGGCGAGCTGATCAATTGGACGTCTCAATTGATGGAAACGCTGAACTTTTCGGAGAGCGAATGGGACGCGCGCATGCGCACGGCAGCCTGTCTTTTGTCGGACGTGAGCTGGCGCGCCCATCCCGATCATCGGGCCGAAGCCAGTTTCAGTACGATCTCGAATGCCAATTTTGTCGGTCTGGACCATGCCGGCCGCGCATTCCTGGCGACATGCGTCTACTTCCGGCATGCCGGACCTGACGAACCGCTGCCCGAACCCTATGTCGCCGCCTTGATCGGACCGGATCTGATCGATCGGGCACGCATGCTCGGTGTGGCCTTCCGTGTCGCACACCTGATCTGCGCATCGATGCCGGGCATGCTTTCCGGTACCCGTTTCGAGATGCGGGACGGGGCGCTTTGCCTCGTTCTGCCGCCGGAGCTTGCAGAGCTTCACGGTGAACGTCTGGACAAGCGGCTTGGTCAGTTGAGTCGCCTCGTCAATGCGGAATGCCGCGTGACCGCGGTGCCGCCCGAGACGGTCTGACACGCGACCGCCGATAAAAAATGGGCCGCGACATGCGCGGCCCATTTCTCATTTCGGTCGGATAGGTGTCAGGCGAACCACCAGCGTTCGGCCGCCTTCCAGCCGTCCATTTCCCAATTGGCCCCCACATTTTCCGGATGGGCGATCTTCTTGCTGACGCCCATGATGTGATTGGCGAACATCGGCACAATGGCGCCGCCGTCATCGTTGATCAGCATCTGCGCTTCGCTGTAAAGCGTCTGGCGCTTGGTTTCGTCGAGTTCGGCCCGGGCTTCCAGCACCACAGCGTTGAACCGCTTCGCGGCTTCCGTCGTGCGCCAGGCGGTGTCGTTCCACTCCGAGCTTGCCACATAGGCCGAGGTGAACATCCAGTCCTCGGTCGGTCGACCGCCCCAATAGCAGGCGCACCAGGGTTTCTTGTTCCAGACGTTGGACCAATATCCGTCTTTCGGCTCCCGGACGATCTCGATCTCAATGCCGGCTTCCTTGGCGGACGCGGCAATCAACTGCGCGGCGTCCACCGCGCCCGAAAACGCCGCATCGGAGGCCGACAATTGGATCGGGCCGCTGTGGCCGGACTTCTTGTAGTGTTCCGCCGCCTTGTCAGCGTCGAACTCGCGTTGCGGCAGGTCGCTTGCGTGGAAGCGGTTGGCGGTCGAAATCGGATGGTCGTTGCCGAGCGCACCGTGTCCGAAAAGGATCTTGTCGACCATTTCCTGACGCTTGATCGACAGTTTGAGCGCCATGCGCAGGTCGTAATTATCGAACGGCGCCGTATCGACCCGCATCGGGAACGTGTAGTGGAGCGTCCCGGTTTTTTCCAGAATGGAGATGTTGGGGTTGCGCGCCATCAGGGAGACGGTTTTCGGATCCAGGCGGCCGATGGCTTCGGCATCGCCGTTCATCAGCGCGTTTTGACGAGCCGCCACGTCGAGCAGCGAGATCATCTCCACGGAATCGAAATGCGCCAGGCCTTCCTTGTAGTAGTTCGGGTTGCGGCGCGCGGTGATGCGAACACCGGGCTCGAACCGATCCAGGATGTAGCCGCCCGTGCCCATTGCGGAGACCGGATCGATCTTGCCATCCTTCGAGGCGAGGATGATCAGGTGATAGTCGCTGGCGACATACGGGAAGTCGGCATTAGCGGCTTCCAGTTCGAAAACGACGGCGTTGCCGTCGGCCCGGATGTCCTTGACCGCGGAGAGGTTGCCCTTGGCGGCGGATTTGGAATCGTCACCGCGGTGATGATTGATCGAAGCGATGACATCTTCTGCGGTCACGGTCTTTCCGTTGTGGAATTCGACCCCGCTGCGCAGTTTGAAGATCCAGCTCTTGCCGTCGTCGGTGGCGTCCCAGCTTTCGCACAGGTCCGGCACCAGCGTACCGGTGGCGTCGACTTCGGTGAGTGTGTTGCCGAAGAGGTAACCGCTGCCGGTCATGAAGCCATTTTCATAGGTGCCCGGATCGAGACTGTCGGTTGTCGATCCGTGTGCGACCCCGATCCTGAAATGGCCGCCGCTTTTCGGCACGGCGGCCTGTGCCCGATCGGCAAGGGACATCGCGGTCGGCAAGGCAAGGCCAGCCGCCAGTGCCGAGAGAATGAATCCGCGCCGATCGAGGGCGCCGGATTGCAGTCTCTTTTGAAGATGATCGAGTGTTGGTTTAGGCATGTGTTGGACTCCCGTTGTTTCTTTCATTTGTCCTGTGCCGATTGAAGATGCTGGCACTTCACCCCTCCGGACGCGATCGGACCGACCCATGCCATTCTTGCGTATGCGGCGGGACCGGCACGATCCGTGGCCGTAATGCTCTCCATCATAAGAACCCGGTCGCAGGCCGCAACAGGGCTCATGGAGTCGAGACGTCGAATTCGGCAAAACGCCGCAGCCCGTCGCCGGCGAAGCGGAAATAGACCTTTTCTTCAACGCGCTCGGCCATGATCCTGTCGTAAAAGGCGAGGGCGCGCGGATTGCCGGTCTCTGCGGTCCAGTCGAAACGAACGCATCCAGCCTTGACTGCGATCGCTGCCAAGGCACGCATCATTCGTGCGCCCGCGCCGCTGCTGCGCCGCGTGTCGGCCACAAACAGGTCCTTCATGAACAGCGTGCCGTGTTCCGTAACCCCCGGATGCAGGATGGCATACGTCGCAAAGGCAACAGCCGCGTCCCCGTCAAACCCCAACACGGCGCGGCACTCGCTGTCCGGAGCCAATGTCCTTTCCGCCGCTCGTCGACAGGCTGCTGCCGCATCCGGTCGCTCGCCCCAATAATGCCTGTCGGCATCGAGCATCAGGGTTGCCAGCTTATGCAGATCCATTGGTTCCGCATGGCGTACGGAAAAGTGGTCCGGCTTCATTTCGCTTCCGCTTCAGCGTCAGTCGGTCTGTCGGCGTGGGATCCGGATGCCTGGCCTCAGGCGCGGTCGAACAGCACCACCTTGCGCCCGTTAAAGGCGAGCGCCTTTGTGCCGTGTTTGACCTCCAAGGCAAGACTGCCGAACAATTCCCGCCGCCATCCCTTCAGCGCGACGACGTCCGCGTCGTCATCGGCGGCAAGCTTTTCCAGATCATCCACCGTCGCGATGACCTTGGCTGCGACGCCGTTTTCCTCGCTGGTCATCTTCAAAAGCACTTTCAGCAGATCGACGGCGGCGCTCGAACCGTCAGGTGCCGGTTTGCCGCGCGGCAATTTCGGCAAATCCTCCGGCGGCACGGCCTTGGCCGCCCGGATTGCGGCAAGAATCTCCTGCGCCGCCCGAGACTTTTCGAAGCCGCGCGGAATGGTGCGCAAGGCGGACAATGCCTTCTGATCGGCCGGCTGCTGTGCCGCCAGTTCGTAAATCGCGTCGTCCTTGAGGACCCGATTGCGCGGCACATCGCGCTCGCGTGCCGTGTGTTCTCGCCATTCAGCCAGTTTGATGAGCACGGAGAAGTCCGTCGGTTTGCGGACCCGCAGTTTCAGGCGTCGCCAGGCATCTTCGGGTTTGAGGTCGTAGGTGGCGTGGGAGGTCAGCACTTCCATTTCCTCACGCACCCAGTCTGTTCGGTTCTGCTCGTCCAGATTGGCGTTGAGGAAACGGTAGACGTCGCGCAAATGAGTGACGTCGGCCAAGGCATAGGCCAATTGTTTGTCGGTCAGCGGCCGCCGGCTCCAATCGGTGAAGCGGCTCGTCTTGTCGATGCGCTTGCCGGTAATCTTTGCAACCAATTGATCGTAACTGACAGAGTCGCCGAAACCGCACACCATGGCGGCGACCTGGGTATCAAAGACCGGATGGGGCACGAACCCGGCCTGATGCACGATGATTTCGATATCCTGGCGCGCGGCATGGAAGACCTTGACGACGGACTCGTCTTTCATCAGCGCGAAGAAAGGCGCCAGATCCAGATCCTCGCACAAGACGTCCACGATCACTGCCTGTTCCGGGTTTGCCATCTGGATCAGGCAAAGCTTCGGCCAGAACGTGGTTTCCCTCAGGAATTCCGTATCGACCGTTACGTAGTCGAATTCGGCAAAGGCAGTACAGGCGGCTTGCAGTGCGTCGGTGGTCTTTATGATTTCCATGGTGCGGTTTTCTAGCATTGATTTTCCACCAATAGTCCTTTTAACCGCGCGCGGCTGTCCGGCAAGTCCTATTTCCGCTGCAATGCGGGGCCGGCATCGATAGTCCGGTGTCGGCAAAAGTGCGTCGGTAGGGCAGGGAGGCTGGGGATTTCTGCGTGCAGCCGCGGGGGATGCGGCTTGACAAATCTGGGTGGGCGTGACGTTGTCCGCACCGCAACAACCGCTTTTTTCACCTGCGCTCCTTACCAAGCAAAATCAATTCTGGAGATCTGAAATGCACCGATACCGCAGCCACACCTGTGGTGCGCTTCGTGATTCCGATGCCGGTCAGACTGTGCGTCTGTCGGGTTGGGTCCATCGTGTTCGAGACCATGGCGGCCTGCTGTTCATCGATCTCCGCGACCATTACGGGATGACGCAATGTGTGGTTGATCCGGATTCCGCTGCGTTCGCCGCGGCGGAAACGGTGCGATCAGAATGGGTGCTGAAGCTGGAAGGCGAGGTGAAGCTGCGCGACCCGGAGACGGTCAACGACACCCTGCCGACGGGCGCGATCGAAATCTTCATCCGCGACCTGGAAGTGCTGTCGGAGGCTCGCGAACTGCCGCTGCCGGTCTTCAACGAACCGGACTATCCGGAAGACATTCGGTTGACGTACCGGTTTCTGGACCTGCGCCGCGAAACGCTGCACGCCAACATCATGAAACGCATCGCCGTTGTCTCCGCCATTCGCGAGAAGATGAACGCGGCCGGTTTCTTTGAGTTCACAACACCGATCCTGACAGCGTCGTCGCCAGAAGGTGCGCGCGACTTCCTGGTCCCGAGCCGCATTCATCAGGGCAAGTTTTACGCCCTGCCGCAGGCACCGCAGCAGTACAAGCAGGTGGTGATGATGTCGGGCTTCGACCGCTACTTCCAGATCGCGCCCTGCTTCCGCGATGAGGACCCAAGGGCCGACCGCCTTCCCGGCGAGTTCTATCAGCTCGACGTCGAGATGAGCTTCGTCGAGCAGGCCGAC
>JANQQB010000237.1 GCA_028285165.1 Rhodobiaceae bacterium
CTGGTCCAGACGTAGCGGATCCCGCCCATGCCTGTTATCGGAGTCAGATCGGGCTTTCGACGGAGGCCGAGATCGAGAAGGAACCCGCCGAGATCGAGCCCGGCATAATCCGGAACCGCATGATTGCCGGCGATCCGGGGATTGATTTCCAAAAAGCTCGTCGTGCCGTTGGTCGCATCGACCAGAAACTGTGCGCAGCCGATCCCATGATAGTCGAGAGCTTCAACGAGAGCCTCGGTCTGGGCTCGGATGTCTGGATCCGGCGCAATCGTCACGCCTTCCACCGCGAGCCCGGTGTCGTCGACGCGATCGGTACGCGTAATGACGGCGTGCAGGCAGCGGACCAGTTGTCCTTTGTAGGCGGCAAAGTAGAAGTTGTGGCGAACCCCTTCGGCTTTGCGCTGCAGGATCAGGCCCTGCTTCTGCGCCGCCCAGTCGATGGTCAGAGCACCCGCCTCGGCCCGATCATCGACAATGACAGCCTTGCGACCGTCGATGCGGTTGCTCGAATGCGCCGGCCGGATGACCAGCGGCACGCCGAGCCTGTCGAGGGCCGCTGCATAGGCGGCCGGGTCGTCGACCTTGGCGAAGGCTGCGGTTGGCACGCCTGCCTTTTCCGCCAGAATCATCATGCCGAGCTTGTCGAGGCAGGCTTCGACAAGCGTCGGTGCGACCATGATGAGCGGTGGCAGGTCGCCCAGCGCAGCCTGATGTTCAGGGCGTGCCAGTAGCCGCACATAATCCTCTGACACCGGGAAAACGGCGGTAAGCCCGGGGCGCGTGGCGCAAAAACCGACCAGCGCCTGAACGAAGGCCTCGCCCTGATCGGGGCCGACGGATTGCTCCCAGATTTCCTCGACAAACCGGCTGTGTTCGCAGCCGCCTTCGCAGCCTTCCGATCCGACGATCACCCGATAGCCGTCTTCGGCAAGTCGGCGCGCGAGCGCCAGCCCGGGCCGGTAATTGCCCAGAAGCAGGATCGACCGGCGGTCGCCCTTTTTCGCTCCGGGTCCGCTCATTCAGGCCTCCACCGCAGGCGGCCGGTCCATCACCAGGATGCGGGCCACCGTGGTGATGTGAAAGGCCATCCAGCAGAAGATGCCGAAGAACTTAGCGCTGTCCTCCAGCATGACGATGCCGGGTACCAGGCTGTGCAGGATCGTATCGACGGCCATGCTGAGCGCCAGACCGCCGCCGCCGGCCAGGAACAGCCAGTAATCATGCGCAAGCACAATCCGCCAACTGCACGCCAGATAGACCATGGCAAGCAGCGCGTAGCTCGCCAGCACGGCATTTTGCGGAATGCCGAAGGATGGGAAAACCACTTCGTGCACCAGGAACGCATCGTCGAGCGCCAGCCATCCGGTAAACACACCGGCGGCCAGCGCGAACCCCACAAGGCCGCGCGCCCGGCCCTCCATAAGGAACAGGAAGGCCGCAAACAGGCAGACCGCCGCTGCTGTCACCCACATCATGACACCCAGCGTGGACACGAACCCGTAATAGGTGTGACAGCAATCGCCCGAGAGCTCGGCGGCCGTCAGCGGATCGAGAAACATCCATTTCGCTTCAACAAAGGGCTGCAGATTGACCACCGCCAGGAAGGCAATCGGCACCAGGAAACAGACGATGCGAATGGCCATGCTCGGCCAGGCTGTCGGACGGATCGGGCGGCTTGCGGCAACGGCCCGGCGGGCCGCCGCCTGTTCGACGACGCCGACGGGTTCGGAGGTCAGTGTCATGACATGCACCCCGGTACCGCGGATGCGAAGAAGCGATCGGTCGGACTGTCGACCCGTGAGAACCTGATCATCAGGATTACGCCCTGGAACTCTTTGAAACTTTCCGGGTCACCCTAGGCACAAAGAAACAAAGAAAAGGTTGATCTGTGCGGACCGGTCTCGCCAAAACGGCAATCCCGAAAGCGCATTGACGACCGGCATCAGATCTCCGGCACCGGGATTTCGCGCTGCAGCCAGGCGGCATAGGCCGCGTTGACCCGGTCCGCCTGCAGGCCCAGAATGCAGGGCGTTTCGTAGGAATGCAGGTCCGACGCCCGACGTTCCAGCGCCTTGAAGGCAAGACCCGTTGTCTTGACGATCAGCGGCACTTCCTCGGCGCTGACGACCGCACCGCGCCATTGAAACCGGCTGGCGATCGCCGGCAGGATGTTCGCCGACGCGGCGAGCCGTTCCGCAATCAGCGTCTCGGCAAGCCTTTCGGCTTCCTGCCTGTCCTTGCAATTGATCCAGACAAACAATAACTCGGTCGCACGATCCTGCATTTTGTTAACCATTTCCCTGAAAACTGCGTAAGCGAAGAATTGCGACGCCGGACCTGAATATCACTCGGTAATTCGGCGTGGCTGTTTGCTGAATAATACCTTAAATAAGCAAGGCGATGCACCGTTCCGTTAACCGATGCGGAACGCTCTGACGCGCCCGGGAACGATCAAGGGAACCGATATCCATGCGCAATGCCCTGTCCTTCGCCCTTATCCTCTTTGCCATCGGCATGGCCGGTTCCGCTACGGCAAGCGAACTGGATCGCGTGTCGTTGGCGCTTGCCGAGCGCATCCAGGAAAACGACGGCCATTGGGCCGACGCGGGGGACGCGCGGCAGATCGCCCTGATCGCCGATTATGAGGCCGCGGGCTATGCGCCGATCTGGGTTTCCGAAAAGGGCATAACCGAAAAGGGACGCGCGCTCGTGGCTCTGTTTCGCAGGGCGCCGGAAAACGGGCTGATGGCGGAGGATTATGTGACGCCGGCGCTGGCCGCGGCACTGGATGCGGTCGAACCGGCGGCCCTGGCGGATCTCGACGCCCGCCTGTCGTTTGCGCTGCTCAACTACGCCGATCACGTCCGGGCCGGCCGGCTGGAGCCGAGCGCGATCAACCGCGACCTGCGCATAGCGCCCGAACGACCCGAACTCGGGCGCGTGCTTGCCGGCGCCCGCATGGCCCGCGACATGCAGGCTTTCGGCCTGTCCCTGGAACCGCCGGGGCCGCGCTATGCCCGTCTGAAGCAGGCGCTTGCGGACTATCGCGCCATCGCAGCCGAAGGCGGCTGGACTGTGGTTCCGGGCCTGGAAACCGGAAAATCCCTGAAACCCGGCATGACCGACCCGATGATACCGGCCCTTGCCCGGCGCATGATCGAAGTCGGCACGCTCGACCGAAATTCCTTCGATTTCTCCGCTGAAGCCCCGGTCTACGACGGCGCGCTGGTCGAAGCCGTCAAGGCATTCCAGAACCGTCTCAGCCTGGAAACGGATGGGGTCGTCGGTCCCAACACGTTAAAGCAGATCAACATTACGGCCGCGGAACGCGTACGCCAGCTCGAAATCAATCTGGAACGCCGGCGCTGGATGCCGGACGACCTCGGCTCCTACTATGTTTTCGTCAATCTCGCCGACCAATATCTCAAGGTCGTGCGCCGGGTCGAGAAGGACGGCGTCAGCCGCGAAAAAACCCTGCACGCGGCTCGGACCGTCGTCGGCAAGACCTATCACAAGACCCCGGTCTTTACCGAACAGATGACCTATCTGGTTCTCAATCCGAACTGGAACGTGCCCTATTCGATCGCCACGAAGGAATACCTTCCGAAATTGTGGCGGGATCCCGGTGTCTTGTCGCGCCAGAACATCCGTGTACTCGCCGGCGGCCAGCGCATCGATCCCTATTCGGTGCACTGGGCATCCTATTCCCGGTCCAACTTCCCGTTCCGCCTGCAGCAGGCGTCAGGCCCGCGCAACGCACTCGGCCGGGTGAAGTTCATGTTCCCCAACAAGTACAACATCTATATCCACGACACGCCGTCCAAGAGCCTGTTCAACCGGGCGCTGCGCACCTTCAGCCACGGCTGCGTCCGGGTCGAGGATCCGCTCAAGCTGGCCGAGGTCCTGCTCGGACCGGAAGGCATGGAACGCAGCCAGATCGACCGCATCGTGCAGCGTGGCAAGCGCCGCGTCGTCAAGCTGGACAATCCGATTCCGGTGCACATCACCTACCTGACCGCCTGGGTCAACAAGGACGGCAGCGTGCATTTCCGGCGCGACGTCTATGGTCGTGACGCGATCCTGGCAAAGGCATGGGACCAGATCCAGGTGGCCCGCAACTGACCGCGATACGACCGGGCCCCGTCGTTCGCTGTTCCGGCGTTTGAAACTCAGCGCTGGACATCAAGCTGCAGCGATTTCGATCGGCCTGTTCCGCCGTGCGTGCACAATCACCTTCGCATTGCCAATGCCTACGGTTTTTGTTGATTGCAGGCCAAGTCCCTTTTACTCAGCCATTGGCAAGACTGCACTTCTCCCACCAGCCCTTAAGGAAGTGTCGGTTCACCGCCATCCACTTTGCACCGATCCGGGACATTCAAGGCAAGTGACGGCCGGAACCGCTTCCCGGCTTTCCAACACGGGTCTTGTTCCTATGTTTCCCGGAAACACCTTCCAGTTTTCGGAGATCCCATGGACAAACCGGTCGTTTCGAGTTCGGCCCGCGTCGCCAGCGCCCTCGGTGGCACATTGGGCGAGGACGCCTTCCGGTCCCTGACGCCGGATCAGATCGCCCAATTGTGCGAGGTCGGCAGCGTTGGAAAGTATGCCGCCGGCACGATTCTCTATCAGATCGGCGACAAGGAGCAGGTCTTCTTTGTCGTGATCTCCGGTGCGCTGCACATCATAGACCCGACGGAATCCGGAGACGGCATTGTCAGCACGATCGGGTCGAATGCGTTTGTGGGCGAAATCGGCCTCTTGAGCGGACAGGCGCCGTTCCTCAATTGTGTTGTCGCCGAGGATGCTGAACTGATCCGGCTGACGACCGAACAGGTTCGGCGCACGATCAGCGAGATCCCGGAAATCGGCGATGTGATCGTCGCCGCCTTTGCCGCGCGGCGCGAAATCCTCATGCAATCGGCAACGGCCAACCTCACGGTGCTTGGCCCCGAGGGCGATCCCAAGGTGACGCGCGCCCTGGAATATGTCGGTCGCAACCGCATCCCGCATCGCTGGGTCGACAGCCACAGTGCCGAGGGCCTCGAGATGGCCGAGCGTCTGAAGCTCGACCCACACGACATGAACGTGATCCTGCGCGGTGATCAGGTTGTGCCGCGCCCTGAAAATCCGGGCATCGCCTATGCCATCGGCGTGCCGCTGGACGTCGAGGACGGCGCCCGCTTCGACCTGACGGTCGTCGGCGCCGGACCGGCCGGCATCGCGGCAGCGGTGTACGGCGCCTCGGAAGGCCTGTGCACGCTGGTCATCGACGATACCGCCATCGGCGGCCAGGCCGGCACGTCGAGCCGTATCGAAAACTACATGGGATTCCCGACCGGCATTTCCGGCGCGGACCTCGCCTATCGCGGCCAGATCCAGGCGATCAAGTTCGGCGCCCGCTTCGCGGTGCCACGCACCGCCCGGGCCCTGCGCCGGGACCGCGACGGCTGGGCGATCAGCCTTTGCAACGGGACCGACATCCATACCAAATCCATTGTCGTGGCCGCCGGCGTGCAATATCGGCGCCTGCCGCTCGACAACCTGGAAAAGTTCGAACGCGCCGGCATCTATTACGCGGCGACCGAACTGGAAGCCCGGTTTTGCCGCGACAGCGACGTGGTGATCATCGGCGGCGGCAACTCCGCCGGCCAGGCCGCGATGTTCCTGTCCCGTCATGCGAAGCACGTGCACATCTGCATCCGCCGGCCGGACCTGTCGGCCACCATGTCGGACTATCTTGTCCGACGCCTTGAAAGCGATCCGCGCATCACGATTCACGGGCACACCGAGGTCACGGCCCTGCATGGCGAACGGCACCTGGACGCCGTGACGCTGACGAACCGCGCCGACGGCACTGAACAGGTCTTGGACACGCGGGCCTTGTTCATCATGATCGGAGCGGTCCCCTACACCGACTGGCTGACCCCGCATTGCAATCTGGACGATAAGGGCTTCGTGCTGACCGGGCCCGAACATGGCGGCAGATCTGCGCTGGAGACCTCATGCCCGGGCATCTTCGCGGTCGGGGACGTACGCAGCGGTTCGGTCAAGCGGGTCGCATCGGCGGTCGGCGAGGGATCGGTTGTCGTCTCATCGGTGCATCAGCACCTGCAAGACCTGGAGCATTGATCGGTTCATTCGATTGTCGGCAGCACGACCGCCGCGCGTGTTCCGTCAGGCCCTGAATCAATGGTCAGCACGCCGCCATGGCCTTCCACGATCGATTTGGCGATCGCGAGCCCGAGGCCGCACCCGTCCGACCCGTCTTCCACACCCCGTGTAAACCGTTCGAACAAGCGCGGCTTGAAATCTTCGGAAATGCCCGGACCGGTGTCTTGCACCAGAACACGCACTGAGTCGCGGCCCGGATCCAAGGTGATGGCAATCGCGCCGCCGTCGCGGCAACCGTAGCGCAGGGCGTTGTCGAGCAGGTTGTCGAACACTTCGCCGAGAAGTGTGGGATTGCCGCGCGACGCCTGCTCCGTCTCCGCACCCGTCAACGAAATTTCGACACCCTGGCGAAGCGCCCGCGGCGCGATACGGCCCGCTGCGTCCCTTATGATGGCAGCGACGTCGATCGCTTCGAAACTGTCCGCGATCGTGCGCCGGGAAACCCGTTCCATCGACAACAATTGCCCGGTCAGCCGCGAGGCGCGGCGGGCGGCTTCCGAAACGTCCGCAACCCGCGCCCGAAGATCGTCCGTCTCCAGCGCTCCTGCCGCGGCTTCGGCCTGGCTCTGGATTCCGGCGATCGGATTGCGCAATTGGTGGGCGGCGTTGGCGATGAACCCGTCGCGCTCGGCAAACGCCTCGCGCAATTGTCGGAACAATGCGTTCATCGACGTTACGAGGCTCGACACCTCGCGCGGGACGGCACGCCGGATCGGGCGCAGGTCATCGGCGGACCGGATCTCGATCGCCTGCTCCAGATCGAACAGCGGTTTCAGGCCGACATTGATGCCGAACCAGA
Source organism: Rhodobiaceae bacterium (assembly GCA_028285165.1). GTDB lineage: Bacteria > Pseudomonadota > Alphaproteobacteria > Rhizobiales > JANQQB01 > JANQQB01. The sequence continues at coordinate 6,971 of JANQQB010000237.1, forward strand.
TGATTGCGCCGGCCACGGCGATAATCAAAGCCATGACGGCCGCCGCCCGTCCCGTCAGCCGGTCCGTGAGCCGCTCGCGTTCCGACGTCAATTGCCAGACGGTGACGTTCACCCAGCCGTCGAACGGGGTCGTGGAAATGAATTCGCGCAACGCCACGACACGCACCGGATCGCCGCGATAGACGCTGTCGTAAAACACCGGCGTGCCGGCTTCCGCAGCCAGGCGACCCGGCGGACGGGGCGGATTGGTATACCCGACGACGAGCGCCGAAGCGCCGTCGCCGGCCACATGGTAGAAGATAGGATCGCCGAGCGCGTCGGTCAGGGTTTCCAGCAATTGCTCCGCAAGCAGGTCGCCATCCGTCAGCACGACGTCCCGCGCGATCACATGCGCAATCGACAACAGCGAATTGTCGTAGATGCCCTGCGCCGTCTGTTTCGCTTCGAAGTACCTGAAACCGGCGACCAGCACGGCGACGCCAAGCAGCGGCAGCACGATCATCCGCAAGAGGCGGGACCGCAGCGAACGCACCGGACGGGTCACGATTCAGCGTCCGTGTCCAGCATATAGCCGATACCGCGGGCGGTTCGGATGGTGACACCCGACCCCTTGAGCTGGCGGCGCACGCGGGACACCAGCAATTCCACCGCATTCATGTCGATGTCCGCACCGACGCCATAAAGCGTGTCGGCGAGCCCGTCCTTGGAGACGAACTGGCCCTGCCGGTCCAACAGCGCTTCGAACAGCGACAATTCCCGGCGCGACAGATCGAGCGCGCGCTCACCGGCGAGTACGCGCCGCGCACCGCGCTGATAGACAAGCGCACCGATATGTTCCTCCGGAGGAAGGAGGCCGCCGCGGCGTCGTGCCAGCGCTCGCAACCGGGCTTCCAGTTCCGCCATCTCGAACGGTTTGACCAGATAATCGTCCGCTCCGGCATCCAGACCGCGCACCCGGTCGCTGGTATCGCCGCGCGCCGTCAGCATAAGAACGGGAAATGTCTGCGCCCGCGCCCTCAGCCGCCGCGTCAGGTCGATGCCGTCGAGACCCGGCAGGTTCAGGTCGATGATGGCCAGATCGGCGCCCTCCTGCCGGAAATGCTCGTCGGCAACGGCTCCGTCCGCGAAGACGTCGACGCTGTGCCCCTGGTCGGTCAGCGTCTTGGTGATGCCCGACGCCAGCATTGTGTTGTCCTCAACGAGAACGATACGCAATTTTGTTTCCCCGACAGACTTTCGACAGCAAACCGGACTAGGATGGTATCGACGAAGGTCGAAGAGTCAAAATCGACCGCGTGGGAAACGCCTGTGCCCGGATCGGATCGACACCAGGTCGAGCAGACCGCACGGGCCCATAGATCACAGGGAGGACACCATGATCGCACGCTTCACCCGTCGTACAGCCCTTGGCGTCATCGCCGGCTCCGCCGCCCTGGCGCTGGCCGGACCGGCCGCCGCCGAGGCCGATTTTTCCGGCAAGACCATCGAATGGATCATCCCGTTCTCCGAAGGCGGCGGATCCGACAAATGGGCGCGTTTTTATGCGCCGCTCCTGTCCGAAGCGTTGCCCGGCAATCCGACCGTGGTCGTCAAGAACATGCCGGGCGCCGGCTCGACCAAGGGCGCAAACTGGTTCGCGTCCAGGGCCAAGAATGACGGCTCCGTCATTCTCGGCACCTCCGGCTCGACCCAGTTTCCGTTCCTGCTGAACGATCCGCGCGTCAAGTTCGACTATGCCGACTGGAACGTGGTTCTCGCCTCGGCGACCGGCGGCGTCGCCTATCTGCCGGCCGATCTCGGCGCCAAGTGGAAAGCCGATCCGAAATCGCTTCTCGGCGAAAACTTCATCTACGGCTCCCAGGGCGCGACCCGGCTCGACCTCGTGCCGTTGCTTGCCTGGGAAATGCTCGGCCTGCAGGTTGATCCGGTCTTCGGCATCAAGGGACGCGGCGACGGTCGGCTGATGTTCGAACGCGGCGAAGCCAATATCGATTATCAGACCTCGTCCTCGTTCCTGTCCAAGGTCACGCCGCTGGTCGAGGAAGGCAAGGCCGTGCCGATCATGACCTGGGGCGCGCTGGACGGCGAAGGCAATATCGTGCGCGATCCGACCTTCCCGGACCTGCCGACCTTCAAGGAGGTCTATACCGAGATGAAGGGCGAAGCGCCGTCCGGTCCGGCATGGGAAGCCTGGAAGGCCTTCTTCATCGCCGGTTTCCCGGCCCAGAAAATGGTGTTCCTGCCGAAGGGCACCGATCAGGCAGTCATCGATGCCTTCTCCAACGGCTTCAAGGCCGTGACGGAACGGGCCGATTTCGCCGAAATCTCCAAGGCGCGGCTTGGCGTCTACCCGCAGGCAACCGGCGACCAGGCCGCCAAGTTCAAGGAACTCGGCACCAAGGTCGATCCGGCCGCGACCGACTGGATCAAGGGCTGGCTAAAAGAACGGTACGGCGTCGAGCTGAAATAGGCCCGACCCCGACTGGGCGGCCTCGATCCGCCCGGCCGTTTTCTGCCGACCCCCACGGCCCGGCACGTTCGCGCCGGGTCGCCTTCGCCGGACACCGGTGCTGATGCCGGCCCGCCTCGCGGTTTCACCGTCTGACCTGCCGCCTGTCCGGCTGCCTGAAGACCTCGAACCTTCCAGGTCAGGATCATGGATATCATCGGCACCGCCTTACCTGCGCTCGGCGAAGCGTTTGCGCTCATTTTTGCGCCTGAACAGATCATCTGGCTGACGATCGGTGTTTTGCTCGGCCTGTCGGTCGGCGTGTTTCCGGGTCTCGGCGGCATTGCCGGCCTGAGCCTTGTTCTGCCCTTCATCTACGGCATGGATGCCGTGTCCGGTCTGGCAATGATGGTCGGCCTTGTCGCCGTCATTCCCACATCGGACACCTTTGCCTCCGTGCTCATGGGCATACCCGGGTCATCGGCCTCGCAGGCGACTGTCCTGGACGGCTTTCCGCTTGCCAAGCAGGGACAGGCGGCGCGCGCGCTCGCGGCCGCGTTCATATCCTCGCTGTTCGGCGGCCTGTTCGGGGCGACGGTGCTGACCTTTTTCGTCATCATCGCCCGCCCGATCGTGCTCGCCTTCGGTCTGCCGGAACTGTTGATGCTGACCGTGCTCGGCTTTTCCATGGTCGGCGTGCTCGCCGGCAGCAACATCCTCAAGGGTCTGATCGCCGCCGGTTTCGGCATGGCCATCGGCGCGATCGGCGAGGCGCCCGCGCAGGGCTCGTCGCGCATGGATTTCGGCAGTTGGTACCTGCAGGACGGGTTCCAGCTTGTGACGATCGGGCTCGGCATCTTTGCCATTCCGGAGATCATTTCGCTCCTGCGCCAGGACCGGGCGATATCCAAGACCGCCAAGCTCGGCGCCGGCTGGATCGACGGCGTGCGCGATTGGGCGTCGAACATCTGGCTGTCGATCCGTTGTTCGGTGATCGGCGTGCTGGTCGGGGTGATCCCCGGCCTCGGCGGCTCGGTGGTCGACTGGATCGCCTACGGCCACACCATGCAGACGACCCGCGACAAGTCGAAATTCGGCCACGGCGAGATCCGCGGCGTCATCGGCCCGGAAAGCTCCAACAACGCCAAGGAAGGCGGCGGTCTCGTGCCGACGCTCCTGTTCGGCATTCCCGGCTCCGGCTCGATGGCCGTGTTCATCGGCGGCATGATCCTGCTCGGCTACGATGCCGGCCCGCAAATGGTGCGCAACGACCTGCCGATCACCTATACCGTCGTCTGGTCGCTGGCGCTCGCCAACGTGATCGGGGCCGGGCTCTGCCTGTTCCTGTCGGGCGGCATTGCGCGGCTGACGACGATCCGCTTTCCGCTGCTCGTGCCCTTCCTGTTCATGATGATCTCGTTCGCCGCGTTCCAGTCGAAGCAGACGCTATGGGACCTGACGGCCCTGGTCGCGATCGGCATGATCGGCATCTTCATGCGCCGCTTCGACTGGCCGCGACCCGCCTTCCTGATCGGCTTCGTGCTCGCCAGCCAGGCCGAGGTCTACACCTATCAGGCCACCCAGATCGCCATGACCCGCTTCCGCCGCGGCTTCGATCAGGGTCTGGAATACATCTTCTCGCCGATCGTCATCATCCTGGCGATCATCACCATCGTGTCGGTCTGGCTCGGCGCCCGGCAATCCGCCGCGATCCGCCCGCCCGATGCCGAGGGACAACCGTGGAACCGCGTGCCGGCCTTTGTGTTCACCGGTGCTCTGGCGCTGTTCCTCGCGGTGTTCCTGTTCGATTCCATGCAGATCGACGTGCTGATCGACAAGGTCTTCCCGGTCACGGTTGCCGGTCTCAGCCTCTTGGGCGTGTTGGCCCTGATGGTGCAGATGGCCTTTCGTCCGGCCACCGACCGCGTGTTCATGGACAACGAAGCCCGCGGCGAGGATGCCGAAGCGCCGCACGGTCTGTGGTCCATGCTCGGCTGGTTCGTTCTGCTGCTGCTCTTGACCGCCATATTCGGCTTTATCCTGGCTCTGGCGCTGTTCTTCCTGACGTTCCTCCGCATTCGTGCGCAACTGGATTGGATGAGGACCGGCATTCTGACGGCCGGCGGGCTCGGCGCCCTGCTGTTCATGGCCTTCATGCTCAACCGCGATTTCCCGCCGGGTCTGTTGCAGGAATTCGTTGAACTGCCCTGGCCGTTCGGCGGTCGGTAAACGGCAGCGCGCTAACACCCGGGAGCAGGCACGATGAAAGTCAGCATCCTCGACGACTATTTCGACACGCTGCGCACCCTGCCGTGTTTCTCCAAGCTTGACGGCTTCGACGTTCAGATCTGGACCGACCATGTGCAGGACGATGCCGTGCTCGCCGAACGACTTGCCGAGACCGAAGTGCTGGTCTTGATCCGCGAGCGCACCCGGATTGGCGCCGGCCTGCTCGACCGCCTGCCGAACCTGAAACTGATCAGCCAGCGCAGTGTCTACCCGCATATCGATGTGGAGGCTTGCACCAGGAACGGCGTGATCCTGTCGTCGAGCCAGCATGCCGGCACGCCGTCTTATGCGGCAGCCGAACTCACCTGGGGCCTGATCCTCGCCGCAAGGCGCCAGATCCCGCAGCAGATGGCGGCGCTGAAGGCCGGCGACTGGCAGATCGGCGTCGGCACGACATTGCGCGGCGGCACGCTCGGCATTTTCGGATACGGGCGCATCGGCAAGGCGGTGGCCGATTACGGCCGGGCCTTCGGCATGGATGTGGTTGCCTGGGGATCGGACAATTCCCGGCAACGCGCATCGGCGGACAGCATCCGCTTTGCGACGTCAAAGGCAGCCTTTTTTGCCGAATGCGATGTGCTGAGCCTGCATTTAAGATTGAAGGACGTGACCCACGGCATTGTCGGGGAGGAGGATCTTGCGGCGATGAAACCGACCGCCCTCCTGGTCAACACCAGCCGGGCCGGCCTGATCGAACCGGGCGCGCTGGTTGCCGCATTGCGCGCCGGCCGGCCGGGCGGTGCCGCGGTCGACGTCTACGAAACCGAACCCCTGCGGGATCCGCACGATCCGGTCCTGACCTTGCCCAATGTCATCTGCACGCCGCATATCGGCTATGTGACGCGCGAGGAATACGACCTGCAATTCGGGGAAATCTTCGACCAGATCCTTGCCTATCGGGACGGAACACCGATCAATGTGATCAATCCGTTCTGATCCCTCATTGAAAAGGCTCCCGATGTCCGACGCACCTGCTCCCGTCGCCCTGATCACCGGCGGCGCCTCCGGCCTCGGCGCGGCCATCGGCGCGACATTGGCCGCCGACGGCACGCGGGTCGTCTTCGCCGACCTCGATCTGGTACGGGCCGGCGCGCAGGCCGCCGCCGCCGGCGGCTCGTCCTCTGCCATCGAACTCGATGTGTGCCGACCCGAAGACTGGCAGCGGGTCATTCAAGAAGTCGATGAATTGTTCGGCCGCCTCGATGTTCTGGTGAACGCTGCCGGCATCGCGCCGATCGCTTCCATCGCGGAGTGCAGTTTCGAAGAATGGCGCCGGGTCCAGGCGGTCAATGTCGACGGCACGTTTCTCGGCTGCAAGAGCGCCCTGCCCTTGATGGAAAAGTCGGGCGGGGGCGCAATCGTCAATCTCGGCTCGGTCTCCGGCCTCGTCGGCGGCCATAACCTGGCCGCCTACAATGCGAGCAAGGGCGCTGTCCGCATGCTCACGAAATCCGTCGCTCTGCACTGCGCACGGCAAGGGAACCGCATCCGCTGCAACAGCGTGCACCCGACCTTCGTGCGCACGCCGATGATCGATCCCATGCTGGAAAGCGCCGGCGAACACAAGCTCGCGCGCCAGATCCCGGCCGGCCGGCTGATCGAAGCGCAGGAAGTCGCCGACCTCGTGCGCTTTCTCGTCAGCCCCGGTGCCGAGATGATCACGGGGGCCGATTACGTGATCGACGGTGGTTTGACCGCCTGACTCGGTCTACGAAATCCGCTGCAGAAGCCCATCCACCGACGACTTCGCGTCGCCGTAGAACATGCGCGTGTTCTCCTTGTAGAACAGCGGATTTTCGATGCCGGAATAGCCCGTGCCCTGGCCGCGTTTCGACACGAAGACCTGCTTCGCCTTCCAGACCTCGAGCACCGGCATGCCGGCGATCGGACTGTTCGGATCTTCCTGGGCCGCAGGATTGACGATGTCGTTGGACCCGACGACGATCGCCACGTCGGTGTCCGGAAAGTCCTCGTTGATCTCGTCCATTTCCAGAACGATGTCGTACGGGACCTTCGCTTCGGCCAGGAGCACGTTCATGTGTCCCGGCAGGCGACCGGCCACCGGGTGGATGGCAAAGCGCACATTCTTGCCCTTGCCGCGCAGCCGGTTGGTCAGTTCGGAAATCGATTGCTGGGCCTGGGCCACTGCCATGCCGTAACCCGGAACGATGATGACGTTGTCGGCATCTTCGAGCGCCGCCGAGACCGCATCGGCGTCGGTCGCGATCATCTCGCCGTCGATCTCCATGGCCGGCCCGGTCTCGCCGCCCCAGCCGCCGAGAATGACGCTGATGAACGACCGGTTCATCGCCTTGCACATGATGTAGGACAGGATCGCGCCGCTCGAACCGACCAGCGCACCGGTGACGATCAGAAGGTCGTTGCCGAGCAGGAACCCGGTCGCCGCCGCCGCCCAGCCGGAATAGGAGTTCAGCATCGACACCACAACCGGCATGTCGGCGCCGCCGATTGCCATGACCAGGTGCGCGCCGATCACAAACGCGATCAGCGTCATGACGATCAGCGTCCAGGTCCCGACATGTTGCATGTACAGCACCAGCAGGAGCAAACAGGCAACGCCCATGACGACGTTCGCCATGTGCCGGCCGGGCAGCACGAGCGGCTTGCCGGAAATCGAGCCGGCGAGCTTGCCATAGGCAACGACGGACCCGGTAAAGGTGATGGCGCCGATGAACACGCCGAGGAAGATCTCGACCTCATGGATGATCTTTTCCGCGCCGGCGAGCCCCGGCGGCGGATTGATATCGGAATTGATGCCGATGAACACCGCCGCCAGACCGACAAAGGAGTGCAGGGCCGCCACCAATTGCGGCATCTCCGTCATCTCGACGCGCCGGGCGACAATCACCCCGATCACCGCGCCGATCGCGATCATGGCCAGCAACAAAAGCGAGATGTCGACCCGCGGACCGAAGACGGTCGCCAGCACGGCGATCGCCATGCCGACAATGCCGTACCAGATGGCGCGCTTGGCGGCCTCCTGGTTGTTGAGCCCGCCGAGGGACAGGATGAAAAGAACGCTTGCCGCGATGTAGGCGGCGGTCACCAATCCGGTGCTCATGAATGTGCCCCCCTAGCTTTTCTGGAACATGGCCAGCATGCGCCGGGTCACCATGAACCCGCCGACGATGTTGATCGTCGCGATCAGAACCGAGATCGCTGCAAGCACCAGCACGATCGTGTTGGTCGAGCCAATCTGCAGCAAAGCCCCGACGATGATAATGCCGGAAATCGCGTTGGTGACCGACATAAGCGGCGTGTGCAGCGAGTGACTGACGTTCCAGATCACCTGGAAGCCGACGAAACAGGCAAGCACGAAGACGATGAAATGCTGCATGAAACTTGCCGGAGCGAAACCGCCGATCAGCAGCATCAAGAGGCCGCCGCCGATCAGCATCTGGGTCTGCCGCAGGCCCGTCTTGCGCATCGCCTCGGCTTCCTGGCGTTTCAGTTCTTCCGGGTCCGGAGCCGCCTGTTTTGCCGGCGCCTTGGCAATCGCCTGGACCTTGGGCGGCGGTGGTGGATAGGTCACCTCGCCGTTGAAGGCGGCCGTTGCTCCCCGGATGACATCGTCTTCCATGTTGATGTTGATCTGGCCGTCCTTTTCGGGCGTCAGATCGTCCATCATGTGCCGCACATTCGTACCAAACAGCGTCGAGGACTGGGCCGCCATGCGGCTCGGCAGGTCGGTATAACCGATCACCTTGACGCGGTTTTCCGTCTCGATCATCTGGTCGGGCACGGTCAGGTCGCAATTGCCGCCGCGCTCGGCCGCCAGGTCGACGATCACCGATCCCGGCTTCATCGCCGCGACCATGTCTTCCAGCCAGAGCTTGGGCGCATCTCGGCCCGGGATCAGGGCTGTGGTGATGACGATGTCGATCTCCGGCGCCTGTTCGCGGAACAGGGCCAATTGTTTTTCCCGGAATTCCGGTGACGACGGAGCCGCATAGCCGCCCTCGCCCGACCCGCTTTCCTCGAAATCGAGGAACAGGAATTCCGCGCCCATGGATTCGATCTGTTCGGCCACTTCCGGCCGCACGTCGAAGGCCCGCACGATGGCGCCCATGGATTGCGCCGCGCCGATAGCGGCAAGCCCCGCAACGCCGGCGCCGACCACCAGGATCTTGGCCGGCGGCACCTTGCCGGCCGCCGTGATCTGGCCGGTGAAGAACCGG
>JANQQB010000270.1 GCA_028285165.1 Rhodobiaceae bacterium
GGTACTACCGCGGACCCCGCACGGCACCGCCGCCCGGTGTGCTGCGCAAGGTACAAAGCGCACGATTGGCTCCGACAACCCGCCGCACGGCTCCGACAGCCCGTCGCACGGCACCGCCGCCCCGCAAAGCCGTGTCCGAAGACCTCGAACCTTGGTCGACGGCCTGGGTTCGCTCCTGCCAGGCACGGTACAAGACGTTCAATCCGCAGACGGGCTTCTATGTTCCGCGTTCCGGAGAAAAACGGTTCTGCCAATAGAGATCGAAGGGCAGTGAGGCGGGCGTCAGCGCCCGCCCGGCAGCGCCTTCAGCATGCGACGCACGACAGTGTCCCGATCGATGATGAGGTGTTTGGCGGCGCCGAGGATATGCAGGCCAAGCAGGATCGGGATGAGATGGCCCGAGATTTCGTGCACGGTCTCCATGAACTCCAGGAGGGGCGGGTTGGCCGACATCGGAGAGGGCACCGCCAGCGTGCCGAAAATGTTGAGCGACACACCGTCGGCCCAGGGCAGGAAGTATCCGCTGAGTGTCACGACAAAGATCGTGAGCAGGAGCCCCCAGAGCACGATCGCAGAAACCACGTTGAGGGCGGGAGACTGATCGGGCGCCCGTGTCATGCCGCGTTTCATGCGATAGCCGACCCGCCACAGCAGGAACAGCCCGACAAGCGCGCCGCCGCCGACATGAATGGCATAGGCCAGGTCGCCCCTTTCGCCCTCATGGGTGATGAACAGGATCACGACGAAAATCGCCGTCAGCCAGTGAACAAGGATCGAAATGCGGCTGTATCCCTCGGTCCGGTCTGAAGCGGACATGGCGTGCTCCCGGTGGTCTCAACCGGGATCACGGTAAGAAATGGCGGCCGGGAGACAAGTTAACTCTTGGTCAGGTTTGTCGGACGGGCCTCAAGCCGGTTCCGCCCGATAATCCGGGGCGCTGGCGAGGAAGTCGGCATAGGCGTCCGCGTTCGGATAGGAAAAGTATTCGGCGAGCGGATTGCTTTGCGCCCGTTTGGTGGCGCCGATGTCTTCGAGCAATTCGTCGAAATGCCGGAAATGAAACGGCGCGGAGCAGAGGCCCCCATAGACCTTGGCGGCCGGCCGTTCTTCCCGCCGCCAGTGAAGCAGCGCTTCAATGGACTGGGTCATCTCGGCCGGGCTCGGCTGGCGCGCCAGCATGCCGTCGGCATACCGCACCAGCCAGTGCGCCGCCATCTCTGCAGAGAGCACCGTGCAGAACGAGGAATTGAAGCCGACAAATCCCATATCCGGCAGGTCCGGATTGGCGATAAGGCGGTAGATACGATATTGGCCGTCCGGTTCGACGAGGCGGGCCTGGTAGGTGGGATCGAGAAACGGGACGCCGAGGCGCCAGCCGACCGCGAGCACGACGATATCGGCGCCGACCGGCTTCTCGCCGGTGACGACCACGCCGTCTCCCTCATAGCGGTCGATCGTGCCGCGATAGGGCACGATGGTCCCCGCCTTCAGGCCTTCGAAAAAGCCCGGGGTCACGATCGGGATGGAGCAGGAGACGTCCTTCTCGATCGGCACGTCCGGCACCATGCCGTAGCGGCCGAGCCCGAGCTGCAGTTTCAGAAGCGTTTCCAGGCCCCGGAAATTGGCCCAGATCAGCGGTGCGGCAAGCACGCGAACCACGCGGGCGACCGGCGACGGGTCCCAGCCGTTGAACTGCATTTCCTGCGCGCGCATGTAGAGCAGGTGTTTGAAATTGATGCCGCCGACAAAATACGGCACACGCCAGACCGGTTTGCGGTAGACGATGGCGACCGAGGCAGCGCCGTTGGCGGCGGCATTGACAGCGATGTCGGTGGCCGATTTCGAAAACCCGAGCACCACGACCCGCTTGCCACGGGCCATTTCGGGATCCGTGTAGTCGGACGAGTGCAGCACGGTTCCGCCGCGCGCCTCGAAGTCCGCCTGGCCGGGATGGGTGAGGGTCTTCTTGTCGCTGAACTGGCCGGTGCACACGGCTACGAAATCGAAGTCTTCCGACCGTTCCCCGGCATTGTTCTTGATCGACAGGGTCCAACCGGCCGCACCGTCGGCCCGACGGGTCATGGCCGTTATGTGCGTGTTCAGGAGATAGCGCTCTAACAGTCCGTGTTTCCCGGCATAATCGTGCAGATAGGCATGCACCTGCGGCCCCTTCGGCCATTCCGGATACTCGTCCGGCATCGGCTGGTCGGTGAATCGGTAGAGATCCTTCGGCGACTGGGTCTGCACGTCCGGGTAGGAGCGCGACAATTCCCAGACGCCGCCGATATCCGCCGTGCGTTCGAAGGCGTGAACGTCGTGTCCCTTCTCGAGGAACGCCTTCGTCGCGGCCAGCCCGCTGACGCCGCCGCCGATGACCGCCACTTTTTTCCGTTTCACCATGTCCCGCCTCGCCACCGCGCACTTGCTCCGACCTTTCATAGCAAAGCCGGATCGTCAGGGCACGTTCTAGAAACGCAACCGGTGGCGCCGGAACCCGAGAACGACGGACGGCACCGGACATTGGCTTGGAGCCGATCGGGAGGCGCATTTCAGGCTGGTAGCCGTCATGCTATGTTTTGGCCAAGGAAGGATCTCCGATGCCGGGCGTCGACTGTCTGATTCCGTTTTTGGTGACGGCACTGCTGCTCTCGATCACGCCGGGGCCGGGCATGCTTTACATCGCTGCCCAGACCATCGGACGGGGCCGCAGGGCCGGCTGGTACTCGAGTCTGGGAACGCACCTTGCGAGCTATGTGCACATTGTCGCTGCCGCCTTCGGTTTGAGCCTGTTTCTCCAGGCCGTGCCCGCCGCCTATCTCGCCCTGAAGATCGTCGGAGCGGCGTATCTGTTCTGGCTCGGGTTTCGATTTCTCATGAGTGAGGAAACGCCGGTTGACCCTGAGGTGTCGGCAGCAACCTCTTCGCACGTGACCGCGCTGAAAGAGAGCCTGGTTGTGGAACTGACCAACCCGAAATCCGCCGTCTTTTTCATCGCGTTCCTGCCGCAGTTTACCGATCAGAACGCGGCATACCCGTTCTGGCTCCAGATCATCCTGCTGGGCATCATCGCCAATCTGATCTTTTCGCTGGCGGAAGTCGGCTGTGTGATTTTCGCAGACCGGGTTTCGTCGTTCTTCAGGACGTCTCGCGCCGCCGGTCGGTGGTTGCAGCGGATTGCCGGATCCGTCCTGGTAGGGCTTGGAGCGAACCTGCTCGCCTCACAACGCTAGACGTTGGTCACGGCCGTGGCTCGGTGGTCTTATTTTCCTAAAACCCGGCAATTGCCCGCGTCAAAATTTGATAATTGCGTCCAAAACAGTAGACTCTCTTGAAAATAGGGGGCTGAAGTGAAGAAATTTGTATCTTTGGTTATAGGATTTTGCCTTACCGCAACCTTAGCTATTGCCTCTCCCATGCCACAAAAAGAGTTCGCGGAAGATTTCCTTGGCAAGACGCTTGAATTCAAGACACGTCACGGCAGCCTTGGAAAGGTAAGATACTCGCGAAACGGCAAAGTGAGATTGTGGGACCACATACTTGCGCCGCGAAAGGACAAAGGGACGTGGAAGTTTAGGGGCAACAGAGTGTGCGTTACCTGGACGAAGGTGCGCAACGGCCGGGAAGCCTGCTTCACGGCAACGCGGTTGCCCAACCAAAAGCATCGGTACCGCACCAGTATCGGAATAGAGTTTTGGCGGCGATAAGCCCTTCTGGCCTGCGCTTCCACTACGTTCCCGGCAAAACGTCAGGGGCCAGCGACCGTCCCCGACCAGACCGTTGCATTGCGTCGTGCGGATTGTGGCCGGTAAATGAAGTGCACCTGCAAACAATCGATGTTTGATCCACCGTCGAACGTGGCAAGTGTGCATTTTGGCTAGGATTTAGAACCCGGCAATTGCCCGCGTCAGAAGATACACGCCGATCGCGCCCAGCCCCATCAGGAACACCGCGCGAAAGGTCGGTTCGGCGAGCCGGTCGCGGATCGCCTGTCCGACAACTTGGCCGACGATCGCCGGAGCGATCGCGACGAGGGACAGGCTGCCGACCTCGGCCGAGATCTTGCCGTCCACGCCGAGCACAAGGCTGAGCACGGTGATCGAAAACAGGAAGGTGATGCCCATCGCCTGGATCAGCTCGCGCCGTTCGAAGTCGAGCACCCGCAGGTAGATGACGGACGGGACGACGAAGGTTCCGGTGATGCCCGTGATCGTGCCGTTGACGAGGCCGACGGCGGCGGACGCGCTGTTTTCGCGGGGCCCCGGCGACGGGATATCGATCTTCATCAGGCTGACGGCGGCATAGATGCACAGGATCGACCCGAGCACAGCGAGCAGGATCCGGTCGTCGGCGGCGGAAAACAGGAAATAGCCGCCGATCACGCCGATGAAGATCGCGCCCAGAAACGGCGCCAGCCGCCGCACCAGTTTTAAAAAGGCGGGCCCCGTAAACGCCTGCCAGACATTGGTCGCGATCGCCGGTCCCATCAGCAAGAGGATCGCGGTGCGCACATCGAACGCCGCGGCAAGCAGCGCAACCGCGACAGTCGGCAGGCCGGTGCCGATCACACCTTTGACGATGCCGCCGACAAAGAAGACGGCGAACACGACAAGCAGGATTTCAAGGGACCACGGCAAGGCGCACCAGAGGACGATCGGGACGGAGCCCAGATGTCATAGCCACCGGTCCTTGGTGCGCCAAGGTGTTTCTGCCGCCGCAGATTCGTTTGGATGCAGCAGAGCCGAGATCGGTCTACCGGACCGGCGGAGCCGAGGCGGCCGGGACGCGCAGCCAGGGACGGGTGCCTGCCGGGACTTCGCCGCGATCGGCGATCGGTTGCGTGTAATACGGCACGTCGGGGAAATGCCCCTCTTCCAGGGCCCGCCGGGTCGGCTCATTGGAAATCGCAAAGGCGTCGAAGCCGCAGCGCCGCATCAGCGGGATCTGATCGATTAGGACGTCACCGATCGCCCGGAGTTCGCCTTTGAAACCGTGCGTCTCGCGCAGCAGTCTCGCCGTCGAATAGGACCGACCGTCGGCGAATTTCGGGAATTCGAGCGCAATGACGCTGAACCGGGGCAGGTCGGAGACGATGTCGTCAAGCGTGTCGCCGGCCGCAAGGGCAAGCCCCAGCGACAACCGGCTCTTTGCCAGGACATCCCGTTCCGCCAGCCAGCGCGCCTTGCCGATCAGGGCGTGGCCGCCGTCCGGCAGGGTTTCGTCGTCCGCCACCAGGGTCCAGATATCCGGGTCGAACCGGCCGTCGCGATAGATATTCTGCATGATGCTGCCTCCCTCCTCGAAAGCTGCCGTGGTCTCCACGTATCTCAAACGGCCCACGGCCATTGCGCGTTTTCGCCGTAGAGCGCTTCCTTGAACGGGTCGTCTCCGACCCGCCGGTAGGCGGCCAGGAACGTTTCTTCGGGTCCTTTGCGCAGATGCAGATAGGTGTTGACGATGACTTCCACGGCGTCGGTGATGCGGTCGCCGGAAAACCCGCGGCCTATGATCGTGCCGATCGCGGCCTCTTCGTCGCCGGATCCGCCAAGGGTGATCTGGTAGAGCTCCTCGCCCTTCTTCTCCACGCCGAGAATGCCGATATGGCCCACATGGTGATGGCCGCAGGCATTGATGCAGCCGGAGATCTTGATCTTCAGCGGACCGATATCCTGTTGCCGTTGCGGACCGGCAAACCGTTCCGAGATCTCCTGCGCCACCGGGATCGACCGGGCCGTCGCCAGCGCGCAGTAATCCATGCCGGGGCAGGCGATAATGTCGGTGACGAGGCCGGCATTGGCATCCGCGAGCTCGGCCTTTTGCAGGGCGGCGAACACTTCCGGCAGGTCGTCCAGCTTCACATGCGGCAGCACCAGGT
>JANQQB010000288.1 GCA_028285165.1 Rhodobiaceae bacterium
GTCACCGTCATTTGTCCGTCCGTCTGCCAGACAACCGATGGGGCGACGAGAAAATGCCGGTCCATGAACGGCGTCGCCGTCGCATCGCCGACGCCGTCGACGGTCAGGCTCCATAGGGTTGCGCGCGGCATCCGCCCGACGATCCGATAGGAACAGGCGGCGTCGAAACGTTCGCCCTCCAGATCGCGCTCGGTCGTGAAGACAAGGCCCTCGCCGGGGGCGAGCGCGACGCCGGAGGTCCGCACTTTCAGGGCTGCGCGATAGGGATTGCCCGCCGTATTTTCGATGCTCTCCAGGCGCGTCCACTGGCCGGTTGTCAGATTGTCGCCTTTGCCCAGGAGGTCGATGGCGTAGTGCGCAGACGCAAAGCCGGTGAACAGGGCGATCGCGGTCGCGAGAAACAGGTTGCGGATGAATATCATGCCTAAACGTCGTCTGGTATCGGCTCGGACAGGACTTCCTGACACCGATAATGCCGCATTGGGTGGTTTTCGGTTCGAAAATCCCCGCGATTTTTCTCCTGCCCCAGAATTAGGCACAGATTATGGTCAAATCGCAAACGCCGCCGCTTTCTGCTGCAAAGGGACCGGCGTCCGGAGTCCCGGCCCCGAGCGAATCGCATGCACACATCGCGTTGTTGGCACCAAAGGGTGACTCGACACTGCCAGTCGGGTGCACACGACCCCCAATCCGTCATCACCCGAATCTTTCGGATGATCCGGCGGCACAGCGCTATCCGGCGCTGACATCCTCGGTCCGAAATCAACGCACACCCGGGACAAGGTGGCTGATGGAACGCCTTTCCGGATTGGCTGCTTAGATTACCCGAATAAATCGGGTCATGACGGTTGGGTCGAACCTATGCGCAAACCTGGTCCTGGATAACGGTTTTCCTGCACGCCCGCTAACCCGGAACCGCTCTGACGTTCTTGAAACCGCGCGAGGTATTCGAATGGTACGGGGGCTGTACTTAGAGGAATGTCAGAGCGTGTCGTCGCGTGGGGCTCTCGCCGCTGCGCCCGAATCCAGCCGGATGCGTGTCTCGGGCAGCGACAATTCGCGGATTCTGCCCGGGTTCGCGACGTCCGTTTCCGCATTCGTGTCGCGCCGCGCATCCTCGCCGAGCGAAGAGCGCAACGGCCCGCCGAACTTGTCGACCAGCGACGACAACACTTCCACAGCCTTGCGCGACGGGCGATCGGCGAGCTGCCGGCCCGAATCATCGGTGTCCGACTGTCCGTCGTTGGAGCGGGTGGCAATCGTGGCGCTCGGCAGGGAGAGGTCCTCGACACCCGGTATGCCCTTCGGCTCGACCGTGGCCTGGGCGTGGCGCATGTAATATTGCCAGGTCATGGCCGGGAGATTGCCGCCCGTGAGCCGGGCGGTCGAGGAATAATTGTCGTTGCCGTACCACACGGCAGTCACGAAATTGCCCGTATAGCCGACGAACCAGGCGTTCCTGTAGGCGTTAGTGGTTCCGGTTTTGCCGGCGGCCTTAACGCCGTCGATCCGGGCTCGGCGGCCGGTGCCGCGCTCCACGACCTGGTTCAGGATGCGATTGAGCTCGTGCACCTTGTCTTCCGGGAAGACCCGTTCGCGCGGCGGCGCCTGGCGACCGCGGTCGTAAAGCACGTCGCCGCTCGACGTCGTCACCTTGAGAACCGAATAAGGCTTGATGCGGAATCCGCCATTGGCAAAGCTCGAATAGCCGGCCGCCATGTCCATGACGGTTACTTCCGAGGAGCCGAGCGGCAGCGACCAGTCGGCACGGATCGGCGTTTCGACACCGGCCAGCTTTGTTGTTTCGATTACCTTGTCGCGGCCGAAGGACCGGGTGAGACGCACCGGGATCGTGTTGATGGAGCGCACCAGCGCGTTGGTCAGCGAGATGTTGCCGCGAAAGCGCCGATCGTAATTCTGCGGCGACCAGTGTCCGATGGAGATCGGCCGGTCCGGCACGATGCTGTCCGGCGAAAAGCCGTTCATGAAGGCGGTCATGTAGACATAGGGCTTGAATGACGAGCCGGGCTGGCGCAGGGCCGAAGTGGCCCGGTTGAACTGGCTTTCCCCGTAATCGCGACCGCCGACAAGCGCGCGGATCGCCCCGTTCATTTCCAGCGAGACAAGCGCCGCCTGGTTGACCCGCTTGGCCGAGCCGTGCTGGCGCAGATGGGTCAGGACGGCTTCATCGGCGCGTTTCTGCAGGTCGAGATCGAAGGTGGTGTGCACGGTAACCACCCGTTGCTGTCCCTTGACCAGGCTTTTCACTTCCTCAAAGGCCTGGTCCAGGAAATAGTCGGGCGTATATTCGCGCCGCCGGTCGACCACCCGAGCAGGATTGATTTCAGCGGTCAGGATCTGGCTCTCGCTCAGGAAATTCGCCTCGACCATGTTTTGCAGCACCACGTTCGCCCGGGCGCGCGCGGCCGGCAGGTCGCGATGCGGTGCGAATTTTGTCGGTGCCTTGTAGAGCCCGGCCAGCATGGCCGATTCGGCGAGCGTTATGGAGGTTACAGGCTTGGCGAAGTAATATTGCGAGGCGGCCGCCACGCCGAAGGCGCCGCCGCCCATATAGGCCCGGTCGAGATACAGTTTGAGGATCTCGTCCTTGGTCAGGTTGACCTCGAGCCAAAGCGCCAGAAACGCCTCGCGGATCTTGCGGTCGAGGGTTCTTTCGTTCGACAGAAACAGGTTCTTGGCCAATTGCTGGGTGATCGACGAGCCGCCCTGGACGACGGTGCCGGCGCGGGCGTTTTCGACCATGGCTCTGATCGTGCCGACCACATCAATGCCGAAATGTTCATAAAATCGGCGGTCTTCGGTTGCGAGCGTGGCCTTGATCAGATGGTCGGGGATTTCCGAGAGCGTGATCGCATCGTCCAGAAGAATTCCGCGATTGCCGATTTCCCGGCCGTTTCGGTCGAGGAACGTGACAGCGAAGTCTTCCGTCGCGAGCCAGTCCTTGCCGGTTTCCTCGAACGCTCCCTGGGCGAGCGCAAGCGCCAGCACCGCGCCGCCAAGTGCCCAGGTGCAGGATTCCGAACCGATCTCGGCAAACACCCGGTTGATTCCCCGGGCCCGGAACCGGTCCATGGCGCTGTTGTAATGGGCAAAGATATCCTGGATGCCGGACCACAGCGTATGCACTGAATTGTCGATGAAACCATCGACTTCCAGCATCGCATTGCGCAGCCGCCGTCCCAGTGTCGATTTGGTACGATCGGTCTGGTCTGTCGTTTGATCGTCCACTATTGTGACCCACTCTGTGACGCAAAAAACGCTTCGGTCGTTGAAATGCAAAATCGGGACCGGAAGCGGACCCCAAACAAATCCGTTCTTTGATCACCAGCCAGTATACCGGCGCCGGGACAAAAGGGAAATGCGGGTGGACGCGAAATTCGACGAATCTGACCGGGTGTTGCCGGACGTACCGGAGGCGCCGTTCTGGATGGTGAAATCCCTCGAGGAGATGACGCAGATCGAATGGGAATCGCTGTGCGACGGCTGCGGGCGGTGCTGTTTGAACAAACTGGAGGATTGGGATACCGGCGAGATCGTTTGGACCGATGTCGCGTGCCGTCTGCTCGACTGTGAGACCTGTCGCTGCACCGATTATGCAAACCGCTCCGAACAGGTGCCGGACTGCATTCCGCTGACGCCGCAAAAGGTCCGCGAACTGACCTGGTTGCCGCCCACCTGTGCCTATCGTCTTGTGGCCGACGGCGACCCGCTTTACTGGTGGCATCCCTTGGTCAGCGGGGACCCGCGGACGGTACATGATGCCGGCGTGTCGGTTCGTGGCCGGGTGCGCGACGAAGCAGGCATGGACGTTGAAGAATACGCCGATCACGTGGTCAGCTGGCCGGGTGAGGTGGTGGACGCCGTCGCCGACGGGCACCAGCGCGTCGCCGCCCTTTCAGGTCGTGGCGATTGATGAATACTGGCCTGTTGCATTATTCATGTCGCATTCAGCATGGATAAGCATACTGGCCCCATGATCCGACGCTTTGGCCTATCCCCCTTCATTGTCAGTGTCGCCCTTTTGGGCCTGGTCGCGACCGCCGGCCCGGCTGCGGCCAATTGCCTGTCCGGCGGCCAGGCCCGGGCCGCCGTTCAGAGCGGCGAAGCCGCGCCGTTGCGCGCCGTTGCGGGCGGCGTCGGCGGCGAAGTCGTCAAAGCCCAATTGTGCCGTCAGGGCGGCCGACTGGTCTATGTCGTCGGCGTGCTGCAGCAGAACGGCCAGGTGGTGCGACGGGTCATCGACGCGCGAACGGGCCAGGTTCTGCGATAGGCGGCTTGGCCCCCGCGGGGAGGCCGCATCGAGGTCTGGCCCGCTCGGTTTATTGGAAGGAAACTGCAATGCGGTTGTTGGTCGTTGAGGACGATCCGGACTTGAACCGCCAGTTGGTGGATGCCCTGAAGGAGGCCGGCTACGCCGTGGATTCCGCGGCCGACGGCGAGGAGGGTCATTTTCTCGGCGATACCGAGCCCTACGACGCCGTAATTCTCGACCTCGGCCTGCCGGCGCTCGACGGGATCAGTGTCCTGGAGCGCTGGCGTCAGGACGGCCACAAGATGCCGGTCCTGATCCTGACCGCCCGCGACCGGTGGAGCGACAAGGTCCAGGGCATCGATGCCGGCGCCGACGATTATGTCGCCAAACCGTTCCACATGGAGGAGATCCTCGCCAGGATCCGCGCGCTTGTTCGGCGCGCCGCCGGCCACGCCTCCGCCGAGATCGTCGCCGGTCCCGTCCGGCTCGACACAAAGACCAGCCGCGTTACGGTCGAGGGCAGCCCGGTCAAGCTGACGTCGCATGAATTCAGGCTTCTGTCCTACCTCATGCACCACCAGGATCGCGTGGTGTCGCGCACGGAATTGACCGAACATCTTTACGATCAGGATTTCGATAGAGATTCCAATACGATCGAAGTGTTCGTCGGGCGTCTGCGCAAGAAGATTCCGGGCGATCTCATCGAAACGGTTCGCGGGCTTGGATACCGGCTGACCCGCGTCGGCGATGGGTAGCGCCTCGCTTGCCAAGCGGCTGATCCTGACGGCCGCCGGATGGAGCGCGGTCGCGCTTGCTGCGGCGGCTTTTGTGCTGGTTTCCCTTGAGCGGCAATCGATCGAACGCCGGTTCGACGAGCGGCTTGGTATTTTTGCCAAGACGATAATAGGTGAGATTTCGGTCACCGAACCGGAGGATTTGCCGAACCGGGCTATCGGCACGATAGGCGAACCGCGTTTCAGCCTGCCACTGCACGGTTGGTACTGGCAGATCGCCACCAAGCCGGGCCGCGATCCGGTCACCACGTCGGCCTCTCTCGTCGGTGAGCGGCTGGCCTTTCTGCCGTCCAAACCCGGTGCGGGATCGAACGTGCGCTCGGGCAGTCTCACCGGTCCGAACGACGACGCATTGCGGGCGGTTGAATACGACATCGTTTTCGAGGATCACGCCTATATTGTCTCGGTCGCCGCAGAAACCTCGACGATCGAGACCGAGGTGGCGGCGTTCCGGAACAATCTGCTGGTGACCTTCGTGGTGTTTGCTTTCGGCCTCCTGGTCGCAACCTTCATTCAGGTTCGCATCGGCCTGCGCCCGCTGGGCGCACTCGGCGAGGCGCTTGGCGCGATCCGGGTCGGCCGCACCGAACGGCTTGAAGGTGTCTATCCGAGCGAGGTTGCGCCTGTCGTTTCCGAACTCAATGCGCTCCTGGCCGCCAACCGCGAGATCGTCGACCGGTCACGCACCCAGGTCGGCAATCTGGCGCATGCGCTCAAGACGCCGCTCAGCGTGATCACCAATGAAGCGCGCGCCATTGCCAGCCCTGAGACGCTGAAAATCGCCGAACAGGCCGATCTGATGCGGGATCAGGTCAGCTTGTATCTCGACCGGGCCCGCGCTGCAGCGCAACGACGGATGATGGGCGCGCTCGCCGATGTGGAGCCGATCCTGGAACGGCTGATCCGGGTGATGGAACGGTTGAACCGCGACCGCGCCATTCGCATCACTCTTGCCGTGGAGCCTGAGCTGAAGCTGCGTGCCGAAGCCCAGGATGCCGAAGAGATCTTCGGCAACCTCCTCGACAATGCCTGCAAATGGGCAAACTCTCGTGTATCGGTATCCGCACGCGCCGATGCGGGAACCGATGCGGAAGGGCGGGCCATGCTGCTCGTATCGATCGAAGACGACGGTCCGGGCCTGCCGGCGGACAAGCGCCAGGAGGCGTTGAAACGCGGACGCCGGCTCGATGAAACAGTGCCGGGCACCGGACTGGGCTTGGCGATCGTGACCGATCTGGCCTCGCTGTATGGCGGCACACTGACCCTGTCGGATTCCCCGCTTGGCGGATTGCGGGCCGAAGTCAGGCTGCCGGCCCTTCAGGCGGGTGCCGTGCGGGCAAAACTGCGCCAGACCCCGGCCTGACGGGAAAACGACACGGCGAGGAACAGGAAGGACAGGGGGCACTCAATGATCTTGGCACGTCGGATTTGCGGGGCTGTCGTCGTCCTGACGCTTCTTGCCGGCTGCGCCGGAACCGATAACACGGCCGGAGTTTCTGCCGGCACGCCGGCGCCTGCAACTCGATCCGACGCACTCATTCCCGGCCTTGCGGAAAACGGGGTCGGCGCACGGCTCGACGCCGAGGATCGAAGGGCGCTTGCCGAGGCCGAGCGGCGGGCGCTGGAAGATGCCGGCCCCAATCGGCCGGTCCCATGGACCAATCCGCGCAGCGGTCATTTCGGCCAGGTGCTTGCCGGTCCGTCCTACTTCGTGAACGATCGCAACTGTCGCGACTATGCCCATACCATCACGATCGACGGACAGGCCGAAACATTGCGCGGCACCGCCTGCCGTGACGCCGAAGGGGTTTGGCGGAACGCCGGCTGAGGCGCATCTCCGCCACGCAGATTGGCATCGATTTTCATGGTCCTCTCAATCAATTCTTAAGCCTGTTGGTGTTGTGTGTCCTTTGGAATTGCGTGATGCGGAAAGGACCCATGAAGCCCCACGGTTCCGCACCTTCGATGCTGGAAAAAAAGATTCGATCCTATCTCGAGGCACTCTCGCCGAGCGCCCGGGATATGCTCATTCGCGGCATCGAAAACGCCAAGACGCGGGGGGACGCCGACGATCACATGAACCTGATTCTGTCGGTCGCGCGTGCCACGGGTGCCAAGAACCGCAAGCCGAACGAAGTCGAACCTGTTCTTCAACAGGCATTCTTTCGTCCGCTGGCGCCCTTCATCGTGTCGCAGTCCTTGCCGATCCGGCAGGCTGGCCGGGTCGCGCCGATGTCGGTCGACAGGGTTTGGACCTGGTTCCGCCGCGATGTCTCGCGCAACCACATACGCGAGATGGTGGGCGAACTCCAGAACGCGCCCGATCCGCTGGCCTCCCATGCGGCCAGGAAGGCCCGTGAGGCCCGCGCTGGCCTGCTGAGCGCCGCCCGGGCCTACATTGAAAACCTGTCGTCCAACGAAGACGACATTCAGCGGCTGGCCGGCCAGCTCGGTGACCGACACACGCTCGACGATGCACGCGACATCCTCGATATCCTTGAATTGTGCGATGTGCTCGACTCAATCGTGAAACCTCTGCCGTCGCAGATGGCCGACGACGACGAGACGGCCCTTCATAGCGGCGCGCGCGCGGTAACCGGTTTCCTCGACAACCACCCGCGTTCGCTTCATCTTTTGGCGATCCGTCTCCTGGAGCAGTCCGAGAACCCGGCCGTTCTGGTCCGAATCGCCCGCAAGCTCGCCAAGTCCGACAACGCGGCCTCGATCGAAAAATCCATATTCCGTCCGCTCGTCGACGTCGCCTGGTCGGAAATCGAGCGCCAGGTCGAAGTCGTTCGGGAGCGTCGCAGCG
>JANQQB010000306.1 GCA_028285165.1 Rhodobiaceae bacterium
TTTGAGGGGAGGGACTCATGCACACCGATCTCTTGATCAAGGGTGAGAGTGTCGCCGGTGCCGGTACGCCGACACCGGTACTCGACCCGTCGACCGGCGAGACGATCGCAACCATCGCCGAAGCCTCGCCGGAACAGGTGGATATGGCCGTCGAAGCGGCAAACGAGGCTTTTTCGACCTGGTCGCGCACGCCGCCGGCTGAACGCGCGGCGGCGCTTCTGGCGATCGCAGACGCGATCGAGGCCCGGCAGGACGAACTCGCCGAGCTGGAAAGCCTGGATTGCGGCAAGCCCTGGCCGTCGGCCCGCGACGACGAGATGCCGCTGACCATCGACACGTTTCGTTTCATGGCCGGCGCGGCGCGCACCATGACCGGATCGGCAGCTGGCGAATATGTCGCCGACCACACCAGCATGATCCGCCGCGATCCGGTCGGGCCGGTCGCCGCGATCGCGCCGTGGAACTACCCGCTGATGATGGCCTCGTGGAAACTCGCGGCCCCGCTCGCCGCCGGATGCACAATTGTGCTCAAACCGTCCGAAATGACGCCGCTCTCGACGCTGCGGCTCGGCGAGATCCTCCGCGACATCCTGCCGGCCGGCGTCGTCAACATCGTGCACGGGGCGGGCCCGACGATCGGCGACCGCCTGATCAACCATCCGGATGCAGAAGCGATTACAGTGACCGGATCGCCCGCGACCGGCATGGCGGCCATGCGGGCCGCCGCGTCGCGCATCCGGCACGTTCATCTGGAACTCGGCGGCAAGGCGCCGGTGATCGTCTTTGACGATGCCGATATCGAGGCGCTGGTCGCGACCTTGCGCGGCGGCAGCTATTTCAACGCCGGTCAGGATTGCGCCCAGCCGTGCCGGGTCATGGTGTCCGACCGGATCTACGACCGGGTGGTTGCCGATACCGCGGCATCGGTCGGCGAAATCGTCATCGGCGCCCCGCGCGACGAGGGGACGGAAATGGGACCGGTGATCTCCGCCACCCAACGCGACCGGGTGGCCGGCTTTGTCGAACGGGCACGCGAAACCGCCGAGGTTGCGGTCGGTGGCGCGACCGATCCGCGATCCGGCTTTTTCTATCGCCCGACCGTCATCGCCAATGTCGACAACGACGCCGAGATCGCGACCGACGAAGTGTTCGGACCTGTGGTGACGCTGTCCCGGTTTTCCGACGCGGAAGACGCGATCCGGTGGGCCAATGCCAGCCGGTACGGTCTTGCAAGCTCGGTCTGGACCCGCGATGTCGGGCGGGCGATGGCGGTTAGTGCGCGCCTGCGTTACGGCTTCACATGGGTCAACACCCACGGCGTCGGCACGCCGGAAATGCCCTGGGCGGCGATGAAGGGCTCCGGCACCGGCTGCGACATGTCCGTCTACGCGCTCGACGCCTATACGTCGATCCGCCATGTCATGGTCGCGCACCAATGAGGCTCAAGGGCAAGCAGGCACTGGTGACCGGCGGACGCCAGGGGATCGGTCGGGCGATTGTCGAGGCTTTTCTGTCCGAAGGGGCCGCCGTCGTCACGTGCGGTCGCGGCGACCGCGGCGATCTGCCCGATGCCTGTCGATGGGTGCAGGCCGACATCGCCGATCCGGCGCAGGTTGCCGCCCTGGCG
Source organism: Rhodobiaceae bacterium (assembly GCA_028285165.1). Classification (GTDB taxonomy): domain Bacteria; phylum Pseudomonadota; class Alphaproteobacteria; order Rhizobiales; family JANQQB01; genus JANQQB01. The sequence goes on from JANQQB010000306.1 coordinate 1,628, forward strand.
GAGGCGGTCGGCACCTGCGACATCCTCGTCAACAATGCCGGTGTCCAGGTCGAAAAGACCGTGCCGGACTCCTCCGACGCTGACTGGGATCAGGTGATGGGAGTCAATGCACGGGGTGTGTTCAACACGTGTCGGGCTGTGATCCCGTCGATGCCGCGGGGCGGTTCGATCATCAATATGGGCTCGACATCCGGCAACGTGGCCGATCCATCCATGGCCCTTTACAATGCATCGAAGGCGTTTGTGCATGGTCTCACCCGATCGATCGCGGTCGATCACGGGCCGGACATCCGCTGCAATGCGATCTGTCCGGGCTGGATCGAGACGGGCATGCTGGAGGCCGGCTTCGATCTCGCTGCCGATCCGGCGGCCGCGCGCGCCGACGCCTTGCGCCGGCATCCGGTGCGCCGTTTCGGCAGGCCGGAGGACATCGCCGCCATGGCGGTCTGGCTGGCTTCGGACGACAGCGGTTTTGCCACCGGACAGACATTCACCATCGACGGCGGCCTGACGGCCGCCTCTCCCCTGCAACCGGGATTGTTCTGATGAAAGACGATATCGCCATTCTCGGCGCCGGGGTGATCGGCGCCTCCTGGGCCGCCCTGTTTCTTGCCGCCGGCCACCGTGTCCGCGTGTCGGACCTGGCACCCGATACAGAACGCCGCACAAGAGATTACATTGCCGGTGCCTGGCCGGTGCTGCAGCGCTTGGGGCATACCGATGGCGATCCGGATGCCGTCTCGTTCCATGCCGACCCGGCCGCGGCTGTGGAGGGTGCCGGCTTCGTTCAGGAAAGTGTGCCGGAACGCCTGGAGATCAAACATACGCTTTATGCCCGGATCGAATCTGCACTGGCACCGGGCACGGTCGTGGCCTCGTCCGCCTCCGGTCTGACGCTGACGGAAATGCAGGCCGGGTGGCAGGATCCGGCACCGCTGGTGCTCGGGCATCCCTTCAATCCGCCGCATTTGATCCCGCTGGTCGAAGTCATGGGCAACGATCGCACGGGCTTGGGCATGGTCGAGCGGGCCGAACAGGTCTACGCCGCCGCTGGCAAGGTCACGATCCGGGTGAACCGGGAAGTGCCCGGTCATGTGGCGAACCGCCTGCAGGCGGCGCTATGGCGCGAGGCGATCCATCTGGTGACGACCGGTGTGGCAAGCGTCGAAGATGTCGACAAGGCGGTGTGGGCGGGACCGGGCCTGCGCTGGGCGGCGATGGGGCCGACCATGCTGTTTCACCTGGGCGCGGGACCGGGAGGGCTCGCCGAATTCTGCGACCGCTATGCCGACAGTTTCCATCGCTGGTGGGAGGACCTCGGCGATCCGCGGCTTGATGCACAAAGGGCCGCTTCCCTCGTCGACGGTGTCACCTTGGCGGCGGGATCGCAGGACCAGTCGGCGCTTGCCGAGCGCCGCGATGCTCTGATCGCTGCGATGCTGGAGGCCACGGCGCCGTTGCGCGACCGGTCCGAGTGAACGGCGACGTCAGGCCGGCTCGTTTGCGGCATAGGTGTCGAGTTGCGCCTGGAGTGCCCGTTTGAACGCCGGTCGTGCCAGACATCGGTCGCGATAGGCCTCGAGGCGCGGGTAACGGGCAAGGATTGGCTCGTCGTCGAGACCTCTCAAGACCGTGGCCATGATGATATCGGCCACGCTGAAGCGACCGGTCAGCCAGTCGCGGTCCATAAGCCAATTCGTAAGCGATGTGAGACGGCCTTCAAGCAGGGTCTCTGCGTGCGGACGCCATCCGTCGATCCACGGCTCGCCGGCGTGAAACACGCCCGGCAGCACGACATTGTCGACCATGGGCTCGACCGAATTGAGGCCCGCAAGCACCCAGGC
>JANQQB010000328.1 GCA_028285165.1 Rhodobiaceae bacterium
GGATGAAGAACTGATAGTCGGTCACCCCGACGCGGGTGCGGGCGAGCGCGGATACGATACCGCTGGTCACCGTCTGTCCGACCCCGAAGGGATTGCCGATGGCAAGCACAAGATCGCCCACCTCGAGCGTGTCGGAATCGGCAAACGGCACATGCGGGAATCGCTCGCGACGGTCGCGTATCCGCAAAACGGCAAGGTCCGTGCGCTCGTCCTTCAGGATGATATCGGTGTCGAATTCGCGCTTGTCGGAGAGCACCACGCGCACTGCGTCGGCCCCCTTGATGACGTGGTGATTGGTAATGATGACGCCGGCCGGATCGACGATGACGCCGGAACCGAGCGAGCGCTCAGCCCGCTGACGCGGGCCGCCGGGGCCGAAGCCGCGATCGCCGAAGAAGCGACGGAAAAACGGGTCCTCGAAAAACGGCGAGACCGGACGCTGGGACACCGTGCGCGTCGCATAGACGTTGACGACCGCCGGGGCGGCATCCTTGACGATCGGCGAGAACGACAATTGCATCTCGCCGGCATTGCGCGGCACGACCCGCGTTTGTGCATCGGCCGGCGTGCCGAGCGGCACCAGAAGCGTTGCACCCAACACGATTGCGGTCATCCAGCGCGGGATCATCGGCACCCTGCCTTTCCGTTAGATGGTCTTGACGGCACCGGGCCAGGGTCCGTCGGAATGCCCCATTGGTCCTGCCGACCGAAACGGGCCATTGGTCGCAAGACCTTTTTCGAAGTTAGGAAACCGCGTTCGGCCGTTCAACCGGTGCGTTCGGACCGGAGGCGATTTCTCCACGCTGAAACTCGGTCTGCGCACAAACAAAAGGGCCGGTCGCAACGGACCGGCCCGAAACAATTCCTGCCGGTGAACGGCAAAAGCGCGTTATGCGGCGACCGTCTCTTCGCTGACGGTTTCTTCCGCTTCCATGCGCGCGCGATCTTCCGCGCCGCGGGCGCTGGTGTCGCGCTCGACAAATTCGATGACAGCCATCGGCGCGTTGTCGCCATACCGGAAGCCCGCCCGCATGACGCGGGTATAGCCGCCGGCCCGGTCGGCAAACCGCGGTCCGATCGTTTCGAACAGCTTGCGGACCATCTTTTCGTCGCGGATCTGCGCGATCGCCTGGCGCCTGGCATGCAGGTCGCCCCGCTTGGCGAGCGTGACCAGCTTGTCGGCGATCGGACGCAATTCCTTCGCCTTCGGCAGGGTCGTCACGATCTGCTCATGATTGATCAGCGCAGCCGCCATATTGGCGAACATCGCTTTTCGGTGGCTGGCGGTCCGGTTGAGTTTCCGGCCGCGATTTCCGTGCCGCATGGCCTGTCCCCTTATTGATACGCGGGGCTACGAAGCATCAATAGTGATGTTCTTCGTAGCGCTTGGCGAGTTCTTCGATGTTTTCCGGCGGCCAGTTCTGGACTTCCATCCCGAGATGAAGGCCCATCTGCGCCAGCACTTCCTTGATTTCGTTCAGCGACTTGCGACCGAAATTCGGCGTGCGGAGCATTTCCGCTTCGGTCTTCTGGATCAGGTCGCCGATATAGACAATGTTGTCGTTCTTCAGGCAGTTTGCCGAGCGAACGGACAGTTCCAGTTCGTCGACCTTTTTCAGAAGCGCCGGGTTGAAAGCAAGTTCGGGAACCGATTCTTCCTGGACCTCTTTCTGGGGCTCTTCGAAATTGACGAAGATCGACAATTGGTCCTGAACGATGCGCGCCGCGTAGGCGACCGCGTCTTCCGGGCTGATCGACCCATCGGTTTCCACCGTCAGAGTCAGCTTGTCATAGTCCAGAACCTGGCCTTCCCGGGTGTTTTCCACCTTGTAGGAAACCTTGTTGACCGGCGAGTAGAGGCTGTCGACCGGGATCAGGCCGATCGGCGCGTCTTCCGGCCGGTTGCGGTCGGCGGCAACGTAGCCCTTGCCGGTGTCGACCGTGAATTCCATGCGGATCTCGGCGCCCTCGTCGAGCGTGCAGATCGGGTGTTCCGGATTGAGGATCTCGATGTCGCCGACGGTCTGGATGTCGCCCGCCAGAACCACGCCCGGCCCTTCCTTGCGCACGACCATGCGCTTGGGCCCCTCGCCTTCCATCTTGATGGCGATTTCCTTGACGTTCAGGATGATGTCGGTGACGTCTTCGCGCACGCCGGCGATCGAGGAGAATTCGTGCAGCACACCGTCGATCTGCAGCGACGTAACCGCCGCACCCTGCAACGACGACAGAAGCACGCGCCGCAGCGCATTGCCGAGCGTCAGGCCGAAGCCGCGCTCCAGCGGTTCCGCGACAATCGTCGCAATGCGCGGGTTGTTGCGATCGGCTTTGGTATCAAGCTTGTTCGGCTTGATCATGTCATGCCAGTTTTTCTGAATCGTCACGCTCAGAAACCCCTTTTTTCATCATGGACGGCCGGGCGGCCCGGAATGGCGGAGCGCACCCCGCCGGAAACAGCGTCAATCAAAAGCGCGGATCAGACCCGACGGCGTTTGCGCGGCCGGCACCCGTTGTGCGGGATCGGCGTGACGTCGCGAATCGACGTGATCGTGAAGCCGGCCGATTGCAGCGCCCGAAGCGCCGATTCCCGACCCGATCCGGGTCCGCGCACTTCCACCTCAAGGGTTTTCATGCCGTGTTCCTGGGCTTTGCGTGCAGCGTCTTCAGCAGCCATCTGCGCCGCATAGGGCGTCGACTTGCGCGATCCCTTGAAACCCATGGATCCGGCCGAAGACCAGGAAATCGCATTGCCCTGGGCGTCGGTGATCGTGATCATCGTATTGTTGAACGACGAATTCACATGCGCCATGCCGGACGTGATGTTCTTGCGTTCGCGACGTTTGACGCGTGTCGTGTCTCTAGCCATACCTGCCTCTTTCGGCGACCCGCTCCGGGCCGCAATGCCTTGCCTGACGGGGCGTTATTTCTTCTTGCCGGCGATCGCCTTGGCCGGGCCCTTGCGGGTCCGGGCGTTGGGGTGCGTGCGCTGGCCGCGGACCGGAAGATTGCGGCGGTGGCGCAGACCGCGATAGCAGCCCAGGTCCATGAGCCGTTTGATGTTCATCGCCTTTTCGCGGCGCAGGTCGCCCTCGACCATATAGTCGGAATCGATCGTCTCGCGGATCTGGATGACCTCAGCATCGGACAATTCGTTGACCCGGCGCTCCGGAGCGATATTGACCTTCTTGATGATTTCCCCGGCCTTCGCCTTGCCGATGCCGTGAATATACTGAAGGGCGATGACGACGCGCTTGTTCGTCGGAATGTTTACGCCTGCGATGCGAGCCACGCTCTGATCTCCTAAAGTGCCGGTCCGGGCCGGTCTTGCCTTGGTCTTGCGTCGGTCCGGAGACGACAAAAAGGGCCCCGGTCGTACGCAACCGGCACCGTCCCTGGAAATGTCACGGATTGGCGCCGGGCTATAGTCTTTTTATGGGTGTACGTCAAGCCGTTGCGCTGGATTTCACCCGGTCCAGCGCGGCCATAATCGAAGTCGTGACATCGTCGATGGACTGCATGCCGTCGACCGACATCAAAAGCCCCTTGCCCCGATAGAAATCGATCAGCGGTTTGGTCTGCGCATGATAGACATCGAGGCGTTTCTTGAGCGCGTCGGCATTGTCGTCGGCCCGCGCGCCGCCGACCGTTTCCGAAGCCCGCTTTTCGATCCGCTGCAGCAACGCCGTATCGTCGACAGCCAGTTCGATCGTGGTGTCGAGCCGCAGGCCCTTCTCCTCAAGAAGCGCATCGAGCGCCTCGGCCTGTGCGACCGTGCGCGGAAATCCGTCGAGGATGAAGCCGTTGGCGCAATCCGGCTCGTCGAGCCGATCGGAAACAATCTGGATCACAACTGAATCCGGCACCAGATCGCCGCGCGCCATGATTTCCTTGGCCTGCAATCCGACCGGCGTTTCCGCGGCAACCGCGGCACGCAGCATGTCACCGGTCGACAATTGCACGATGTCGTATGCGTCGACGATTCGCTGTGCCTGTGTTCCCTTGCCCGCTCCCGGCGGCCCAAGCAGCATCATTCTCATCGGCGTCTCCCCCGCAACTTCGCTTTCTTGATGATTCCATCATATTGGTGGGCAAGCAGGTGACCCTGCACCTGCGCAACCGTGTCCATCGTCACGCTGACGACGATGAGAAGCGAAGTGCCCCCGAAATAGAATGGCACGCCCGTCGCCGAAATCAGGAATTCGGGAAGCAGACAGACGATCACCAGATAGGCCGCACCGGCCACTGTGATCCGGGTGAGCACGTAGTCGATATATTGCGCCGTGCGTTCGCCGGGCCGGTAGCCCGGAATGAAGCCGCCGTGTTTTTTCAGATTGTCGGCGGTATCCGACGGATTGAAGACAATGGCTGTGTAAAAGAAGGCAAAGAACGCGATCAGGGTCGCATAAAGGATCATGTAGAGCGGCTGGCCGTGGCCGAGCAGCGTCGTCACCGTGTTGATCCAGTTGGATCCGCCTGCCGTGCCGTCTACCGTGCTGCCGCCGCCGAAATTCGCCAGTGTAGCGGGGATCAGCAGCAGCGAGCTGGCAAAGATCGGCGGGATCACGCCGGCCGTATTGAGCTTCAAGGGCAAGTGCGAGGCATTGCCCTCGAACATGCGATTGCCCATCTGGCGCTTCGGATACTGGATCAGCAACCGGCGTTGCGCCCGTTCGACAAAGACGATGAACGCGATCACGATGATGGCGAGCAGGATGACCCCGAGGATCAGCGGCGTGGACAGCGCGCCCTGGCGGCCGAGTTCCAGCGTGCCGGCGACGGCTGCGGGCAATTCGGCCACGATGCCGGCGAAGATGATCAGCGAAATCCCGTTGCCGATGCCCCGCGCCGTGATCTGTTCGCCGAGCCACATCAGGAAGACCGTGCCGCCGACCAGCGTCACCACCGTCGTAAACCGGAAGAACAGGCCCGGATCCTTGACGATCGTTCCGGCCGCCTCCAGTCCGATGGAAATCCCGTAGGCCTGGAATATCGCCAATGCCACCGTCAGGTAGCGGGTATATTGGTTGATCTGCTTGCGGCCCTGTTCGCCCTCTTTTTTGAGCTGTTCAAGGGTCGGGACCACCGTGGTCATCAATTGAATGATAATCGATGCCGAGATGTACGGCATGATGCCGAGCGCAAAGATCGCCATTCGGCCGACCGCGCCGCCGGAAAACATGTTGAACAGGCCGATAATGCCGGTCTGTGCCTGTTCGAAGGCGGCAGCCAGTGCTTCAGCGTCGATGCCGGGCAGAGGCAGGTAGGTGCCGAACCTGTAGACGAGCAAAGCGCCCAGTGTAAACAACAGGCGCTTCTTCAGTTCGTCCGCTTTGGCAAATGCAGAAAAGTTGATATTCGCTGCAAGCTGTTCGGCTGCTGATGCCATACTGCGCTCCGCTCACTCGTCCTGGTGGTGCCGGTTCCGGCTTCAGGCGTCCTTCGACGCGGCCTTGCCGGCCTTGATCGTCACACTTCCCCCGGCCTTTTCTACAGCGGCAATCGCGGCTTTCGAAGCACCTTCGATTTCAAATTTCACGCTGGCCGACAATTCGCCGTCGGACAGCAGACGCACACCATCTTTTTTCCGCCGCACAATGCCGGCCGCAACCAGAGTGGCGCAATCGACGACCGCATCGGCCTGGAGCTTGCCGGCTTCGATGGCTTCCTGGATCCGCCCGACGGACACCACGTTGTAGTTCTTGCGGAAGATATTCGTGAAACCGCGTTTCGGCAAACGCCGATGCAGCGGCATCTGACCGCCCTCGAACCCTTTGATCGCGACGCCGGACCGCGACTTCTGGCCCTTGACGCCACGCCCGCCGGTCTTGCCGGTGCCGGACCCGATGCCGCGACCGACACGCTTGCGATTGCTGCTGGCGCCCGGATTATCGGAGATATCGTTGAGTTTCATTGTCTTGGCTTTCCTTACGCGTCGTCGACGACACGAACCAGGTGCTGGACCTTGCGGATCATGCCACGCACTTCCGGCGTATCTTTCAATGTCGATTTCCGGTGCATCTTATTCAGGCCGAGACCGACCAGCGTCGCCCGCTGATCCTTCGGGCGCCTGAGCGGGCTGCCGATCTGTTCGACCGTTACGGTCTTTTGGGTATCCGCCATGATCCGTACTCCTCGTTAGGCCGCTAGCCGGCATCCACGGCAGCCGCGTCCGATGCCGGTGCATCGTCCGAACCGCGCCGCCGGGCCTGCAGGGCCGACACTTTCAGGCCGCGGCGTGCGGCCACCGAGCGCGGCGAAGAACTGCGCTTCAGCGCATCGAAGGTCGCCCGCACCATGTTATAGGCGTTCGACGTGCCAAGCGACTTGGCGACGACGTCCTGGACACCCAAGGTCTCGAAAACCGCCCGCATCGGACCGCCGGCAATGATACCGGTTCCCGGAGGCGCCATGCGCAGAAGAACCTTGCCCGCGCCGTGCCGGCCGGGCACGTCGTGGTGCAGCGTCCGGCCTTCGCGCAGCGGCACACGGATCATCGTGCGCTTTGCCGCTTCGGTTGCCTTGCGGATCGCTTCCGGCACTTCACGTGCCTTGCCATGGCCGAACCCGACCCGGCCCTTCTGGTCGCCGACGACGACCAGGGCGGCAAAGCCGAACCGCCGGCCGCCCTTGACGACCTTGGCGACCCGATTGATGTGCACGAGCTTGTCGACAAACTCGCTGTCGCGATCTTCGCGTTCACGCATGATATTATCCGTTCCCGGCTGAATCAGTCCGTTAGAATTGCAGTCCGCCTTCGCGCGCCGCGTCCGCGAGCGCCTTGATGCGGCCGTGATAGATGAAAGAACCGCGGTCGAAGACCACCTTCGACACGCCGGCCGTGGTCGCCCGTTCGGCGATCAGCTTGCCGACGGCCTCCGCCGCCGCCTTGTCCGCGCCGGTCTTCAGCGAGCCGCGCAGGTCTTTTTCCAGCGTCGATGCAGCCGCGAGCGTCCGGCCCGCGGCGTCGTCGATGACCTGGGCGTAAATGTGTTTGGAGGACCGGAAAACCGAAAGCCGCGGCCGCTCTCCGGCGACCGATTTCAGCTTGCGGCGGACCCGGTCGCGCCGGCGTTCGTGAGTTGTTTTGTAAGCCATGACAGCAACCGCTACTTCTTCTTGCCTTCTTTACGCACGATGATTTCATCGTCGTACTTGATGCCTTTGCCCTTATAGGGCTCCGGCGGCCGATATTTCCGAATTTCCGCGGCGACCTGGCCGACGCGCTGTTTGTCGATGCCCGACACCGTGATCTCGGTCGGCTTCGGACACACGATCTGAATGCCTTCCGGGATCGCGTATTTCACGTCGTGGCTGAAACCCAGTGCCAATTGCAGGTTCGATCCCTGCACGGCGGCCCTGTAGCCGACGCCGCTGATCACGAGCTTGCGCTCGAAACCCTTCGAGACGCCCTCCACGATGTTCGACACCATCGTGCGCGCCATGCCCCATTGCGAGCGCGCCACCTTGGAATTATCGCGCGGCGTGACCGAAATGCCGTCCTCGCCCATTTCGGCAAGAACCTGGTCGTTCAGTGCGAAACTGAGTTCGCCCTTCGGCCCCTTGGCCTTCACGACATTGCCCTCGACCGCAGCGGTGACGCCGTCCGGTATCGCGACGGGTTTCTTGCCAATCCGAGACATGTTCTTTTCCCACTTCAGTCCGGCCTACTGACCGGTATTCGATTGTCGCGACCGGAGCCGCGCCGGCCCTCAGACTGGCCGGATCAAAAGACCTCGCACAGCACTTCGCCGCCGACATTCTCGTCGCGCGCCTGGTGGTCCGCCATCACGCCTTTCGGCGTGGACAGGATCGAGACGCCGAGACCGTTTGCGACCTGCGGGATGTTGCGCACCGACGAATAAACGCGACGACCCGGCTTCGATACGCGCTTGATCTCGCGGATCACCGGTTCGCCGTCGTAATATTTGAGTTCAATTTCGAACTCCGAGCGGCCGGTGTCATAGTCAACCGTTGCGTAGCCCCGGATATAACCTTCCGATGCAAGCACATCCAGAACCCGCTGACGCAGTTTTGATGCCGGTGTCGAAACCGAGGTCCGGCGCCGCATCTGTGCGTTGCGGATCCGGGTCAGCATATCCCCCAAGGGATCTGTAACAGCCATGGGACCGACTCCTTACCAGCTGGACTTGACGAGGCCCGGAACCAGGCCCTTGGCGCCGAGTTCGCGCAAGGCGACCCGCGACATTTTCAGTTTGCGGTAGAACCCGCGCGGACGGCCGGAGACCTCGCACCGGTTGCGGATGCGCGTCTTGGAGCTGTTGCGCGGCAATTCAGCAAGCTTCAGGCGCGCCGTGAACCGCTCTTCCAGGGTCAGCGTCTCGTCTTTGGCCGCCGCTTTCAGGGCCGCGCGCTTTTCGGCGAACTTGTCCACCATCTTCCGGCGGCGCTTGTTCTTTTCCGTCGCACTTTTCTTTGCCATGTTCCGTCCTCACTCCTGTTTGCGGCTATTGCCGGAACGGGAAGTTGAATTCTTTCAAAAGGGCGCGTGCCTCGTCATCGCTCTTGGCGTTCGTGCACACGATGATGTCCATGCCCCAGATCTGATCGACCTTGTCGTATTCGATCTCCGGGAAAACGATGTGCTCCTTGATGCCCATCGCAAAGTTCCCGCGGCCGTCGAAACTGTTCGGGTTCAATCCGCGAAAATCGCGAACCCGCGGCAACGCAATCGTCACCAGGCGGTCGATGAACTCGAACATACGCGCCTTGCGCAGCGTGACCTTGACGCCGAGCGGCATGCCTTCGCGCACCTTGAAGCCGGCGATCGACTTGCGGGCCTTCGTGATGACCGGCTTCTGGCCGGAAATCAGGGTCATGTCGTTTGCCGCGGCCTGCACTTTCTTGGAATCGCCGACGGCCTCGCCGACGCCCATGTTCAGCACGACCTTCTCGATTCCCGGCACCTGCATCGGGTTCGAATAGTTGAACGCCTCCAGCAGCTTGCCGCGCACCACGGCATCATAGTGCTGCTTCAGGCGCGGCGTGGATTGGGTCTCAGCCATCGATCAGGTCTCCCGAACGTTTGGCGAACCGGACTTTGGTGCCGTCGTCCTGGAAGCGGAAGCCGACGCGGGTCGGCTTGCCGTCGGTCGGATCGGCCAGGGCCAGGTTCGAAAGATGGACAGGCGCTTCTTTGACGACGATGCCGCCTTCCTGGGTCTGGGTCTGTCGCTGATGCCGCTTGACCTGGTTTACGCCGCGCACCAGGGCACGATTTTCCTTCGGCATGACGCGAATGACTTCGCCCGACTTGCCCTTGTCGCGCCCGGTCAGAACGACCACCGTGTCGCCCTTCTTGATTTTGGCAGCCATCACAGCACCTCCGGCGCAAGCGAAATGATTTTCATGTGGTTCTTGGACCGCAATTCCCGCGGCACCGGGCCAAAGATGCGGGTGCCGATCGGTTCCTTGTTGTTGTTCACCAGGACGGCCGCATTGCCGTCGAACCGGATGACGCTGCCGTCGGGGCGGCGGATATCCTTGGCGGTGCGCACGACCACGGCCTTCATGACCTGGCCTTTCTTGACGCGGCCGCGCGGGATCGCCTCCTTGACGCTCACCACGATGATGTCGCCGACGCTGGCGTATTTGCGCTTCGAGCCGCCGAGCACCTTGATGCACATCACACGGCGAGCACCCGAATTGTCCGCAACGTCCAAATTTGTCTGCATCTGGATCATGACAGGCCGCTTTCTTCTTTTTCAGTCCGTTTGCGGCGCCGACGGTCTCGCCGGTCCGCTTCCATTCCGTGTTTAACTTCCGCTGTCCGTGCCGATGACGACCCAACGCTTGGTCCGCGAAATCGGCTTGGACTCCTCGATCGAGACAAGGTCGCCGATCTGGTACTGGTTGGTTTCGTCATGCGCCTGGTACTTTTTCGACCGGCGAACCGTCTTCTTGAACAACGGGTGTGTGAACCGCCGCTCGACCTTGACCACGACGGTCTTGTCGGTCTTGTCGCTGACGACGACACCCTGCAACACGCGCTTTGGCATCTCTTTATTCCTTAACCGTTGGCCGTCGCGGATTTCTCGCGCATGATCGTCTTGACCCGCGCAATATCCCGACGAACTTCGCGAACCCGCGCCGTATTCTCCAGTTGGCCCGTGGCCTTCTGGAAACGCAGGTTGAACTGTTCCTTTTTCAGGGCGACGAGCTTGTCCTGCAATTCGTCGGCCGTCATGACCTTCACATCGGTCGCTTTCATCGAAACCTCCTGAACCCGATCACCGGCATCCGGCGATCCGATCGACCGCGCCGCGGCGGTCGCAATCCCTGGCCTAGTCCGAGATCCGCTGCACGAACCGCGTTTTGATCGGCAGCTTGGCGGCAGCCAACCGCATGGCTTCGCGGGCCACCGGCTCGCTCACACCGTCGATCTCGAACATGATCCGGCCCGGCTTGACCTTGGCCGCCCAGTATTCCGGCGAGCCCTTGCCCTTACCCATCCGCACTTCCGTCGGCTTTTGCGACACCGGCACGTCCGGGAAGATCCGGATCCATACCCGGCCGACCCGACGCATGTGCCGGGTCATGGCGCGTCGTGCAGCCTCGATCTGGCGCGACGTGATGCGGGCCGGTTCCTGCGCCTTCATGCCGAAGGATCCGAAATTCAGCGCGGTCCCGCCTTTTGCGGTGCCGTGAATCCGGCCCTTGTGCTGTTTGCGAAACTTCGTGCGCTTCGGTTGAAGCATGGTTCTGTTCCCTAGCGTATGTTCTCAGTTCGGTGCGTCAGGCGGCCTGGTCGCGCCGGCGACCCTGGGACTGGCCCTGGCCGTCGGGGCCTTCGGTAGCCCGCCGCTCGGACGCCATCGGATCGTGCTCCATGATGTCGCCCTTGAAGATCCAGACCTTGACGCCGCAGATGCCGTATGCGGTCAGCGCCTCGGCCGTTCCATAGTCGATGTCGGCACGCAGCGTATGCAGCGGCACCCGGCCTTCCCGGTACCATTCCGTACGCGCGATTTCCGCGCCGCCCAGACGACCCGCGCAATTGATGCGGATGCCCTGGGCGCCGAGCCGCATGGCCGACTGGACCGCCCGTTTCATCGCGCGCCGGAACGCCACCCGGCGTTCGAGCTGCTGGGCGATCGAAGCGGCAACCAGCTTGGCGTCGATTTCCGGCTTGCGCACTTCCAGGATGTTGATGTGCACTTCCGACGACGTCATTTCGCTGAGCTTGCGGCGCAGTTTCTCGATGTCGCCGCCCTTCTTGCCGATGACGACACCCGGGCGGGCGGTGTGGATCGAAACCCGGCACTTCTTGTGCGGCCGTTCGATCACGATTTTGGAAACGCCGGCCTGCTTGAGCTGGTCCAGGAGGTAATTGCGGATCGCAAAATCCTCATGGATCATGTTGCCGTAATCGTTCTTGTTGGCGAACCAGCGCGAATCCCAGGTCCGGTTGATGCCGAGGCGCAGGCCGATCGGATTGACTTTCTGGCCCATCAGGCGGCCTCCTCGATTTCACGAACCACAATGGTGAGATGGGAAAACGGCTTTTCGATCCGCCCGGCGCGACCGCGGCCGCGCGGCCGGAACCGCTTCATCACCAGGGCCTTGCCGACATGTGCCTCGGCGACGACCAGCGCGTCGACATCGAGGTCATGGTTGTTTTCCGCGTTGGCGATTGCCGATTCGAGCGTCTTCTTGACGTCCTGGGCGATCCGCTTGCGCGAAAAGGTCAGGTCCGCCAGGGCCGACGCCACCGCCTTGCCCCGGATAGACGCCGCAACCAGGTTGAGCTTGCGCGGGCTGATCCGCAGCATGCGGGTCACCGCCTTGGCCTCGTTGTCGGCAAGCACGCGTTCGCGTTTGGCCTTACCCATCGTCAGTTCCTCTTGGCTTTTTTGTCCGCCGCGTGACCGTAATAGGTCCGGCTGGGCGCGAACTCGCCGAATTTGTGTCCGATCATGTCTTCCGACACGAGCACGGGAATGTGCTTCTGGCCGTTGTAGACACCGAAGGTGAGCCCGACGAATTGCGGCAGGATCGTCGACCGGCGGCTCCAGATCTTGATCACTTCCTTACGCCCGGATTCGCGGACTTTGTCGGCTTTCTTCAAAAGATAGCCATCCACACACGGGCCTTTCCAAACCGAACGTGACACTGTCTGCCTCTCTTCCTACTTCTTGCGCAGATGGCGCGAGCGGACGATGAATTTGTCCGTGGATTTGTTCGAACGGGTACGCTTGCCCTTGGTCGGCTTGCCCCACGGAGTGACCGGGTTCCGGCCGCCCGACGAGCGCCCTTCACCACCGCCATGCGGGTGGTCGACCGGGTTCATCGCAACACCGCGTGTGTGCGGCCGCCGGCCGAGCCAGCGTTTGCGCCCGGCCTTGCCGAGGCTGATATTGGACTTGTCCGGGTTGGAGACCGCACCGATGGTCGCCATGCACACGCCGAGCACCCGGCGCTGTTCGCCCGAATTCAACCGGATCAGCACGTAACCCTGGTCGCGACCGACGATCTGCGCATAGGTCCCTGCGGCACGCGCGATCTGCGCGCCCTTTTCCGGTTTCAGCTCCACATTGTGGATGATCGTCCCGACCGGGATAGCCGACAACGGCATCGCGTTGCCCGGCTTGATGTCCGCGCTCGCCGCCGACACGACGACGTCGCCGACCCCGAGCCGCTGCGGAGCGATGATGTAGGACAGCTCGCCGTCCTCATACTCTACCAGCGCGATGAAAGCCGAGCGGTACGGATCGTATTCGAGCCGTTCCACGGTTGCCGGCATGTCGAACTTGCGCCGCTTGAAATCGATCTTGCGATAGGTCCGCTTGTGACCGCCACCGCGGCTGCGCACCGTCATCCGGCCCTTGTTGTTCCGACCGCCGGACTTTGTCAGTCCTTCGGTCAGCGTCTTTTCGGGCTTGCCGCGCCACAGCTTCGACCGGTCGACCAGGACCAGCTGACGCTGGCCCGGCGTGGTCGGTTTGTATTTTTTCAAAGCCATCCTGCTTCTCCGACCTTTCCTAGAGCCCGGTCGTCACGTCGATGGCGTGACCTTCGTGCAAGGTTACGACCGCCTTCTTGTAGTCCGACTGACGGCCGAGATGCCCCCGGAAACGCTTCACCTTGCCCTTGCGGACAAGCGTGTTGACCGACTTCACCTTGACCTGGAACAGCGCCTCGACGGCGGCCTTGATCTCCGGCTTGGACGCATCGCGTGCCACTTTGAAGACGATCTTGTTGTCTTCCGACGCCATGGTCGACTTCTCGGTGATCACCGGGCTCAAGACCACGTCGTAATGTTTCAGCTGCGTTGTCATTTCAGCCGCTCCTCAAGCGCGTCCACGGCCGCCTTGGTCAGAACCAGAACGTCGCGCCGCAGGATGTCGTAGACATTGATGCCCTGAACCGGCAGCACATCCAGGTTCGGAATGTTGCGGGCGGCCTTGCCGAAATTGTCGTCGACCTGGGCACCGTCGATGATCAGCGCATTGCTGAGCCCGAGCCCGTCCAACTGGCTTTTCAGCGCCTTGGTCTTGGGTTCGGCAGCCGTTGCCGCATCCAGAACCATGATCTGCTGCGATTGCGCCTTTGCCGACAGCGCGTGTTTCAGGCCGAGCGCGCGCACCTTCTTGGGCAGATCGAAGGCATGGCTGCGGGCAACCGGCCCATGCGCCTTGCCGCCCCCACGGAAGATGCCGACACGTTTCGAACCGTGCCGTGCTCCGCCGGTCCCTTTCTGGCGATACATCTTTGCCGTCGTACGGGCGATTTCCGACCGGCCCTTCGTCTTGTGGGTTCCGGCCTGGCGCTTGGCCAATTGCCAGCGCACCACCCGTTGAATGAGGTCGCCGCGCGGTTCCAGTCCGAAGATTCCGTCGGACACGGAAACCGAACCGGCCGAACCGCCGTCGAGCGTTTTGACATCCAGATCCATTATTCCGCTCCGTTGGCCTCTGCCTGTTCGGCGGGCTCTTCTTTCGGTGCTTCCGCGGGAGCCGCCTCAGGGGCCTTTTCCGGTGCTGCCTTGAAAGCGCCCGGCATAGGTACGCCTTCCGGCAACGAGCGTTTCACGGCATCGCTGATCAGGATCCAGCCGCCCCGCGACCCGGGCACTGCACCCTGGACCAGGATCAGGCCGCGATCCGCATCCGTGCGCACCACTTTCAGGTTCTGTGTCGTGACCCGGGAGGAGCCCATCTGGCCTGCCATCCGCTTGCCCTTGAACACCTTACCGGGATCCTGGCACTGGCCGGTCGAGCCATGGCTGCGGTGCGAGATCGACACACCGTGAGAGGCTCGCAGACCGGCAAAGTTGTGCCGCTTCATGGCGCCGGCAAAGCCTTTACCGACCGAGGTGCCGGTGACGTCGACGAACTGACCTGCAACGAAGTGGTCCGCTGTCAGTTCCGCACCGACCTCGATGAGGTTTTCCGGATCGACCCGGAACTCGGCCAGCTTGCGCTTGGGTTCGACATTGGCGACGGCGAAATGGCCGCGCATCGCCTTGGTCACCCGCTTCACCTTGCGGGTGCCAACGCCGAGCTGCAGCGCCGAATAGCCGTCCCTGTCCTGAACGCGTTGCGACACGACCTGGCAGTTTTCGACCCGAAGGACCGTGACCGGAATGTGTTCCCCGGTCTCCGAATAGACCCGGGTCATTCCCATTTTCTGTGCAATTAGACCTGAGCGCATGGCACCGTCTCTCGTTTCACGCCTTACAGCTTGATTTCGACATCGACGCCGGCCGCGAGGTCGAGCTTCATCAGAGCGTCGACGGTCTGCGGGGTCGGATCGATGATGTCCAAAAGCCGCTTATGCGTGCGAATTTCGAACTGTTCCCGGCTTTTCTTGTCGATATGCGGCGACCGGTTGACCGTGAATTTCTCGATGCGCGTGGGCAGCGGCACCGGTCCGCGGACCTGGGCGCCCGTGCGCTTCGCCGTGTTCACGATCTCGCGCGTCGACGTATCGAGCACACGGTGGTCGAACGCCTTAAGCCGGATCCGAATGTTCTGGCCGTTCATGGCACAATCCCTAACAAAGACAGACCGATCAGACGGTCATGAAAAACCGGACGGCGACGAACCGCGCCGTCCGGCAATCGATTTGAAGGCTCTATTCCAGAATGGTCGCGACGACACCGGCGCCGACCGTGCGGCCGCCTTCGCGGATCGCGAACCGCAGCGTCTCTTCCATCGCGATCGGAACGATCAGCTCG
>JANQQB010000355.1 GCA_028285165.1 Rhodobiaceae bacterium
AATCGCGCTGAGACCGCGCAGCGTCTGCCGGAGGGCAACCCGCAGGCGCCCTCGCGGCTCGTGTCGGACGGCGAACAAACGCCGCGATTCCGTTCCGTCCGCCCCACGGAACCGGCCGTTGGGTCTGGACAAAGGCCCGTCAATCACTGAATACGGTTCAGTCCAAAGTGCAGGGATCGAATCACTATGCCTCGACTCCGCGCGGCGCTGATAGCCGTGATTTTCGCATCGTTGTCCGGCCCGGCCGCCTTCGCCCAGGGCGAGGTCAAGTCCAGCCATGGCGACTGGCAGATCCGATGCGACACGCCGCCCGGCGCCCAGAGCGAACAATGCGCCCTGATCCAGAACGTGACGGCAGAGGATCGCGACAATGTCGGTCTATCCGTCATCGCCCTCAAAACAGCCGACAAACAGGCGAAGATCCTGCGGGTTCTGGCGCCGCTCGGCGTGCTTTTGCCCGCCGGGCTCGGTCTTCGAATCGACGACGAGGATGTGGGGCGCGCCGGTTTCGTGCGCTGCACGGTCAGCGGATGCATTGCCGAAGTCATTCTCGACGATGCGCTCCTGGAAAAACTCAGCAAGCGGACATTGGCCACGTTCATCATCTTCCAGACGCCGGAAGAAGGCATCGGCATTCCGATCTCGCTCTCCGGGTTCAGGGACGGTTTCGATTCCCTGCCCTGACGGGCTGACAGGCAAGCCGATCCCGACACCGGGCTCGCGCCTTATCGGGTCGCACGACCGGTTCGACATGTCCCATTGACCGATCCGGTTGCTGCGGCCAAAGTGCGGCCGAACCATTCACCACTGCCGATGCCTAACGCCGCTTGCGGCGGTTTTGACGCGATTACCCGGCCCTTCTGACGGGAACCGGAGGCGGATCGCGCCAATCAGCCAAGGAAAAACAAACCCATGAGCCAGGATTTTCCAGATCTCGGAAGCCTTTCTTCCGCCGACGCCGACAAGGTGCTGGCGCGTGCGCTGGCAGACGCCGACGACGGCGAATTGTTCGTCGAGCACCGCCAGTCGGAAAGCCTGACCTGGGACAATGGCCGGCTGAAATCCGGCTCGTTCGACAGCGACCAGGGTTTCGGCTTGCGCGCGATTGCCGGCGAGGCCGCGGGATACGCCCATTCCGGGGACCTTTCGGTCGCAGCGCTCGAAAGGGCGGCGGACGCGGTCACCGCCGTGACACGCGGTTACAGCGGCGTATATGCCGACGCGCCGGCCGGCACGAACGCCAAACTCTATTCGGATGACAATCCGATCGAGAGCCCGGGTTTCGAAGACAAGGTCCGGATCCTGAAAGAGGTGGATGCCTATGCCCGCAAGGCGGATGAGCGCGTCAAGCAGGTTTCCGTCTCGATCGCCTCGAACTGGCAGGCCATCGATATTCTCCGGCTCGGCGGCGAACGGCGGCGCGATGTGCGGCCGCTGACCCGGTACAACGTGTCGGTCGTGGTCGAAAAGGACGGGCGCCAGGAGACCGGTTCGTTCGGAACCGGCGGGCGCCAGGACCTCGACACGTTTCTCGGCGGCGACCGTTGGCAAGAGGGTGTCGACGAAGCGTTGCGCCAGGCCCTGATAAACCTGGAAGCCGTCGATGCGCCAGCCGGTGAAATGGATGTGGTGCTCGGCCCCGGTTGGCCCGGCATCCTGCTGCACGAGGCTGTCGGTCACGGTCTGGAGGGCGACTTCAACCGCAAGAAAACGTCCGCCTTTGCCGGACTGATGGGCGAGCGGGTGGCGTCACCCGGCGTCACCGTCGTCGACGACGGCACGATCGCCGACCGGCGCGGCTCGCTGACGATCGACGACGAAGGAACACCGACCGCACGCACCGTGCTGATCGAGGACGGAATTCTCGTCGGTTACATGCAGGATCGCCAGAACGCGCGCCTCATGGGCATGCAGCCGACGGGCAACGGCCGGCGGCAATCCTACGCGCATATTCCGATGCCGCGCATGACGAACACGGTGATGCTGTCGGGTACGCACGATCCGGAAGAGATCCTGAAATCGGTCAAATCCGGCCTCTATGCCGTCTCCTTCGGCGGCGGCCAGGTCGATATCACGTCCGGCAAGTTCGTGTTTTCCTGCACCGAAGCCTATCGCATCGAGGACGGCAAGATCGGCGCCCCGGTCAAGGGGGCCATGCTGATCGGCAACGGTCCGGATGCGTTGACCCGGGTGCCGATGATCGGCAACGACATGGCGCTCGACCGCGGCATCGGAACCTGCGGCAAGAACGGCCAGGGCGTTCCGGTCGGCGTCGGTCAGCCGACGATGCGCATCAACGCCCTGACCGTCGGCGGCACGGCCGCCTGACGGTTCGTCCAGATTGTGCGCTCGCTCTATCAGGCCTCCCCGCTGCGCCTGCGCGTCAATGCGTTCTCGCGGGTGCTGCGGGCCGCCTACCATGACACACTCTATGCGTCGGTGGAGGCCGCTTCGCGCCGGGACGTCGTGACGGCTGGAGAGGCTGAGACGCCCTATTGCATCGAGAGCTATCACGGTCGGCTGAAACTGTGCCCCTCCAGCGGGCTGATTTTCGACGATTCGGTCCTCCTGAAGGGATCCTCCGACCGGTTCATGCGGGAGCGGGTCCCGGATTACGGGCGGGTCTATGACCGCCAGGATCGGCATGTGCCGATTGCAATTTCGCTTCGACACGGCGCGGAAGCCAATTACTGGCACTATTTCCAGCTCGTTGCGACGAAGGCCGTCATTGCCGACTTGCACGGACTGGGTTCCGACATTCCGCTGGTGATGTCCCGGCGGCAGGCGGACATTCCATTCATCCGACGCACGATCGAGTTGGGCGTCTTCGGCAACCGCGCGCTGATCATCCAGGACGACGACGAAGTGCTTGCAGCCGACACGATCATGGTCATCCGGCCGCCGCTGCACGGCGCCGTCTATCGCGACCTCCTGCTCGACCGCCTAGAGATCCGCGGCGACAAAACGGCCCATGACCGCGTGTTCGTCACAAGGGGCAAAAGTGCGGAAAACGACCGCCGGCTGCAAAACGAAGCGGACGTCGTCGATGCACTCGAGCCCTTCGGCTTCAGAACCGTTGACCCCCAGGCGCTGTCGCTTGACGACCAGATGCGGCTGTTTTCCGGATGCGGCTTCATGATCAGCCCGCACGGCGCGGGCCTCACCAACATGATCTTCCGGCGCGGCGCGCCGCTCGACGTCATCGAGATCTTCAACGCGAACCTCGTCAATCCCTGCTACCGGATCGTCGCGGAAGAATACGGATTCCGGCATGCGGAAATGATCTGCGAGACCGTGTCCGGCAAACCGCGGACGGCCAAGCCGCTGGTCGATGTCGCCGCGCTCGTCGATCAGGTCCGCGACATGGCCGCCTAGCCTTCGGCGGCGGCCGCCGGCACGCCATCAAAGACGTTGCGTCCGACCAAAAGCGCTTTACTCTTGCAAGGGTGATGATTCCGTTGCGGAAAGGACCGTACCGGACCGATTGATCGAGACCGGACAGACAGCGGAATGGCAAGTGCCGATTCGACCGGGTTTGTAACCGAGGCCATTGTGTTCCTCGGGGCGGCGGTCGTTGCTGTTCCAGCCTTCAAAGCCATCGGATTCGGCTCCATCCTGGGCTATCTGGCAGCCGGCGTGGCCATCGGCCCGCATGTCATCGGCCTCGTTTCCAATCCGGAAACCATCCTGCATGTCGGCGAACTGGGCGTCGTCTTCCTTCTCTTTGTGATCGGGCTCGAATTGCAGCCGTCCCGGCTCTGGGCCATGCGCCAGGACATATTCGGTCTGGGTGGATTGCAAATCGTGATCACCGGCGTGGTTCTGATGGGGGTGGGCCTCGCCGGCGGCCTCAGCCCGCCGGTCGCCTTTGTCGCCGGGTTCGGGTTCGCGCTCTCATCCACGGCATTCGGGCTGCAGATCCTGCAGGAACGCGGACAATTGTCGAGCCCCTACGGCCAGAAATCGCTGGCCATTCTGCTTGCCCAGGACATCGCCATTGTGCCGCTCCTGGCGATCCTGGCGCTGTTTGCCGCCAATATCGAAGACCTGAGGGCCAGCGACATCGCCTATCACCTGACGATCGAGTTGGGTGCCATCGCACTGCTCATCCTGATCGGCCGCTACGTGCTGACGCCGGTTCTGACGACCTTGTCGCGGTTCGGCGCGCGCGAGGTGTTTTCCGCGACCGCGCTTCTGATCGTGCTGGGCAGCGCCGCCCTTGTGGCCGCTGCCGGACTGTCGATGGCGCTGGGCGCCTTCCTTGCCGGCGTGATGCTCGCCGAGTCGTCGTTCCGGCACACATTCGAAGCCGAGATCGAACCGTTCCGCTCCATGCTGATGGGCCTGTTCTTCATGGCGGTCGGCATGTCGCTCGATCTCGGCATGTTCATGGAGACCTGGTCGCTCGTACTCGGCCTGGTGGTTCTGGTCCTGGCGATCAAGGCGCTGATCCTGTGGGGTCTCGCCCGCCTCTTCGGCTCCTCCAATGCCGACAGCCTGCGGATCGCCGTCACGCTGCCGCAATGCGGCGAATTCGCATTCGTCCTGCTGGGCACAGCGGCCACGGCCGGCTCGATTTCAGCCGTGGAGAACAACGTCTTCACCGCGGTCGTGATCGTCACGATGGCCGCGACGCCCGTGCTCGGGGCCGTCTACGATCTTGTCGCCAACCTGTTGCGCGAAAAGGGCGTCGATGCGGAGATCGTGGAAAGCTTCGAGGAAGCCAACGCGCAGGTCCTGATCATCGGTTTCGGCCGGTTCGGCATGGTGGTCGCGCAGATGCTGACGTCGGAGGGCATCTCGATCACCGCGATCGACCGGTCCCCGAAACGCATCGCCTATGCCGGCAAGCACGGCTACAAAGTATATTTCGGCGATGCCACACGGGCCGATGTGCTGCGCGCGGCCGGGGCCGAACAGGCCTCGCTGATCGCGCTGTGCATTGAAAACGAACTGGTCATGGAAAAGGCGATCGAAGTGGTGCGCCGGGAATTCCCGAACGCCGCCCTGTTCTGCCGTGCCACGGACCATGAACATGCGATCGATCTTGAACGGATCGGCGTCGACTTCCAGATCCGCGAGACCTTCGAATCCGGCATCGTCTTTGGCCGCACCGCCCTCGGGCGGCTGGGCATTCCGAGCGACCGGATCGCGATGATCGAGGAAGACGTGCGGGTCCGCGACGAAGAACGCCTGGCCATCCAGATCCGGGAAGGCCTTTATGCCGGCCAGGACAAACTGCATGCCCGGACGCCGAAAGTGCGCGAAGATACAGGCTGACCGCTCTAAACGGCTCCTTCCACAGGTGAAACCCATGACGCAGACCGAAGACGCCGCGAAATTTGTCGAAGGCTCGACGATGCGCCATGT
>JANQQB010000366.1 GCA_028285165.1 Rhodobiaceae bacterium
TTCCTGGTCGGCCTGTTCGCCGCCTCGACACTGTATGACCTCTTTCTGATCCGGCGCGGGGAGCCGGCCAGAGCGCTGCTCGGCGAACGGCCCCGCGTCACGGGCACGTTCGTGTCGGATTCCCGCAGGGTGGCAACACTCGTCTGCCTCGGTGCCTATGCCGCCGCCCTCAAACCGTTCGGATTCGCCATCGCGACGCCGATTCTGCTGTTCGTCATGCTGCGTGTGCTCGGACGGCGGCATTATGGCCAGAACCTCGCCCTGGCAGTGATCGGCGGCCTGTTGCTTTGGATCCTCTTCGTCGGCGTCCTGAAACTGCCGATGCGGGGAGACGTCTGGGATCCCCTGACCCCGGCCCTCAACAGCCTGTATGCCATGACGGGAGCACGCTGATGCTCGAAGGGGTGCTGACCGCGCTATCCGACATCGCCGCGCCAGGACCGCTGTTCGTCATTCTTTGCGGTACGGCCCTCGGGCTTCTCGTCGGTGCGCTGCCCGGCCTGTCTTCGCCGATGGCGATCATCGTGCTCCTGCCGATCACCTACAAGATGGAAACGCTTGCGGCATTTCAATTGATGGTCGGGATCTATGTGGGAACGAAACTCGGCGGCTCCTACGCCTCGATCCTGTTGCGAACGCCGGGCACGCCGGCTGCGGCGTGCACCGCGCTCGACGGTTTTCCGATGGCTGAAAAGGGCCGCCCCGGCGAGGCGATCGGCTATTCGCTGATGGCTTCTACCGCCGGCGGACTGGTCGGCTGGCTGGCCGCCGTCAGCTTCGTCCCGTTTATCGCCTCCGTGGCATTGCATTCCGAACCGGCGGACATTGCGCTGATCGGCATCGCCGGCCTTGTGCTCGTGTCGGCGTTTGTCCGCGGCTCGATGGTCCGCGGCCTGATCGGCGTCTTGCTGGGTCTGTTGATCGCCAGCGTCGGCTTCGATGTGCAGGACGGGGTTGAACGCTATTCGTTTTCCAATCCCATGCTGTCGTCGGGAATTTCGTTCGCCGCCGTTCTTGTCGGTTTTTTCGGACTGACAGTGGTGCTGGCCGACCTCGATATGGTCGGCCGGTCGTCGGAGCTTGTGTCGACGAAACTCAACACCAAGCTGCCGCGGTTTGTCGACTTTCTCAAACGCTGGAAGGCCTGGTCCATCGGCACCGCCTACGGCGTGATTGTCGGCGCCATTCCGGGCGTGGGCGCCGACGGTTCGACATGGCTGTCCTATGCAACGGTCAGAAACCAGTCCAAGGACCCGCCGCCGGAGGCCTTCGGAACCGGTGTGCCTGAGGGCATTCTGGCGCCGGAAAGTTCCAACAACGCCACGACCGGCGGCACGATGATCCCGATGCTAACGCTCGGCATCCCCGGCGATGCATCAACCGCCATCATGCTCGGCGCCATGGTCTTGCACGGGCTTTCGCCCGGCGTCACGCTGATGCAGGACAACGCCTCACTGGTCTACGGTATTCTTGCGGCAATCCTGGTCGCCAATATCCTCATGTTCCTGATCGGCTGGAGCGCCAGCCGGGCGTTCATCATGGTGCTGAGGCGCGACCGCGCCCTGCTCTTTCCCTTCATCATCGTGTTTGCCTCGATCGGGGCGTTCGCCGCCGACAACGACGTGTTTCCCGTCTATGTCGCGATCGCCTGCGGCGTCGCCGGATACTTTCTCGAAAAACGCGGGTTTTCGGTCGTCACGATCGTGCTCGGCGCGGTGCTCGGTCCGATCATCGAATACAACGTGCGCCTCGGTCTGGCCTACTCGGCCGGCGAGTGGAGCGTGTTCACCGACACGTGGCCGCGCAAGGTGTTGGTCGCCGTGATCGCGCTTTTGATCGTCAACGAAATCGTCCGGGCCTTGCGCCGCCGGGGCGAAACGGCCCGATCCGCTGCACCGGATGAGGGCCACGACGCCGAACAGAAAAAAGAGCTCCAACACACAGGGAGGAAATGAAGCATGAGAAAAATCTATACTTTATCGGCGGTGCTCGCGCTCGCGGGCGTTATGGCCGCGCCCATGCCGGTCGTTGCCAGCGATTACCCCTCAGACACCGTCCGCATCGTCGTCCCCTGGCGGGCCGGAGGGGGCACCGACACGATCGCGCGCGGTCTGGCCGCGGCGATGGAAAACATTGCCGGAAAGGCCGTTGTTGTCGACAACCTGACAGCCGGCGGCGGCAATGCCGGACATATCCATGTGAAAAAGGCAAAGCCCGACGGCCTGACCATGCTGTTGAACGGTTCGAGCGACCTGAACTCGCCGATCATCTTCCGTAATGTGCCCTACGCGCTGGAAGATTATGCCTGTGTCGGCGCAATCTATCAGACACCGACCTGGATCCTGGCGCACAAGGACCAGGAGATGACAGATTTCGGGCAGTTCCTTGAAAGGGCCAAGGCCGAGCCGGGAAAACTGACGGTCGGCGTGGGGTCGTTGATCAGCGCGCATTATGTGATGGCCGCCGCGCTGCTCGGCAAGAATGACGTCGACGCCCGGGTCATCCCGTTTGACGGCGGCGGCCCGCTGAAGAAAGCCATTCTCGGCAATCAGGTAACGATCGGCGTGATCCACGCGCCAGTGCTGCTCGACGCGGTCAAGAAAGGCGATGTGACCGTACTGGCGGCGGGTGGAAGTCTTGAGGGCATCAACTACGAGCCAGTGCGCGGCACCAAGACGATCGATGCGTACAATACGCCGGTCAAGATCGGCGTCACGCGCGGCCTGTTCGTTCCAAAGGAAACGCCCGCCGAAGTCATCGCCGACGCCGCGGAATTGTTGGAGAAGGCGGCGATGAGCGACGACTTCAAGGCATTCGGCGAAAAGTTCGGGTTCGCACCGATCTGGTGGGACGGCGAAACGTTTTGCGACTTCCTGCAAAACGAAAACAAAGAGTACAGGCAAATCAAGGCCGATTTCATCGACTAAAAAGCCGGTCGATAACCGTCATCGTGCGCTGCGCCATCGAACTTGAGGCGCGGCGCACGCCTTCAAGATGCATTCTTCATCGGCCTACGGCGTAGCCCTGCATGCCGCGCGGCGTGGCCGCTGCTTTCAGCATCTCGCCGTCGCGGCTTGCGGCACACATGCGCCCGATGGCCCAGGGCCCGTCGACCGCAACGTCATGGCCACGCACCTCCAGCTCGGAAATGGTCTCCGTGCCGAGACGATCCTCAACGACAAGGCGGCCGGGCTGCGCCTGGCGCGGATAGAACGAGCTCGGGAAATGCGCCGAGTGGAACAACGGCGCATCGACCGCTTCCTGCAGGTTCATGCCGTGATCGGCATGGCGCAGGAACTGGGTGACAGTCCATTGGTCCTGCTGGTCGCCGCCGGGCGTGCCCCAGACCATGTACGGCTTGCCGTCGCGATGGGCGAGCGAGGGGCTGAGCGTCGAGCGCGGCCGCTTGCCCGGCGCAAGGCTCGCCGGCAATCCCTCTTCCAGCCAGAACATTTGGGCCCGGGTCGTCAGCCCGAAACCGAGTTCCGGCACGACCGGCGAGCTCTGCAGCCAGCCGCCGCTCGGCGTTGCGGCGACCATATTGCCGTGCCGGTCGATGACGTCGACATGGCAGGTGTCGCCGGTCGCGGCCTCAAGCGCGCGCTTTGAATATTGCGCCATTGTCGGCTCGCCGGCTCCGCCGACGGTGCCGGGCGCAGCCGCGGCCGCGATGCCGGACAGATCGGGCAGCCGGAGCGGATAGCCGTCGATCGCACCCGGTAGGAGGTCGAACGAGGCGCGATCGGACACCAGAGCGGCCCGGGCCCGGTTGTAATCGTCGCCTAGCAACGTCGCGATCGGCACATCGACCCAGTCCGGATCGCCGTAATAGGCTTCGCGGTCGGCAAAGGCGAGCTTTGCGACCTCGATCACCGTATGCACGAAGTCCGGCCCGTTCGGATCCATCGCCGCGATGTCGACGGTTTTCAGAAGTGCCAATTGCTGCAGGAACACCGGCCCCTGGGACCAGGCCCCGCCCTTGAACACCTCGAAGTCGCCATAGCCGAGGCTGAGCGGTGTTTCGTAACCCGGCCGCCAACCGGCCATGTCGTCCATGGTCAGAACACCGGCATGGGCGCGGCCGGAACTGTCGAGCACCGGCTCGCGCACAAAATCGGTCAGGGCCTCGGCGATGAACCCCTCGTGGAACACGCGGATTGCTGCGTCGATACGCGCATCGCGGGTCGGCGCCCCATTCGCTTCCGCGATCACCCGGTCCCAGGTATCCGCGATCACCGGATTGCGGAACAAGGTGTCTGTTGAGGGCAGCGCTCCGCCGGGCAGATAGATTGCGGCCGAGCTCGGCCAATGCTGGCGGAACAGGTCCTCGACGCTTGCTATGGCCTCGACGATGCGCGGCACGAGCGGATAACCGTCCCGGGCATAGGCGATGGCGGGCGCCAGGACGTCAGCGACCTCCAGGGTGCCGTAATCCCTGAGCAGCGTCAGCCAGGCGGCAAAGGATCCGGGCACGACCGCGGCGAGATGGCCGGTGGCCGGCATGATGTCCAGACCTTCGGACCGGTAATGGGCGATGCTCGCCCCGGCCGGCGCGACACCCTGACCGCACAACAGGCGCGGCATATCCTCGCCGGCCGCGTTGAACAGGATCGGAACGTCGCCGCCGGGACCGTTGAGGTGCGGTTCGACAATCTGCAGCGCGAAGCCCGCAGCGACCGCCGCATCGAACGCGTTTCCGCCGCGTTCCAGCACGGCCATGCCGACCGAGGACGCCAGCCAATGGGTCGAAGCAACGACGCCGAAGGTTCCCCTGATTTCGGGCCGGGTCGTGAAAGGACTCATGGTTCGTTCTCCCTGGCTGCGCCCGCGGCGCGGAATGAAAGGGACGGCGCCGGACAGCGCCGGGAAAGTGGTTCAGCCGATCTGGCCTTCCCGTTCGACAGTGCGCAGCAATTCCGGCGACCATCGTTCGAGCACGACCTCGATGTGAGTCTTGATCGCATCGGCGGCCTGTTTCGGATCGCCGGCCTCCAGCGCGTTCAGGATCGGCGCATGGGCTTCGGCCGGTGAGATCTCCTGCTTGCGTTCCGGGTCGTTGGCAAAGGTGTAGCGATGCATGTGCAAGGTGCAGCGGCTGAGCACCGGTTCCAGCACCGGCATGTCGGCCGCCTCGAAAAG
>JANQQB010000396.1 GCA_028285165.1 Rhodobiaceae bacterium
AACTGACAGCCTTGCCGATCTATGACCAGAGCCGAACCTTCGCCGGATACCGGGGTTTCGGCGTGTGTCGAACCGATCGGGCGCAAAGCGACCCGCAGGCGCGCGGCCTCTTGCTCGCGCAGCCTCTGACCGCCCCGGAAACCGATGACGCGGACGCGATCGAGACCACTTTCAGCCCATCCGACGAACCCGAAGAGGGTCCGGACAGTGCTGCCAATGGCATGAGCCCCGACCCGGCTCCGTTCGTTACGCCCGTCCTTTCGGAACCCGGTGCCGCGGACACGCCTCCGGAATCCGAAGCGGATCCAGATCCGGATGCCGATGATGAAATCGCGGCAGCACCGGAGGCAGAAGCCGAGGAAGCGCAGGCCGATCTGTCATGGCGGGCCTATCTGACTGCCGAGGCGCTCCTGCGTCTCTTCAGCGAAACCCGAACCGATGACGCGGAACGCGCCCGGTTCGCGGCCCTGGCCCGCATCGCCGGACCGGACGATGACACACCGGGACCGGGTCGCGACGACCGTCCGGATGGCGACCCGGGCGGCGGATCCGAAGACGGTCCTGATCGCGCACCGGATGCGCCCGCGTCCGAAGCCGAGCAGGGCCGCGAAACGACGGACAGCGACGGGACACCGGAAGACAGCACCGACCCGCTAACCCGGACCGCCGAAACGGACGAAGAAACGGAAGCGGAAGCGGAAGCGAACACCGCGAGCGCGGACGAACCGGATGCAGACAGCCGGGCGACACCGCACGACGCGTCGAACGTGGTGCCGCTTGTGCGTTCCGACAGCCGCGAACCGAACGACAAGATCCAGGAATTGTCGCGGCCGGAACGGGAAGCCTTCCTGCAGATTGCCGAAGCGCTCGGCGCGCGGTTGGAAGGCGAAGACGAAGACCCGGTCTCCGGCAGCGACAAACCGGCCGGCCCGACCATTGAGGTCGTGGAGCCGGATGCACCCGTCGTCGCCTTGCCGTCGGCGTTTGCGATCGGCCGGCGCGACGTACCGGAAGGCATCCTGCTCGACCGATTGCCGATCGGCGTTCTGTTGTGCCGGGGCGCTGAAGTCCTGTTCGGCAACCGGGCGGCGCTCGATGTCCTGGAATACCGTTCGGTCGCCGACTTGCGAGCGGCGGGCGGCCTGGAAGCGGTGTTCACCGACGGCGCGGCCACCTCGTCCGGCGATCCGAGCGACGAAGCGGATCGACCGATCAGCGTGCGCACGCGCACCGGGCAGTCCAAGTCCCTCGTTGCCAGGCTCTACTCCGTGCCCTGGGCAAATGACCGGGCGCTGATGATCGTGCTCGACGAATCGGCTCCGGCCGCTCCGCCGGCGAACACCACCGTCCTGCCCCAGGACAGCCGGGTCGCGGAGTTGGAATCAATCCTCGACACGGCGACCGACGGCGTTCTTGTAATGGAGAACGACGGGACGATCCGAGCCGCGAACAAGAGTGCGGAAGCCCTTTTCGGGGCGGACCGCGTCGACATGCTCGGAGCCAATTTGACCGATTATCTTGCTCCGGAGAGCCATCGTTCGGCGCTGGATTACATCGATGGCCTCGCCCGCAATGGCGTGGAGAGCGTTCTCAACGACGGACGCGAAGTCATCGGCCGCACGACGACGGGCGGCCTGATCCCGATGTTCATGACCATCGGTCGTATAGACCGGGGCGAGCATTCGGCCAAGTTCTGCGCCGTGCTACGCGACATCACACAATGGAAGAAAGCGGAGGAAGACCTGACGTCCGCGCGGCGGCAGGCGGAAACCGCCAGTTCCCAGAAATCCGACTTCCTGGCCAAGATCAGTCACGAATTGCGAACGCCGCTCAACGCGATCATCGGCTTCTCAGAAGTCATGCTTGGCGAACGGCTCGGCCCGATCGGAACAGAACGCTACAAGGAATATCTTTCCGACATTCGTGCATCCGGCGACTACATCATGAGCCTGATCAACGACCTGCTCGATCTGTCGAAGATTGAGGCCGGCAAGATGGACCTCACCTTCGAAGCGGTCGCGGTCAACGATGTCCTGCACAATTGCGTGGCGCTGCTGCAGCCGGAAGCGAACCGGGAACGCATTATCATCCGCACCAGCCTGTCGACGGCGGTGCCGAATGTCGTTGCCGATGCCCGCAGCCTGCAGCAGATCGTGCTGAACCTTTTGTCGAACGCCATCAAGTTCAACAAGAAGGGCGGACAGGTGATCGTCTCGTCGGCCTATACGGAGACCGGCGACGTTTCGGTCCGGGTGCGCGATACCGGAACCGGGATGTCCGACGAAGATGTGCGGCTGGCCCTGGAGCCGTTCCGTCAGGTGCAGACAAGCCGACCACATTCCGGCGGAACCGGCCTTGGGCTGCCGCTGACCAAGGCGCTGGTGGAAGCCAATCGGGCCTCGTTCAGCATCGATTCGACGCCGCAAGAGGGCACCATGGTCGAGATCACCTTCCCTTCGCCCCGTGTGCTCGCCGAGTGACGGTCCGTAGATCCCGAGCAGGCCCGATCGGCATTCGACAACGCTAGTCAGCCGTCGCTCCTTCTCTTCCGCGTCCAAGCCACGTTCAATGCGGCCATAAATCCAGCGGTCCGACGTCGAGGACGAATGGATCCAGTGGATTCATCCACAATGCCGTCGATGTTCCCAAGTCTGAAAACGCTGCCGTCAGCAGCGTCGTCGGGATGATCCAGGACGACAACAGAACTGCCGAGACGATCAGCAAACAGGCTGCGGACACGACGAACGCCGCGCCACACCGCTTCTTGCCGTCAGGCAAAGCCGGTTTTGTCGTCATCGTCCTCGCCCAAAGTTTGGATTTGATTTTCACGATATTTTTTTAATATAAGACAATAAATTTTTACCGTCAATGGAGGAATTCCGTGCGACTTGCGTTTTGCCTCGCCGGGCTGTCGTTGCTGACCGCCTGCACCACCATACCCACTTCCTCGCTTCTCGCCCTGCGCCAGATGGATCCGCTTTCGGCCGACATGTCCGCAGCAACTGTGTTCGTCGAGTTGCCGCGCGAAATCGACGTCGCCGCCGGCAGTCCGGTGCTGAGTTTCGGTGCCCGCAAGGTGGCAACCGGCGCGGACGCTTCCGTGTCGCTGCTGCTCGAACGGCATCCGGTCCGTGCCGAGGACAATATTCCCGCAGGCTACCCCCGGCCGGGCTTTCATATCCAGGCCTACCGGATCGCAGAGAGCGACCGCACACGATTGGAGGCCGTGCGCCGTACGATACGAAGCTGGAAGGAAACGGACCCGGACGGCGTGAAAGGCTCCCTGTCGGTGCAGGTGGCCGGGTGCTTGCGCGGCCCGTTGCGCCCCGGCAAGGTGCCGGTTTCGACATTCCTCGCCTTGGGACCGGATCAGGCACCGCTGCCTCTCACGCGCGATCTCGACATGCGGGACACGCTCGAAAAGGCAGGTCTAACACCTGGTGCCGAGGCACCGTGCACTGAAAGCGCTGACAATCCGGCGGCGGGCGATCAACGGTAGGTGCTGCTTTCGAACGCGCAGATATGGTCGTCAAAGGCGGCGCATTCCTGGCGCTTGACGGCCGCGATATGCGCCTGAAGGTCCGGGCCCAGCCCGGACCTTATCCACTCCGATGCAAGGAAACGCTCGATCGCCGGTCGCATTGCGCTTTCCAGAAACGGTGCGTCGCCTTCATAGGCATTTCCCGAAGACGGAGCCGGTGGCGCAATCGCGCGCTCCATGCCATACGCCGCTCCCAGCAAGATAAGCGCCAGCACCAGATAGGGATTGGCGTCTGCGCCTGCGATGCGGTGTTCGAACCGGCGTGCCTGCGGTCCCGATGCGGGGATGCGGATCGCGACCGACCGATTGTTTTCGCCCCAGTTCAGGCGGTTCGGCGCATAAGAAGCCGGCGCGTAACGCCGAAAGCCGTTCTTCGTGTTGGCAAAGACGAGCATGCCGTCCTGCATGGTTTCGATCAGACCGCCGACCGCGTACCGCAAACGCTCGGCGCCGTCTTCGGTTTCGCCGAACAGGTTCCGACCATCGCCGGTCACGAGACTGGCATGCACATGCAGGCCGTTCCCTGGCCGGTCGGCAAACGGCTTGGCCATGAACGTCGCCTCCAGCCCATGCCGGGCCGCCACGCCGCGCACGATACGGCGCAGCCGAACGGCGTCGTCGGCCGCCGCCATGGCATCGGCACGATGCAGGAGATTGACTTCGTATTGGTCCTCGGCGGCTTCAGAAATCATGGTATCGGCCGGCACGTTCTGGGCGTCAGCCGCCCGGCGAACCGCATCGAAGAATTCCTGACGGCTGGAAAGGGCCTTCAGGTCATACATGGCCTGGCGTTCGACAGGCCCGGCCGGCTCCGCAGCCGCCGGATCGAACAGGTAGAATTCCAGCTCCATGGCGATTGTCGCGCTGACGCCGAGCGCCTCCAGCCGATCCATCGCCGACCGCAACGCCGTGCGGCTGTCGCCGTAGAACGGTGTGCCGTCGGTACGGCGCATTTCCAGCATGGCATCGACCACATTGTCTCCCGCCCAGGGCATTGGACGGACCGATCCCGGAACGATCGTGCACGCGCCGTCGAGATCGCCGCTTTCGATATGCAGGCCGGTTTCGGCGACCTCGCGGCCCCAGACGTCGAGCCCGGTCATGGAAAGCGGGAAGGCGACTTGCGATGCCGCCACCGCCTCCGGCGGCTTTCCGGGCGCCCATTTGCCGCGTTCCACACCACCCGGATCGAGCAGGAAAAATTCGGTACGAGCGGTGGTCATGGGCGGTACTTTTATTCGCGGAAGAGGGGTGTCGAGGATGGCAGCGGACCGAAGCGGGCCGCCTGCTGCGCGCAGTGGATAAAGGGGTCGGGAATGCAGTCGTCTGACGGGTTTTGCGCTATGCAGCCTTGCCGGCTCTCTTTATCCTGAGGCGACCTATCTGGTAAACACCCAATCCCGGACCGGGTCCGTTCGTGCGCCCGATCCTTTTCTCCACGAACCCGGAGACCGTCGCCGGTCACACGGCGGCGTCCAGACCATGACAGACAACCCGACGGAAACCGCCATCCAATCGGTGCGCGGCGTTCAAAGCCTTGAAGAAGCTGCGTATTGGCTGAAGGCACGGCGCATCGAGGACATCGAATGCGTGCTGCCGGACCAGGCCGGCGTCGCGCGCGGCAAGATGATGCCGACCAAGAAGTTTCTCGACAGCCCCACCTTCCGGATGCCCTCGACGATCTTCTGGCAGACCATTACCGGCGCCTATCCCGATGAATACATCGACGCCAAGGTCTTCGACCCAACCGACGGCGACATGGTCTTCACACCGGATCTGTCGACGCTCACCGTCGTGCCATGGGAAGCGGACCCGACCGCCCAGGTCCTGCTCGACGCATCGCGCAAGGACGGCAGCAATGTGGACCTGGCGCCGCGTCACCTGTTGCGACGGGTCATCGACTTCTATGCAAAAAAGGGTTGGCGACCGATCGTGGCCCCCGAACTGGAATTCTACCTGGTCAAACCCAATACGGATCCCGACTATCCGCTGGAACCGCCGATCGGACGGTCCGGCAGACCGGAAATGGGACGGCAGGGGTACTCGATCGCGGCCATCAACGAGTTCGACGACGTCATCGACGACATCTACGACTTTTCCGAAGCCCAGGGCCTGGAGATCGACACGCTCAGCCACGAGGACGGCGCCGCCCAGATGGAAATCAATCTGGCGCACGGCGACCCGCTCGAGCTCGCCGACCACGTCTTTTCGTTCAAGCGGACGATCCGCGAGGCCGCCCTGAAACACAATATCTACGCGACTTTCATGGCCAAGCCGATGTCGGACGAACCCGGATCGGCCATGCACATCCATCAGTCCGTGATCGACACCGAAACGGGTGCAAACATCTTTTCCGGACCGGACGGCGAGGAAACCGACCTGTTCCGAGCCTTTATCGCCGGTCACCAGAAATACCTGCCGCATGTCATGTGCATGCTGGCGCCCTACGTGAATTCCTATCGCCGCCTGACCCGCTGGTCCGCCGCGCCGATCAACGTGCACTGGGGTTATGACAACCGGACTGTCGGTCTGCGTGTCCCCGATGCCAAGCCCGCGGCGCGCCGGGTGGAGAACCGCGTGCCCTCGTCGGACGCCAATCCGTACTTCGCCATCGCGGCATCACTCGCCTGCGGCTATCTCGGCATGGTTGAAAATCTGCATCCCGACGAGGCGATCGCGGGATCGGCACGGCGCATGGATTTCGGTCTGCCGCGCGGACTTCTGGAAGCTGTCGACCTGTTCTCCCAGTCCGACGCACTGCACGTCATGTTCGGCGAGGAATTCATGACAGCCTTCCGAGACATCAAGCTGGCGGAGTTCGAGATGTTCATGCGGGTCATCAGCGCCTGGGAACGCGAATACCTGTTGCTCAACGTATAATCCTGCCCCCTCCAGCAAGAGCATGGCGGCGCCGGTGTGCAATGCAGCGCCGGCTTAGGATTCAATACGGAAAATCCGCAACTTGCGAGCATTCGCCGCGTCTTGCATCGCTCCGGAAAATATGGTCACGTGGCGCGATGACAGGCTGTGGATGCGCTCCGCGCGCACCACGGTTTCGACCGGAATTCAGGACACCAACAACCGGACGAACAAACAAAAAGAACCAGAGAGGAGTTCTCCATGACACGACGTTTTCGCGGCTTTCGCCCGACCCGGCGGGGCCTGCTTGCCGGCGGCGGCGCGGCGCTTGCCGGACTGACCCTTCTGCCGCGGGGATCGCTTGCCGAAGAGGAAAAGCGGCTCAACTTCTACAATTGGGACACGTATATCGGCGAAGACACGCTGGCCGACTTCAACAAGGCGTCCGGCATCGAGGTCAAGATGGACCTGTTCGCCGACAACGATGAATTGTTCGCCAAGCTGAAGGAAGGCAATCCGGGTTACGACCTGATCGTGCCGACCAACGATTACGTGGAACGCATGATCACGGCCAACATGCTGGTGCCGCTCGATCATTCGAAGATCCCGAACATCTCGAACCTTTCCAAACAATTCCAGGAAGCGGAGTTCGATCCGGGGCGGAAGTATTCGCTGCCTTACATGTGGGGCACGGTGGGCATCGGTTATCGCATCAGCAAGGTCGAGGGCACGCCCGACAGCTGGGGGGCGATCTACGATTCAGACAAGTATGCCGGCAAGATCTCGATGCTGAGCGACGGCCAGACCGTGATCGGCATGGCGCTCAAATATCTCGGCTATTCCCTGAACAGCACGGATCCGGCCGAGATCAAGCAGGCCGAGGAATTGCTGATTGCACAAAAGTCCCGCGTCAAGGTGTTCGCGCCCGACAACGGCCAAGACCTTCTGGCCTCCGGCGAGGTTGACCTGGCGCAGGAATGGAACGGCGATATCCTGCAGGTCATGGCCGAGGACGACGATGTCGGCTACTCGGTTCCGAAGGAAGGCGGCCTCCTCTGGCAGGATTGCCTCTGCATCCCGACGGGCGCGCCGCATCCGCAAAATGCCCACGCCTTCCTGAACTTCCTGCTCGATGCAGAGGCCGGCGCGGAAATTGCCGACTTCATCCAGTATGCGACGCCGAACGAGGCGGCACGCAAATTGCTGTCGGACGAATACAACAACAATCCCGCCATCTTCCCATCCGAGGATGCCGTCGCCAAGGGCGAGGCCCAGCTCTATCTGGGCGAGGATCGCATCCGCATGATCGACGAAGCCTGGACACGGATCAAGGCTTCCTAAGAGATCCCCGAAAGGGCCGGCCAATCGGACCGGCCCTTTTTTCTTCACCCGTCGCCTCCCGCGACGGCCAGCCCCGGGACCCATCATGGAGAGCTGGAAACAAAACCGTCTCGCGTTTTTCGTGCTCTCGACACCGGGCACGGTCTGGCTCGTCCTGTTCTTCCTGGCACCGCTCGCCCTGATCTGGGTGCTTTCCTTCGGCGAGAAGACTTCGATCGTCGACATCGAGATCACCGGAACGTTCGCCAATTACTCGCGCGCCCTGGAAACCGTCTATCTCGACGTCATCTGGAAATCGGTCTGGATTTCGGCAATCGCCACGTTCGTTTGCCTGGTGATCGCCTATCCGGTCGCGTTCGCGATCTCGTTCGCCAGTCCGCGCTGGAAAATGCTCTTGCTGATCGCGGTGATCCTGCCGTTCTGGATCAATCTCCTGATCCGGACCTATGCCCTGATCGCCGTCTTTAGAACGCGCGGCTTCGTCAATTTCGGGTTGGAATGGGTGTGGAACACGACGCATCTCGACAGCCTGTTCGGGGCGTTCGAACCGCTGCCGATGCTGTACAACAATTTCGCCGTGGTCGCCGGTCTCGTCTATGTGTTCATGCCGTTCATGGTGCTGCCGCTCTACGCGACGATCGAACGGCTCGACAAATCCTACCTGGAAGCCAGCCTCGACCTCGGCGCCTCGCAATGGCGCACGTTCCTGTCGGTCACGGTGCCGCTGACCATGCCCGGTATCGTCTCCGGCATCATTCTGGTCTTCATTCCGTGTCTCGGATCGTTCCTGACGCCGGACCTGCTCGGCGGCACGAACGCGCAGATGATCGGCAACGTGATCGAACGCCAGTTCAAGGCGGCCAACGATTGGCCGTTCGGCGCCGCGCTTTCCTTCCTCTTGATGTACATCACGTTCGGCGCACTGGCGCTGAGGGCACTGTTTGCCGGGCGGCGCCAGGGCATGGAGGTCTGAATGACGGATACGACCGCCCGCGCCGCAACGCCTGCCCGACCGGCCGCGACACGCGGCTGGTTTCGCCGCCGCGCGCAGGAACCGCTTGCCTACGGCAAAAGGCTTTGGATGCGGGTCTTCCTGTTCCTCACGTTTGCCCTGCTTTATGCGCCGATCATCACGCTCGTCATATTCAGCTTCAACGATTCACGGCGCAACATCGTCTGGCGCGGGTTCACTCTGAAATATTACGAACGCGCCTGGAACAATGACGGTCTGTTCGAGGCCTTCGTCAATTCACTGACCATCGCCGTCGTGTGCACCATCTTCGCCACCATCATCGGCGCCACTGTCGGCCTGACCCTCTGGCGCTTCCGGTTCCCCTTCAAGGGCGCCTATGAGGGTTTCATGGCACTGCCGATCGTCATCCCGGAAATCTGCATGGGCGTGGCCATGCTGGTCTTCTTCGCCCGCATCGGCTGGCCGACCGGCATGCCCTGGCCGCTCAATCTGGGATCCATCACCATCGCCCATATCGCGTTTGCGTTTCCGTTCGTCGCGGTCGTGGTCAGGGCGCGAATGGCCGGGTTCAATCGAGAACTGGAGGAGGCGTCCCGCGATCTCGGGGCGAGCGAATGGCAGACGTTTACCGGCGTCATCCTGCCCTATATGCGTCCGGGTCTGATTGCCGGCGCCCTGCTCGCCTTCACCCTGTCGCTCGACGACTTCGTGATCACGTTCTTCACATCCGGACCCGACACGGTCACCTTCCCGGTCAAGGTCTATTCCATGGTGCGCTTTTCCGTGACACCGGAAGTCAATGCAGCCTCCACAGTGCTGATCGTCATCACGATGATCGCCACAATTATCGCCATGCGCCTGCAGGCGCCGCACAAGACCGAGTAACCGAGGAATTTCGCCGATGACCGACGCCATGGTCTCGATCCGCAATGTCAGCAAGTCGTTCGGTTCGTTTTCCGCTGTCGACAATGTTTCCTTCGACATCCGACCGAACGAGTTTTTTGCCCTGCTCGGCCCCTCGGGCTGCGGCAAGACCACCTTGTTGCGCATGATTGCCGGGTTGGAGACGACCACCGAGGGCGAAATCTTCATCGACGGCGAGGAGATGTCGACGGTTCCGCCGAACCGGCGGCCGGTCAACATGGTCTTCCAGTCCTATGCGGTGTTTCCGCATATGAGCGTGGAGGACAATGTCGCCTACGGCCTGAGGGTCGCGGGCCATCCGCGCAATGAGATCGCGCCGCTGGTGGCGGAAGCCCTCGACATGGTGCAATTGCCGGGGCTGGCCAAACGCAAACCCGATCAATTGTCGGGCGGCCAGCGCCAGCGGGTCGCGCTTGCCCGGGCATTGGTCAAGCGGCCCAAGGTGCTTCTGCTCGACGAACCGCTGTCGGCCCTTGATGCCAAGCTGCGCGAACACATGCAGCTCGAACTCGCCCATCTGCAGCAACGCGTCGGCATCACCTTCATCATCGTCACCCACGATCAGGACGAGGCGCTGTCGATGGCCGACCGGGTCGCGGTGATGGAAAGCGGCAAGATCCGGCAGATCGATGAACCGGGGACAATGTACGAAAATCCCACCAACCGGTTCGTGGCGGATTTCATCGGCCGGGTGAACCTTCTGGATGCCAATGTCACCAGCGCACCCGGCAGCGACGTCGTCGTTGCCATCGACGGGATCGGTGACGTGCCGGTTCCTAAGGCAAGCTCGGCCGCCGGCCAGGTCTGCGTCGCGGTCCGGCCGGAAAAGATCGCCGTCAGCAAGGCCGAGCCCGCCGAAAGCGCGATCCGGGCCCGCGGCCGGATCAGCGACTGGGCCTATTACGGCGATGTCAGCACCATGTACGTCCAGATCGGAGGCACACGGCTCTCGGTTCTGATCCAGAACGAGACCCGGGAAACCATGAACAGCCTCGACATCGGAGACGATGTCTGGGTGACGTGGTCGCCGACGGATACGCTGATCCTCGACACATGAGCGAACCGCCTGTCAGAACCCGGCCGGCACCATGACCCGGTTTCATCTGTCGACCGTCCTGTCGTTCGTGCTCGGGACGATGATCGTCGCCTCCACGGGCGCGGTGTTTGCCGTGGCGGTGCTTACAACACTCGAAAACACCCGCACTGCGCTCGCCGAGACCGTCAAGGTGATGCTGAAGGATGCAGAGGACGAGATCCGCGATCACTTCGGCCCCATGGAGAACCTCGGACGACTGGTGGCAAGGCAGATCGAAGACGGCGACCTGCCGCTCGACGATCATGAGAGCCTGCAATTGCTGATGTCGGGCGCGGTCGGCAATCTGCCGCAGATCAATGCCGTCACGATCCAATTCCGGGACGGTTCCGGTTTGTACTACGATCGGTCGGATGACCGGGTGGTCGATGTCGTATGGCGCCAGGAATGGCTGGCGCCGCTCGACAGGCTGAAACCGGAGGGTCTCTGGGTCATCCGGCCATCGGCCCTGACCGGCCAGACGACAAGCGCCTTCATCACGCCGGCGCGCCGCGACGGGCGGGACATCGCTATCGTCGAAATCCGATCCGACGTGCGACGCCTGTCGCGCAACCTGTCCGAAGGTGCAACCTATCGCGGCTTTCCGCTGACGCGCTTCCTGATCCTCAACAAACAGCGCGTGCTTGCGCATCCCAGCCGGGCCGAAGCGCCGGTCGGTCCGCCGATCGCACTCGCCGACATGGACGATATTTTCCTGCGCGAGGTCTATACAGGTACGCGCCTGGAACCGAACCTCATTGGCCCGGTCGAGAATGCGGAAGTCTTCATGCTGCGCACGGCGGACCGTCAGGAGCGCGTCATGGTGCTCATGGAAGACCGGGTACGCCAGTCCGGCGCCATGGTGACGATCGGGGTACATATCGACCCGCTGGCGGGCGAACAGGACGTTGCCCCCCTCGTCAACCTCGTCTGGATCGGGCTCGGCCTGCTTGTCTTCTTCATTGTGGTCGCGGTTTTCGTCGGTCGCCGCGCCGCGCAGCCGATCCGCCGTTTTTCGACAGCGGCCGGACTGGTCCAACAGGAACGCCTCGACGACGTGCCCGTTCTGCCGCCGCATCCGATCCTGGAACTGGATCGGGCGGCAGCGGCGTTCAACGCCATGGTCGACGGCCTGAAGGAACGCCGTCGTATCCGCGACCTGTTCGGCAAATACGTCCCGGAAAGTGTCGCACACCTGCTCACCGGCAGTGACGACGTGGCGCGCCCCGCATCGACCACCGGCACCGTCCTCTTCCTCGATATCGTCGGGTTCACCAAGTTCGCCGAATCGCGTGACCCGCAGGTGGTCGTCGGCACGCTGAACGCGTTCTTTTCAGACATCGTCGCGCTGATCGAAAAACAACAGGGCATGATCACCCAGTTCCAGGGAGACGCCATTCTCGCGGTGTTCAACGTACCGATCCCGGCCGAAGACCATGCGACCCGGGCCATACGCGCGGCACGCGACATCCTCGCCACCGTGGAAGAACGCGAATATGGCGGCCAGAAACTGTCCTGCCGAATCGGCATCAATACCGGACCGCTGGTTGCCGGGGCCATCGGCGCGGAAGGGCGGCTGAGCTACACGGTTTATGGCGATGCGGTGAATGTCAGTGCGCGCCTGGAACAGGCGAACAAGGAGACCGGCACAAAAATTCTTATCGCCGAAGCGACGGCCGCCCAGACAACCGGTTTTGTGCTGGAAGACAAGGGCAGCCTGCCGATCCGGGGGCGCTCCGAACCGGTCGGCATCTTCACTCTCAAATCACCGGACGCTCCAGCGCAGTAACGCCCGGGCGGTTTTGTCGCAGACCCCGGCTCGGAGTTTTACGGGCTGGTTCGCGTCTTCACGACTTTGCTATCTTTTGGCCACAATACCGTATCCCAAAAGCCACAGAATCCCGTTCTGTTCTATGGTAGCTAGGATTCGGGTGTGTGTTTTGCCGGACCGAATCAATCGCCCGGCGCTCATGATTGGAACGTCCGCCTTACGGTGAGGAAATCCACGAAGTCGGATTTGTAGGGAACAGACAATGGACCGAAGACATTTCTTGCAAGGGGTTGCGGGTTTTGCGGCGATCGGAGTGGCCGGCTGCAATCCGCTGCT
The DNA here is from genome assembly GCA_028285165.1 of Rhodobiaceae bacterium. Taxonomy (GTDB): domain Bacteria; phylum Pseudomonadota; class Alphaproteobacteria; order Rhizobiales; family JANQQB01; genus JANQQB01. The sequence goes on from JANQQB010000396.1 coordinate 12,818, forward strand.
GCCGGAAGGGGCCGACCCGTCGCTGCTGACGAGTGCCTATGCCCCGTCGCCGAACGAAAAACATCGTATCCGCAAAGCCAGCCTGAATGTCGTGCCGCGGCAATTCCATCGGCGCGTGGTGCGCTACAGTACAAACGAAAAACCGGGCACGATCGTCGTCGATACGAACGAACGGTACTTGTATCTCGTCGACGAGAACAATGTGGCGATCCGGTACGGCATCGGAGTCGGCCGCGAAGGCTTCGAATGGGCCGGACGGGCCACCGTCCGACGCAAGGCGAAATGGCCGCGCTGGACGCCGCCGCCGGAAATGATCGCTCGCGAGCCGCGGCTGAAACCCTATCGGGGCGGCATGCCCGGCGGCATCGGCAATCCGCTTGGCGCACGGGCGCTCTACCTGTTTCAGGGCAATCGCGACACGCTGTATCGCTTGCACGGCACCAACGATCCCAAGAGCATCGGCAAGGCGATGTCGAGCGGCTGCGTCCGGCTGCTCAATCACGACGTCGCCGACCTGTACGAGCGCACGAAGATCGGCACGCGGGTCGTCGTCACCTGATCATCGGCACACAGTTTTCAACGCAATTCCTCAACGCCCGGCAGTGCCGGGCGTTTTCGTTGTGGCGGGCTGTCATATGCGTGCCGATAGTGATTGAACCTTTGCCGACGCCCGGATAGCCTCTCCCCGCACTCGCAGAAGCCACCGTGCGGGTGCTCCTTTTACCCGCCGCCGATGCCGGCATCATCGATCGGAACAGGTCTCATGCTGCGAACCTCCAACGAATATCCGACCGCCCTGCTTCAGGAACAGGATGCCGCCCATCACTGGCATCCGTTCACCGATTCCAAGGTGATGAACGCGGAAGGCAGCCGGGTGATCACCCGCGCCGACGGCATCTGGCTCTGGGATTCGGACGGCAACAAGATTCTCGACGGCATGGCCGGGCTGTGGTGCGTCAATATCGGGCACGGGCGTCAGGAGATAACCGAAGCCGTGCAGGCCCAGATGGCCGAACTCAGCTATTACAACACCTTCTTCAAGACCACCCATCCGCCGGTGATCGCGCTTGCCAAGAAACTCGCCGAACTGGCACCGGACCCGCTGAACCACGTCTTCTTCTGCAATTCCGGCTCCGAGGCGAACGACACGGTGCTGCGCCTGGTGCGCACCTATTGGGCGGCGACCGGTAGGCCGGACAAGAAGGTCGTGATCGCCCGGCACAATGCCTATCACGGATCCACCTATGCCGGCGCCAGCCTCGGCGGCATGACACACATGCATCGGCAGGGCGGTATGCCGATCCCCGATATCCATCACATTGCGCAGCCCTATTGGTTCGGCGAGGGCGGCGACATGGATCCGGAGGCTTTCGGATTGCAGGCCGCCCGCGAACTGGAAAGGGCGATCGACGATATCGGTGCCGACAACGTGGCCGCCTTTATCGGCGAGCCGATCCAGGGGGCGGGCGGCGTCATCGTACCGCCGGCAAGCTATTGGCCTGAGATCCAGCGGATCTGCCGGGAGCGGGATATTCTGCTTGTCGCGGAT
>JANQQB010000421.1 GCA_028285165.1 Rhodobiaceae bacterium
CGACTTTTCAGGCCTTCTGGACGTCGTTGCGACCGCCTTGTGGTCAATCAGACCACGGCGGCGACCGCGCCTAGCCAGAAGGCCTGAAAAGCCGGTCAAATGGATCAAGCTAATCACACAATGCTCTAGCCTGCCGGACAATCGTGATCGAGGAGTGGAGGAAACTGCATGCGGTCCGTAACAAGCGATACTGTGACCCAGACCTTCGTCGACCTGATGGCGCCGGACACCTCGCCGCGCCTGCGTTTCGTGCTGGAGCGCCTGGCAGCCCATCTGCACGATTTCGCCCGCGAAACCGAGTTGACCCATGAGGAATGGCGGACCGGGATCGAACTGCTCACCAAGGCGGCTAAGATCACCACGCCGGAACGCAACGAGTTTGTATTGTTTTCCGACGTGCTCGGCCTGTCGTCGCTGGTCGACATGATCCACTCGCCGCAGGACGCCACGAATTCGAGCGTGCTTGGACCGTTCCACATAACGGGGGCACCCGACCTGCCGGTCGGCGGTGACCTGAAAGGCGACAATGACGGCGACACCGTGCTGGTAGAAGGCTTCGTCAAGAACCGGGCTGGCGAGCCCATCGAGGGCGCGGCGCTGGAGATCTGGCAGACGGCCGATAACGGCCTTTATTCCAACCAGGATGCCGCCCAGCCGGATTACAATCTGCGCGCCCGTCAGGTCACGGGCCCGGACGGCCGGTATGCGTTCACAACGATTCGCCCCGCGCCCTATACGGTCCCGGATGACGGGCCGGTCGGTACGCTGCTGCATGCGACCGGACGTCACCCCTGGCGTCCCTCGCATCTGCATTTCATCGTGGAAGCTGCGGGATACCGCACGCTTGTCACCGAAGTGTTTCCCGATGACGACGCCTATCTCGACGCGGACGCGGTTTTCGGGGTGCGCGAGGATCTGATCATGCAGTATCAAATGCGCACCGATGCCTCGACCATCGCGCCCGACATCGCGGCCCGGGATCGCATGAGCAATCCCTATTACGTGGTCGATTTCGACTTCATCCTTGCGGAGGCGCCGGAATGAGCCGACCGGACGGATTGTGCACCCTGGAGGATGCCTGATGCAGATCGCGCCTGAACTGGGCGAAGCGGAGGTTGCGAAACCGGTCTCCATCACCTCGATGGTCTACGACCGGCTACGGCGGGATGTCCTTACGGGTGTGCTCAAGCCGGGCGCCAAGCTCAAGATCGAGACCTTGCGGGACTGCTACGAGGCCGGCGCCAGTCCGCTGCGCGAAGCCCTCAGCCTCCTGACTTCGGAGGGGCTCGTCGACCGGATCGATCAGCGGGGTTTCCGCGTGGCGGAGATTTCGCTGGCCGCATTCGAGGAATTACTGACGACACGCTGCTGGCTGGAAGAACGCGCGCTCACGGAATCGATCCGCAATTCCGGGGTCGCATGGGAAGAGAACCTGGTGCTTGCCCATCATCGCCTGACCCGGACAGACCGGTCGGCGTCAGGCGAGTTGCGCACGACAACAGCCTGGGAGACGGCGCACCGGGCGTTTCACATGGCGCTTCTGTCGGGCTGCGGATCGCGGCCGCTCCTTGGCTTTTGCGAGCAGCTCTACGACCAGAACATCCGATATCGCTATATCGCGGTCACCAGCGCTTACCCGCAGCGCGATATTGCGGAGGAACATCGTCAGATCTTCGATGCCGCGATCGCCCGGAACGCCGATGAGGCAGTTTCTCTGCTCTTGCAGCACTATCAGGGCACCGGTGCCTATCTGAAGGGCTCGCTGCTGTCGCTGGAAGGCTGACGCCGGTCGATTTTCCGCGTCCGCGTCCCATCTTTTGCTACAGGATTGTATGATCTCCGGAGGGAGCCTGCCCCTGCGCGACGAGACGCAATTTTGTAGCTGGAACCATGCAGTCTTTTGGTGAGAAGCTTTGGACACTGGACGGCGACAACGTCCGCATGTTCGGCGTGCTGCCGTTCACCACGCGGATGACGGTCGCCCGACTGAATTCGGGCGGGGTGTGGGTTCACTCGCCCGTGCAACCGACGCCGGAACGTTGCGCTGCAGTCAACGAACTGGGTCCGGTGGAGCATCTCGTTGCGCCCAACAAGATCCACAGTCTCGGCATTGAGCCATGGAGGGCTCTTTATCCGTCAGCCACGGTTTGGGCCTCGCCGGCCTTTACCGAGCGCCATCCGAATATCGCTGTCGATACGCTGCTCACGAATAACGTTGAAGCCCCGTGGAGCGATGAGATCGATCATTGCGCCGTCGAGGGTCATGCCGTCCTGGACGAGGTCGTGTTTCTGCACAAATCGTCCGGAACGCTTATCATCACGGATCTGATTCAAAAGCATGAGGCGGCCGGCGAAACGTGGGTTTGGCGTGGCGTCAAACATGCGGCGGGCATTCTGGGCAAGGACGGCGGCGTGCCGCTGGACATCAAGCTCAGCGTCCGCGACAAGGCCGCCCTGCGGCTGAGTGTCGACCGGATCCTGGGATGGGATTTCGACAATCTCGTGGTGGCGCATGGCCATTGCCTGCACGGCGGTGCAAAAGAGGCGGTTCGTCAGGCGTTCGACTGGATTACGGGTTAGAGCGCTTCGGCGGTTCGGTCCGCTTAGGATTCAGCGACCGATCCTTCCGGTTGCGCGTTCACAATGCCTGATCCGATTGCGTGGCGTCCGCGGCTGCCTTGCCGGCAACGAAGCCGAGGCCGATCGCGGTCAGCAAGCCATTGCCCGAAAGATAGCCCTCGACCCGGGCACCGGAGACGCCGCAGGCTGCGCCGCCGGCGGCAAACAGGTTCGCCAGGATGCCGCCGTCTCTTGTCTTGACCCGGGCCTTGTCATCGACCGCGAGCCCGCCCTGGGTGTGAAACACCGCGCCGGTAACGCGCACGGCGTGATAGGGCGCGACAAACGGTTTCCATTCAGAGAAATCCCGCCCGAAGGCGTCTTTTCGGTGACCTGGGCCGGAATCGCGCAAGGTTTGCAAATCCTCCAGCGTGACCTTTATCGAGCCGGCGGTGAGCGCGCAGGCCCGTTCCAGGGCATCGGGGCTGTCGGCGGTAAGGATGGCGCCGGCCGCATGAGCTTCCCGGTAATCGGGGAATTCCAGGCCGCGCTGATGAAGGGCCGCATCGTAGATGGCCCATGCGATGCCGCCGGGCTGGCCGAGCACCTTTTCTGCCTGTTCCGAATAGCCCGCATGTTCGTTGGAAAAGCGCCGTCCGTCGCGGTTAACCTGGATGCCGCCTTCCATCATCAGGGCCCAGGTGATCAGAATGTTGTGCGGGTGCGCCAACGAGCCGTGGCCCTGATAGGCCGTCAGATCGCGGGACGCCGCTCCGAGCGCTTCGCCCCAGATCACGGCATCGCCCTGATTGCCCGTGTGCCCGTAATAGGGGGCGTTGGTCATTTCCGGAATGTGCCGCGCGACAAGGTCCGGATTGCCGCCATAGCCGTTGCAGGCAAGGATCAGAGCCTTGAACCCGAGCGTTTCAGTCCGGCCGTCCGGCCGGGTGATCTCAAGGCCGGCGACGCGCCGGGTCGCATCGACAAACAACGCCGTGACATGGGCGTCGGTCACCAGCGTCAGGCCGCTGCGCTCGGCGGCCGTCAGCAGCCGTCCCATCAGCGCGGCACCCGTGCGCTCCGGGACAGCATGCATGCGGTGGATGCGATGGCCCGGATAAAGAAAGCCGTCGAGCACGTCCCATTCCAGGCCATGCCGATCGGCAAGCCATTCGAGTGCCGGCCCGATCGCGTGGGTGACGGTCGATACGATTTCCGGATCGGCGCCACCGGTTGCTTTTGCCTGGATGTCTTCGGCAAACTGTTCCGGATCGTCGGCAATGCCGCGCGCCGCCTGAAACCGGGTGCCGGGAGCGGGGACAAAACCCGAAGACAGCGCTGTCGATCCCGACGGTGTCGCGTCGCGCTCCAGCACGATGACGTCGGCACCGGCTTCGAGCGCTCTCAAGCCGGCGGTCAGGCCGCAGGCGCCGGCACCGATGACGGCGACATCGCATGTCAGATCGAAGGCCTCATCGGGAACGGGGCGGATCACGTTCATGGCGGGCTAGCCGTTGGACAGGTTTTCCTGCGCCTCGGCACAGGTCATGACTGTCGAAATCGTCGCAAGATCGGCGATTGACGTGGCGTGGACGTCCGGATTGAAGGCCGCACAGCCGTCGGACAGAACGATGGTGTGGAAATCGCGCACATGCGCGTCGCGTACCGTCGAGGCCACGCCGCCATTGGTCACGATGCCGCCGACGATCAGGGTATCGATGCCGGCCCGATTGAGGGCGAATTCCAACCGGCTCATGTAGAACGCCGAATAGGCGACCTTCTCGACCGTGATATCTGCCGGCTGCAGCGTGTCGACAAGCTGATGGCCCCAGGCTCCTGGTGCGAAGTCGCCTGTGCCGAGGAAGGGTCGCAGGCGTTTCAGATGATCGGAAATGAACGGTTCGCCGCCCTTGCCGGGCACCAGCGTGAACTGGGTGGAGACGATCCAGCCGCCGCCGCGGCGCAGGGCTTCTGCCAGCGGCAGCAGGCGCGCGGGCAGGGCACCGATCTCCGGCGCGGACTGGCCGGCGCGACCATAGGCACCTTCGGGGTGCAGGAAATCGTTCTGGAGATCGACGACCAGAAGCGCCGTTCGATCGAGCGCAAGCGGCGTATCAGCCATCGGATGGGGCCTCCGTACGTCGGATGACGACATTGCCGAAGCGGTCGACCCGGCCGGCAAGGCCGGGATCGATGAAGATCGTCGTATCCGGCTGTTCCAGGATTGCCGGGCCTGGAATGACGGCATCGACGGCGATGGCCAGTCGGTCGTAGACCGGGACCGCGCGGTCGGCACCGTCGATGCGGACCGAGCGGGTCTCGTTCAGACACGCATCAAGTGACTTTCCATTGGATGGCGCAAACACCGTCATGTCGAATGCCGGGCGCCGGCCGATCAGTGTGACGCGGGTATTCATGATGCGCACGGGGATGTTTTCCAGGAGCCGGCCATAGGCCGCCTTATAGGCGGTATCGAAGGCCTTCTGGATCTGGGCTTTGTCCAACGGGTCCGATCCGACGTCCAGCGGAACCGAGACCGTGTGGGTCTGTCCGACATAGAGCATGTCGAGTTCGATCTGCCGATCGACCGCGCTGAAGGTGACGCCGGCCCGGTCGAGAAGGGCTGCAAGATCAACGGCGGTCGCCTCGAGATCCGCCTGCATTTCGGTGGGATCAACGTCGGTCAGCAAACGGTTCACGGTGCGCACCCGGTCGTGCCGCATGTCGGCGACGACGCAGCCGAGCGCGGAGGTCACGCCGGGAAAGCGCGGTACGATCGCCGAGTCCAGTCCGACATCGTGCATCAGGGCGCCGGTATGCAAGGCGCCGCCGCCGCCGAACGGCATGGCGGCAAAGCGCGTCGGATCGTGGCCGCGTTCGATGGAAACGAGCCGAATGGCGCCGGCCATTTTTGCGTTCGCAACCCGCAGGATGGCTTCTGCCGCCGCCAGCGGATCGAGGCCGAGCGGGTCGCCGACATGGGTGGCGATGGCCTGGTGCGCCGCAGCGACATCGAGCCGGTCGAGGCGGCCGCCGATCGGGCGTTCGGCATTGATGCGGCCGAGCACGAGGTTGGCGTCGGTCACCGTCGGCCGCTCGTTGCCGAGCCCGTAACAGACCGGACCCGGATCGGAGCCGGCCGATTCCGGACCGACCTGCAGAATACCGCCGGCATCCACCGAGGCGATCGAGCCGCC
>JANQQB010000434.1 GCA_028285165.1 Rhodobiaceae bacterium
GCACGATTCTTTCGCAGCATTGCAAAGATGCCATAGTGTTGTTCGACAATTCTTGGCATTATCCGCACGCTCCGTTGAACCGAACCGGTCCGACGGCCGATTGCATGGGCAATCGGAGAGGGATTGACGGCAAACGCGCCCGGCCCGACGCTTCGAATTCCGAATCGGGCCCGGCGGTGCGATGCGACCCGGTGTCTTGTGGGAAGATGCCGTGTTGCATCGTCAGTCTCCTGACCGGGAGTGTTCGGACATCGACCGGGGGTGGATTGGAGAACGTGTAGAGCGCCCATGTCCAGGTTATCCGCATCGTCGTCCGCGGCGGCCCTAGCCGTCGCCCTTCTGCTGTCCGTCGCCCCAGGCGCATCGATGGCGGACGAGACCCGCCATGCGCCGCCCGGCGGCAACAGCGGGATCGAGCGATCTTTCCAGGTCGCGCAATTGTTCGGCGGCAACAAACGCACCCGCGAAGCGGCCGAACTCAATCTGCGCGTCGACGGCGTGGAACAGGAAATCCGCAACCTCACCGGCAAGATCGAGGAATTGTCCTTCCAGCTGCGCCAGTTGCAGGATCAGATGCGGCGCATGCAGGAGGACAACGAATTCCGCTTCCAGCAGCTTGAATCGGGCGACCAGAAAAGGGGCGACGTGAACCCGCCGACCCCATCGGACACCGACCTCGCCGCGAATTCGAGCCGCGCCTATCAGACCGGCGATCCTCAAAAACACGTGCTTGGCACCTTGCCCGGCAGCTATGCCGAAGATGGCAGCAACACCCAGTCCGGCGGCGCTGACCAGGGCGGCGCGTCCGGCGGACCGCTCGACCTTTCGGCGCTGGCCCGCGGCAATTCAAACGATCCCGTTGCACCGCCGGCCTCGCAAGAGCCTGGCCCGGCAGCGGCACCCGTCTCGGGTGAACCCAATCAGGACTACGAAGCGGCCTATACGCATGTCCTGCAGGGCGATTACACCACGTCGGAACGCATGTTCCGCGATTTTCTGACCGCCTATCCGGATCACCAGCTTGCCGGCAATGCCCAATACTGGCTCGGCGAAAGCCTGTTCGCGCGCGGTCTTTATCGCGAGGCGGCGGACGCGTTCCTGAAGAGCTACAGCGAATATCCGGGCAGCACCAAAGGACCGGACAGTCTCTTGAAGCTCGGACTTGCGCTTGCCGGCCTGGGCGAACAGGCCGCTGCCTGTGCGACTTACGGCGAATTGCTCGCCAAGTTCCCGGAAGCGCCGGCCTCGGTGAAGAACCGGGCGGCGGTGGAAAGCCGGGTCATCGGGTGCGCGTCCTGAGCCACGTTGACCGGCTTGGCGACCGCATTGCCGAACATGGACCGGCCCGGCAGATGACGGACCTGTGCCGTGACTGAAGACCTCGTCGAATACCTGGACGTCCTGAGAGCCCACCGCAAGGTGGCGCTTGCGGTTTCGGGCGGCCGGGATTCGGTCGCTCTGTTGCGGCTCGCGGTGCGGGCCCGGCAGCGGTTTGCGGATTTCCCGGAGCTTGTGGTCTACACCGTCGATCACGGATTGCGGGCCGAGGCGGCCGCCGAAGCACGGCAGGTCGCCGCATGGAGCGAGGATGCCGGGATAGCCTGCCGGATCCTGACCCGGGCACCGGGCGCGCTTTCGGGAAACCTTCAGGCGGCCGCGCGCGAGGCACGCTATCGGCTGATGGCCGAGGCGGCCGGGCAGGACGGCGTCTGTGCCCTCGTTACCGCCCACCACCAGGACGACCAGGCGGAAACGCTTTTGCTGAGACTGGCCCGGGGCAGCGGATTGCGCGGACTGGCGGCAATGCCGGCGGCCGGCGCCATGCATGGACTGACCGTGCTGAGGCCGTTGCTGGACGTGCCGCGTCGGCGCCTGATGGATGTGCTCGAAGCCGAGGGGCATGCCTGGATCGACGATCCGAGCAATGAAAACGAGCGTTTCGACCGGGTGCGGTTTCGCAAACTCCTGCCAGCTCTAGAGGATGCGGGGCTTTCGCCCGCCCGCCTGGCGCGGGCCGCTGAGGCGCTTCGACGCGGACGGGATGCGATCGACCATTATGCGCACTTGGCCCTGGAGCGATGCACGAACCGCTATCCGGCCGGATTCGTCCGGCTCGACTGGGCCGGATTGTCGGGCGAACCCGAGGAAGTCCGATTGCGCGTTCTTGCCAGCCTCATCGAAGGTGTGACGGGATGCCGGTACGCACCGCGTCTTGACAGGCTGGAACGCCTGGCGGCGGCGTTCTGCGAACCCGGTGACCGACACGCGGTCGCCGGTACCCTTTCCGGTTGTATGTTCGAACGATTTGGATCGACCGTCTGGATCTACCGGGAAGCCGGCCGAACAGGGTTTCCCGACCTCGAACTTGGCGCTGAGGAAAGGATCGTCTGGGACGATCGGTTTGTCGTCGAAACCGGCCGTCCAGCGGCGCCGGACGCCCGAATCAGGGCGCTCGGCCGATCCAATCGCGCTGCCGCGGCACCGTTTTTCGATCCCGATGTTCCCGTCAAGGCAATCGAAAGCGTGCCGGCCGTGTTTGTGGGCGGGCAAATCATTCGTATTGCCGGTGGGTTTACCCCGAATCGATCAAAACATTGCGAATGGGCCACGATTCGGCCTATCCATCTCGATATGGATCCGGATGCCCAGCGTGTAAGGTCCGTTTGATCATGCGGCTTTCCGGATCCGGCCAGCGCGAAAGGTCGCATCGGCACTTGAAACCGGTCGGGTTGGCAATCATGGGGTTGGTGCCTATGTTACCCCACAAAGACACCGCCGCTTGCGGCAAGG
>JANQQB010000444.1 GCA_028285165.1 Rhodobiaceae bacterium
GCCCGGCAGCGCGCCGCGCGCTGGCCGGCACGCCCACAAAGCCGAACAGGGCGCCCCTGTCCGCCGCTTGCGGCGACGCATCATGGATTTCGGCGAGCGGTCCGCGATGGCTGATCGCATCGCCCGAAAGCCCGGATTCCCGCCAGAAAGGTCGCGTATAGACGGCGACGACCTTGGCATGTCCGGCCATCCATGTCGGCACGGCTCGCATGGCCTCGTGCGCCTCTCGCGGTAAGTCCGGGTCGAATGCGATCCGATCTGCAGCCAGCCGCGGAGGCAGTGCGAGAACCACCTTGTTTGCCCTGACCGAAAGCGACCCGTCCGGCGCGGTAAAGGCGGCAAGAACACCGCCATCGGCTCGAGTCATGCCGCTCAGGATGGTGTTCAGGTGAACGCGTTCACCAGGAAGCACCCTCGCGAGACCATCCGTCAACGCCCCCAGACCGCCGGCGATACGAAGGCTGCCGGCCATCGGCGCCATCGTCAGGTCGCGCCGGATGGCTCCGGACTGATCCTCAAAAACCATGCGCCCTTCGGCGTATTGCTCGAACACGGTCAGCCCCAGTTTCAGGGCAAGCTCGGCCACACGCGGCTGGCCGGGCCAGAACCAGGCCGGACCGAGATCGTAGATGCCGTCCGGCGGTGTCGAAAGGGTTGACGACAGGACCCGGCCGCCAACGCGGTCCCGCGCTTCCGCGACCCGGTACTCGCTCTTTTGTTCGTCCAGAATGCCGGCCAGTCGAAGGCCTGCAACGCCGGCACCGACGATCAGAATGTCGGTTTCAAGACCCATTGTCATTCCGGCCATGTCGCGACGGGCGGTCCGAGCACATCGGTGTCGACGGTAAGGCCGAGGCCCGGCCTGTCAGGCGCAAGCACACCGCCATCCTGAAGCGGGGCATCCAACGCAGCGGTCCTGGTGGTGACCATATCGCGCACATCGAGCACGCACCGCAGCGATCGCGCGGACACGGTCTGACCGAGGTGCAGGATCCCGGCAAAGGCAATGTGCGAGCCGACTGTGTCCTGGACGCTGAGGGTTAGGCCCGCGGCGATTGCCATGTCACGGTGGCGCCGACCGCGCGTCAGCCCTCCGGCCTTGGAGATTTTCAGACCGATACTGTCGGCGGCATCCGACGCGATAAGCTGGACGATGTCCGCATCGTGCTGCGCCAGTTCGTCGAGCGCGATCGGAACGGAACAGCGCTTGCGCAGGGACAGCGTCTCACGCCAAGTGGCGCAGGGCGCCTCCAGGACGAAATCGAGGCCATCCGGCAGGAGGCGCAGCATGCGCAGCGCGCTTTCCGGGCTCAGCCCGCCATTGGCATCGACCAGGAAAAACTCGCCGGAAGAGCGGTCCGCCAGCGATGCGGCGATCCGTTCGGCGTCGAGCGACGGTCCCCCCTCGCTGTCGCTCGCTCCGATCTTGATGGAATGGCCGCGATATCCCCGCCTCCGATGGTCGGCGACGCGGGCACGCATGGTTTCAGGCTCGCCGGCGGGGATCGACGAGATTACCGGCATCCTCTGCCCTGTCCCGCCGCCCAGCAGATCGCAGACCGGCATTCCGACCGATTTGCCGAACAGGTCCCAACACGCGACGTCAAAGGCCGCCTTGGCATGGTTGTGGCCTGTCAGAACCGAATCCATCGCGTCGTTCAGTCGATCGGTGTGGCGCGGATCTCGTCCGATCAGGTGCGGCGCCATCTCCGCGATGCCTGCCCTGACGCCCGCGGCATGGGCCGCGATATAGGTCGCCCCGAAGGGCGTGCTTTCGCCCCACCCGTCCGTGCCGTCATCGGCCAGAACACGGACGATCGTGGCGTCAAAGGAGCGATATTCCCTGCCGCCTGACAGCAAATAGATGCCGCCGGAATAGGGCAGATCGACCTGATAGAGTTCAATCGCCGCGATCTTCATGGGGCATCTCGATCCGCGGTGTCGGCCGGCCCGCATTGCTGCAACAGTTTATGCAGTGTTTCGATGGTGGACGCGTCCGCAACACCGTCGACCTGCGCCGGACGGAAGTGCCGCTGAAACGCCGTAACAATCTCGCGGGTCGTGCTGTCGAACGTGCCTGTCGGTTCGATTGCATAACCGTAAAGGGCGAGCATGGCCTGCAACGCCTCGACCGGTGCGCCGCTATCGCCTTCCTGGAAGAACCGGCCGCCTGCCGGCGGCTCGGGCTCGATCCACAGGCCGATGCCGTCGCCGGCAAGACGGCTCCAGGGAAATTTTTCCCCCGGATCGATCTTGCGACCCGGGGCGACATCGGAATGCGCGAGGACGCGGGCAGGCGGAATGCCGTGCCGCGCACAGATCGCGCGGGACAAGGCGATGACGGCCCGGACCTGAACATCGGGAAAGTCGGGATATCCTTCGAAATGCCCCGGATTGGCGATTTCGATCCCGACCGAACGGGAATTGATGTCGGTCTCGCCCTGCCAGAACGACTTGCCGGCATGCCAGGCCCGCCTGTCCTCGGCAACCATCTGGGTGGTACGGCCGGCCTCATCGACCAGGTAATGGCAAGACACGCCGGACTCCGGATCGCATAACCAGTCGATCGCCGATTCCGCACTCGGCATGCCCGTGTAATGCAGAAGCAGAATGTCGATCGGGCCTTCGGATTTCCGCGGCCCGTGATTGGGCGAGGCGCGCCAGGCGATCTCAATGCCGCTTGTGTCCGGTTTCATGGGTCAGAAACCGGCAAAAGGGGCCCGACGGATCCGACATGACACCGGGCTCAAAAGTCGCGTTCCTTACGGATCTGCGCCCAGGCCCCATTGATGGCCGCCAGCCGATCGTTGGCCAGTTTGACGAACTCTTCCGGTACACCGCGCGCCGTCAGCTTGTCGGGGTGGTTCTCTGCCACGAGGCGTCGGTACTGTGCCTTGAGTTCAGCTTCGCCGGCATCGTCGGTGATGCCCAGGATGACATAGGGATCAGGCGTCGGGTCATCGATATGCCGCGCCTTGATCTGCCGGAAGCGGTGGGAATCGATCTTGAAGATGTCCGCAACGGCTTCGAGGAAGGCGAGTTCGTTTTCGTGCACCACGCCGTCCGCCTTGGCGATGTGGAACAGACCATCGATGATGTCTACGAGGGTTTCCGGTTCGTCGGGGAACAGTGCCGCGATCCGCCGAGCATAGACATCGAACCCGGCCACGTCCGATTGCGCCAGATTGAACAGCCGGATGACGTGCTTTTCCTGGCCTTCCGGGATTTCCACGATCTCACGGAACGCGACCACCTCGTCCTGTGTCACGATGCCGTCGGCCTTGGCCATCTTTGCCGACAGCGCGATCATCGCCGCCGTAAAGGCCACCGACAGGCCCGCCGAGGAGGAAAACGCGTTCGAGATCCGGTCGAGCAGCTGCGCACCGCCGGACCCGATCGACTCCGCAAACTGTCCAAACCGGCTCCAAAGGCTCATGCCGAGCAGACCACCGTCATCATGGGAAATGCTGGTTAATAGGCGGTCCGCCGCGGCCTGTCGAGTTGATTTCACCGTCATCCCCGACCCATGCGGATATGCATTCCCTGAGGCTTGACGATTGATTTCCCGCCCGCACCGCGCCATCAAGGCGCAGATAGAGAAATGCAAGAGAGTTCAGGCCGATGACCGCGAAGATGGAAACCGCGAAATGGGATTTCTGGATCGATCGCGGCGGCACCTTTACCGATATCGTCGGGCGCGCCCCCGACGGTACGATCCGATCCCACAAGCTGTTGTCGGAAAACCCGGAAGCCTACCGCGACGCGGCAATCCGCGGCATCCGGGATCTGATGGGACTTGCGCCGGACGCGCCAGTGCCCACCGACCGCATCGCCCATATCAAGATGGGCACCACGGTCGCCACCAACGCCCTATTGGAACGCAAGGGCGCGCCGACGGTTCTTGTTACCACGCGCGGCTTTCGGGATGCGTTGCGCATCGGCTATCAGGCCCGCCCGGACATTTTTGCCAAGCATATCGTCAAGCCCGCAGAGCTTTATGAGCAGGTGATCGAGATCGACGAACGCGTCCTGGCCGACGGGACAGTCGAAACGCCGGTCGATCTTGCCGGCGCCGAAGCCGCCCTGCGGTCCGCTTTTGCCGACGGTCTGCGATCGGTGGCCATCGTTTTCATGCACGCCTATGCCTTTCCCGATCACGAAGCGGCGGTGGCACGGATCGCCGAAACCCTCGGCTTCGATCAGATCTCGGTCAGCCATCGCGTGTCGCCGCTCATGAAACTGGTCGGACGTGGCGACACGACGGTCGTTGATGCCTATCTGTCGCCGATCCTCCGGCGCTATGTCGATCAGGTGGCCGAGGAACTCGACCTGAGGGACAGCACCTGTCGCCTGATGTTCATGATGTCGTCGGGCGGGTTGACCGACGCCGACCTTTTCCAGGGCAAGGACGCCATCCTGTCCGGGCCCGCCGGCGGCGTCGTCGGCGCTGTCGAGACCTCCTCCATGGCAGGCTGCGACAAGATCATAGGGTTCGACATGGGCGGCACGTCGACGGACGTCTCCCATTACGATGGCGCGTATGAGCGTACATTCGAGACCGAGGCGGCGGGTGTGCGCATCCGCGCGCCGATGATGCTGATCCATACGGTTGCGGCCGGCGGCGGCTCGATCCTGCACTATGACGGCGCGCGTTTCCGGGTCGGCCCGGATTCGGCGGGTGCCAATCCCGGTCCTCGCTGTTACCGGCGCGGCGGGCCGCTGGCGGTCACCGACGCCAATGTCATGGTCGGCAAGTTGCTGCCGAAGAGGTTCCCGAAGATCTTCGGTCCTGACCAGGACCAGGAACTGGATCGCAATGCGGTCACCGCCGCCTTCGACACCCTTTCAGAAGCGATCGGGGACGGTCGGTCGCGCGAGGAAATCGCTGACGGGTTCATCCGCATTGCGGTCGAAAACATGGCCAATGCCATCAAGAAGATCTCCGTCCAGCGGGGCTATGACGTCACCGAATACGCGCTTGCCTGCTTCGGCGGTGCCGGCGGCCAGCATGCCTGTCAGATCGCCGACACGCTCGGCATGACCCGGGTCCTCATCCACCCCTTGTCCGGCATTCTGTCGGCCTACGGGATGGGGCTGGCAGACATCAGGGCAAGCCGTCAGCAAGGCCTTGTAAAGCGCCTGGAAGACGGCCTGTTCGAAACCCTGCAATCAGAAGAAACCCGCCTGACCGAGACAACCGTCGACGAATTGCGCGACCAGGGCCTGGACGACGACCGGATCGCAACAACCACCCGTCTGCATCTGCGCTACGAGGGCACGGATACGCCGTTGCCGGTCACATTCGCCGACCGGGATAAGATGGTGGCCGCCTTCGAAACCCTGCACAAAACGCAGTTCGGCTTCGTGACCCGCGACAAGCCGATCGTGGTCGAGGCGCTCGAAGTGGAAGCGGTCGGCGGTGGTGCCGATATCGTCGAACCGGATCTTCCCGTGACCGAAGCGGCCGCGGATGCTTCCGAACGGACGCGCTTTTATTCCGGCGGCCGCTGGCACAATGCCGGAATCCACGAACGCGCCGCCCTGCGACCGGGGCATGTTGTGACCGGCCCGGCCCTCATCGTCGAGGATCACCAGACGATTGTCATCGAAGACGGCTGGCGCGCCACGATCACGGCCAAGAACCATGTCGATCTTGACCGCCACCAAGCGCTGGAACGTGCAGGCGCGATCGGAACGGATGCCGACCCGGTGATGCTGGAAGTGTTCAACAACCTGTTCATGTCGATCGCCGAGCAAATGGGCGTCACGCTGCAGAACACGTCCTACTCGGTCAATATCAAGGAGCGTCTGGACTTTTCCTGCGCGGTGTTCGCCTCTGACACCAGCCTGGTTGCCAATGCGCCGCACATGCCGGTGCATCTCGGCTCGATGGACAAGTCGGTGGAAAGCATTGCCCGCGCCAATGCCGGGCGGATCCGTCCCGGAGACGTCTTTGCCCTCAACGCCCCCTATAACGGCGGGACCCATCTGCCGGACATCACGGTTGTCACGCCGGTCTTCGACGCCGCAGAAAAAGACATCCTGTTCTGGGTCGCCTCGCGCGGCCACCATGCCGATGTCGGCGGCAAGGCACCGGGCTCGACCACACCGCGCGCCCGGACCGTCGACGAGGAAGGCGTGCTGTTCGACAATGTCAAACTGGTCTCTGAGGGCGTCTTCATGGAGGACGACCTTGTGCGGGTGCTCACCGACCACCCCTATCCGTGCCGCAACGTGCCCTACAACATCGCCGACCTGAAGGCCCAGATCGCCGCCAATGAGAAGGGTGTCCTGGAATTGCGCAAGATGGTCGCGCATTTCGGCATCGACGTGGTCCTGGCCTATATGCAGCACGTTCAGGACAATGCCGCGGAAAGCGTGCGCCGCGTCATCGACGCACTGCACGATTCCGAGTTCGAGACACGTACCGACCAGGGCGCGGTGATCCGGGTCAAGATCAGCGTCGATCACGCCAAGCGAGAAGCGACGCTCGACTTTACCGGCACATCAGGCCAGCAGGACACCAATTTCAACGCCCCCTCGCCGGTCACCCGCGCCGCCGTTCTCTACTGTTTCCGCCTGATGGTCGACAGCGACATCCCGATGAATGCCGGGTGTCTTCGGCCGATCCACATCAAGCTGCCCGACGATTGCATGCTGAACCCGAAATACCCGGCGGCCGTCGTCGGCGGCAACACCGAGACCAGCCAGCATGTCACCAACACCGTGCTCGGTGCGCTCGGCGCCATGGCCGCCAGCCAGGGCACGATGAACAATCTCGTCTTCGGCAACGACCGCTATCAATATTACGAGACGATCTGTTCCGGCTCGCCTGCCGGCAACGGATTTCCCGGAACCGACGCCGTGCATGTGCACATGACCAATTCCCGGCTGACCGATCCCGAAGTGCTGGAATTCAGGGTTCCGGTGGTCCTGGAAGACTTCCACATCCGAAGGGGTTCGGGCGGCACCGGACGCTGGAATGCCGGCGACGGCACACTGCGCACGATCCGGTTCCTGGAGGAAATGGAGTGCTCGATTCTGTCATCACACAGAAATGTGAAGCCCCATGGATTGGCGGGCGGCAGCGAAGGTGCCGTCGGATCGACCACGATCCGGCGTCGTGGCGGCCAAAACGAACGCCTGCAAGGCGCTGATCAGACGCGGGTTTTTCCCGGCGACGCCGTAATTCTTCAAACGCCGACCGCTGGCGGCTACGGCACTGCGGACTGAATCGAGCCGTTATGCGTTTACGATAGGGCAGGATTGCGACAGGAGGCCGCCGGAACCCGTTGATATACGAGGTTCTGCGCACCACATTCACGATCAAGTAATGCGTGAATGACAGGCGAACCCGATGCGGTGCGGCTGATGCTGCGCGGTGTCGAACCGGTTTCGTCACAGCCCCGACATTTGGGGGCTGCGAGCCCAACAGGTGAATGAAATGACTGATTTCGAAGTCCACTCCACGCCGGACGTGTATTGGCGGGACAAGGTGCAAGGACCAAACGGTACGTTGGCCACGGCCTTCATTACCGTTTTCATTATCGGCGCAAGCGTTGCAACGGCTGCAAGCGCTAATGTGCTCGAAGTCTTGCAAGTCTTCTTTGTGTAGACCGGTGTCGATTCGATAAAATTGGGTGCGGCGCGGTTAGCCTGCATTTTAGTCTTGATTGACCGGGCCGGAACGCCTCGCATAGGGCGATCACTGACAGATACGGTAGGTCGCCAAAGGGCCGCGCCGCCCCTGATCCAGATGAAAATGTGTCTTGTGGTGGACATCGGCCTCCGGGCCGAGAACGGTCGAAAAGCGCGCGCATGCGGCCGCGTGAACGGCTCTTAGAAACCGCGCCTTATTGCCCTCTCCGCCCCAATCGCGATCGACGGACACCGCATCCCCCGAACTCAGGCGAAAGGCTCCGATGTCGATCGCATTGCCAAGCGCGTGCTCGGAGAGTTTCGCGCCTGGCCTGTTGTTCCGCGTGCGGCACACGTAGGACGCCGACACCTGAAGCCCTGACACTGCTGCACCGAGATGCGTTTTGGCCGCCGGCTGCACGGCATTGTCGAGCCAGTCGGCAAGCGGCGACAGCATGGCGACGCCAAGGCGCGCGGCAGGCGAGAGATCGACCGGTGTGCGGCCAAGTCGACTCACGTCATAGGGTTCGCCGATCCGGCAGCCCAGGGTGTCGCTGATCGGCGCAAGCGCCGTTGCCCGCGTTCCTGCCGGCAGCGGTCCGGTCGAAGCCGGATCCAGCGCCTGCCGAGGTTTTGCCTGCTTCGGCTGTGCAATTGGCGGCGGCGTCTGAGCCGCATCGGGTTTTGCCGGCGGAAGAGGCAGCGCCGGAACCGCGCGATTTTCCTCGGTTTCTGGCCGATCCGGCGGCAGCGGCGCCGCGCCGTCGCGGCCGGCGGCCGTCGAACCAAAGGACAGCCATAGCGCCACCGTCAGCCATCCGGCGACGCCGAACGCCGATGTTATGCGACAGGGTTCAGTGAAGAGCATTCAGGAAACCGTCCACGCAATCCAGACAAAGGCGGGCGGACCGTCCGTCGGTGTCGAGATCCGGGTTCCATGAGGAGATCGACATGCCCGCAATCGAATCGTGTTCGGCGAGCTTCTGGAAGAACGCTTTCACATCGGCAGCGCTCGGTCCGCCCGGCACGGGGTAAGACTGCGCCGGCACATCGTCGCTGGAGATGATATCCGTGTCGAAATGCACGTAGATCGGCCGGTTCCGCGGCAGCGCGCTTAGCAGGTCATTGAGGTCGGAGAATTGCCGGACATCGGACTCCGCCAATGCCACGGCCTCCTCCGGATCGAGGTCTCGGCCATCGCAGAAGAAAATGTCGGATTCCGGCAGCACCCGCGCACCCGCCGATTGCATCAGCGTCATCTCGCCCCGCCCGGCCATCATCGCCAGCGGCATGCCGCCGAGAAAGCCGCTCGGGCTGGTTTGCCAGGTATTGAAATCGCCATGGGCGTCGAGCCAGACCAACAGGGGATCGGTTCCCGCGGTCTGCAAACCCGCGAGCATCGGTATCGCCGCGCAACAATCGCCGGCCAGACTGACCGGCAGAGTGCCGGATCCAGCCGTTTCCGCGACAAAGGCCGCAATAGCCTCATGGACCGGCGCGACGGCTTGCTGGATCCCGATTTCAGTCTCCCCGGGCGCCGGATCGCCGTCGGACAGCGCAAGCGGAACGGCATCGCTGATCCGCGCATTGATGCGGTCAAGGCTCGCAAGGACAGGTCTTGGCGTTGTCAGGAAGAAGGGCGTGATCAGCGTTGCCTGCCGCGTCATGGGTGCAATCCTGTTGGTCATCGATGAGGCACAGGCCATACCACAGAACCGGACAGGATACCGATCATGGCAGCCGATCTGCTCCTTTGACGGTTCCTGCAACCATTCTTATGCCCAAATCCCGCCTGCCGTGCCTCCGCTCTACCATCCTGATCGCATGGACTCATGGCGGCAAAACGGCAGGCCGGTGGGTGTCCTCACAGAACCGAAAGCGCCTTCGGCTGCCGCCGAATCGCCACAAACGACATAAAATTGTGACGGTCCATTAACGCTCAAACCGGTTCAATTCCACGCTGTGAAAAAATATTTCCTTATATTTTTCAGCGCATTGCTGCGGCAGAACAGAGAAAAACCGCCCAGAATTCCGCACCGCAAAAACGAAATTTCTTGTCCGGCCGCATTTGCTTGTTAGACTTTCTAACAGTGCGGTGGATCAGTCGTCGGGCGTGTTGAGTCCCGGCAAGAGGCCGTCTTCAGGACGCCCGTCGCCTGATCCACCGCGCCCAGACCTAACAACGGGAGGTCGGACCCATGACGATGGCAAGAAGCGTAAACATGCTGTTGTTTTGTGCAGCACTCGGCTTTATCGGAGCCATAGTACTCGGGGTTCTGTAAAACCGCAGGTGCCGTCAGAGCACCGGGCCGGACCGAGCATCGGCCGGCCATTTATCCAGACAGATCCGATTTAAGTGACAGGGCATAGGCGGGACTCCGTCCCGCTTTGCGACACACCCGGCGTCGAAAGGAGTTCGGCGCCGGGTCGTGCGTTTCGACAGCACGGGCGGAACGAAGCGTGCTTTGACGCTGCCGGCCCTTCCGGCCATTTTGGGCGGTGGACGATCTTGGCGTCGCCGGAAGGTCCGGTGCCGGGCTGCAGACGCAGCCCGCCCGGTCCGGTCGCTCAAGCGCGGGTGATGCTCTCAGGCAGCGGCAAGGCCCTGGCTCTGCGGGCGCCGTCCCAGCATATGGCAGATGGCAAAGACCAGTTCGGCCCGGTTCATCGTATAAAAGTGAAACTGGTCGATGCCCCGATCGGCCAGGTCGAGGACCTGTTCGGCGGCGACGCTGGCGGCAACCAATTGCCGGGTGACGTTGTCCTCGTCGAGGCCGGCAAAGCGATGCCGCAGCCAGCCGGGGATCGACGCGCCGCAACGTCCGGCAAAACTCTCCACCTGGGAAAAGTTGTGAACCGGCAGGATGCCCGGGACGATCGGGATCGAGATACCGGCGGCGCGGACACGCTCCAGATAGGTTTCGAACAGGTCATTGTCGAAAAAGAACTGGGTGATCGCCCTGTCGGCTCCCGCATCGACCTTGCGTTTCAGTGTGTCGATTTCCACGTCCCAGGTGCCTGCTTCCGGATGGCGTTCGGGATAGGCCGATACGGAGATCTCGAACGGCGCCTGGGCCTTCAGGCCGGCCACCAGATCGTCGGCATAGGCATAGCCACCCTCGGTCGGGCGATAGGCTGTGCCGATGCCGTCCTGCGGGTCGCCCCGCAGGGCAACGATGTGCCGGACACCCATGGCCCAGTAATCGCGGGCAATGCCGTCAAGCTCTGCGCGGGTCGCGTCGACGCAGGTCAGGTGAGACGCGGGCGTAAGCGAGGTTTCCGACAGAATGCGTTCGATGGTCGCGTGCGTGCGGCTGCGCGTCGACCCGCCGGCACCGTAGGTGACCGAGACGAATTCCGGCTTCAGCGGCGCCAGCCGTTCCACCGACGCCCACAGCTTGGATTCCATGACTTCGGATTTCGGCGGAAAGAACTCGAAAGAGATCTTCAGGGAATTTTCCGGCTTGTCCGAACCGTGATCCGCCACCAGCTTCATCAAACTGCCTCCCGCTCATCAAGCGTTACATCGTCATTGGCTACGACCATGCGTGGGTCGCGGGCCATCCAAATCGTCACCGTGAGGTGGTCGTTGCCGTCGTCGGGCGGCGGCAGGTCCTCTACGGTTTCCGTTACAAGGCCGACCGAAGTCAGCCATTTGTCCACCTGCGCATGATCGAAGCCGAGCCGTCGATGGGCGTGCTCCTCGCGCAGGAATTCAAGGTCATGCGGCGCAAAGTCGACGACCAAGAGCCGCCCGCCTGGCCGCAGCGCCCGGGCGGCCTCGGCAACCGCGCGGGACGGATCGTCGAGAAAATGCAGAACCTGGTGGATGGCCACCACGTCGAACGTGCCCGGTGACACCGGCAGGGAATAGATATCGCCCTGACGCACCTGAGCGTTGCGAATGCCGGCCTTGTTCAGGTTGGCGCGCGCGATCGACAGCATCTGCGAACTGAGATCGACGCCGACGCCGCGCTCGAACTGCGCGCTGAACAATTCCAGAAGCCGCCCGGTACCGGTCCCCAGATCGAGAAAGCCGTCAAACGGATCGTCACCGACGATTCGCGCGATCGCCTGTTCGACTTCGCCTTCGGCAACATGCAGGGTCCGCAGACGGTCCCATTCCGGCGCGTTGGTCGCAAAATAGGCGGCGGCCTGCCGGGCCTGTTCGCGCTTTACGATGTCCAGGCGTTCGCGGTCGCGCTGGTATTCGGGCGCCGACGTGTCGAGCAGGTTGAGGACCGAGCGAATCAGCCGCGCCTGTGCGCCGTTGTCGGTCAGCCGGTAATATACCCAGGCGCCCTCGGGAAACCGCTGGATGAGGCGTGCTTCGGCAAGCAGCTTCAAATGACGGGAAATGCGCGGCTGGCTCTGCCCAAGCACGGTGGTGAAATCCTTCACCGTCAGGTCATGCTCTTCCAACAGGGCCAGAATGCGCAGCCGTGTGTTTTCACCGGCGGCCTTCAACCCGGCAAGCACCATATCCGAGGTCAGCTTTGTTTCCCGCATGGCCTTCGACACCTGAAAATCAGATATAAAGATATCTTTATTTCCTTTTCTGCGCAAGGGTCACGACGGTTTTTTCTTGGCACGGTTACCGTCGCAAAAGTGTCGCTCGGCGAACTGTCCGAAACCGGAATCGATCGCGGGCCGACCGAGCGTGCGTTTGGCTGCGCCGGCGCGGACCGAATGCAGGCAATGAAAAACCGGCCACTCAGGGCCGGTTTCAAGTCTGTCAGAAAGGAGAATGGTCGAGCAGGCGTCAGGCGGCGTCCTGTCCCGGCATTTGCCAGCACTGGATCATGCGCCGGGCCTCGGTTCTGTCCATGCGCTCGAACTGGCCGAAGGCGCTGACCCGTTCCTCGACGGACAGGCGGAGCCGCCACGGGCCCATACCGAGCATCGACTTCACGGTGATCTTGTCGAATCCGACCGCCTTGGCAATCGTCAGGAAGGGCGTCGGATCCAACCGCACCAGCCAGTGCTTGGCGTGGTCGAAGGGCATGCCGGCGACGATCGCAAAGGCCGCCACGGCTTCTGCGAATCGATCCTGCATGGCGAATTGCCGGACAAGACGTTCGTCGATCTGGCCGTTCAAGGCCGATTGATTGACAGCCTTCCACGCCCCCGGGAAGTCGTACCGGGACAGCCAGTAATCGTTCGACATCTTGTCGAACGCTTCGGCGCCGGCTTCGATCATCTTTTGCGAACTCGCACCGTCGCCCGAATTCATCAGCTTCTCGCGTACCGTATCGGTGGCCTGGTTGATCAGGGCGGCAATGATCCGATCCGGCGTGTCCTTGCGATTGCTGAGGCCCAATTGCAGGTCTTCGCTCTTCCGGGCGTTCACGTAGAGTTTTTCGAAACCGCCGCCGGAAATGATCGCACCCGAATTGTCGAGCACCTTCTTTTGCAGGCGCACATCATCGAGGTCGATCAGCACGTCTGTGACCTGTTCGCTCAACACCTCTCGATCGGCAATCGCGCTCGCATGCTCGATGCCAAGCGATTGTGCGATATCCATCAGGTCCGCGTCGGTCAGGGCGACCGAACCGATGAGGATCGGCTCCGCAACCGCGATATCATCACGGGCCAGTTTCTGTAGCGTCGTCTCCGGGACGCGCCGGAGCGCGGCAAGCTTGTCGGAGATTTGCCGTCGCACCTCGACTTCGACCATGTCGGCCAGGCGATACAACACCATATCGTAGGTGCCGAGTTGCTCGGCCGTACAGGTTTCGGACGTCAGGGCGAACAGGCTGACAACGTTGCGGGCCAGTTCCGACCGCCGTTCCACGGCATCCGCCTTTTCCAGCGTTTCGAAGTCAACCAATTGCGTTTGAATCTGGGGGCTCATGGCTACATTCTCACCCATTTTCGTTTAGCGTAGCCGGGTTTCTACCAGTAAAAATTCCACAAAAACCCAATAACGGCGCCATATTTTTCATCTAAAAAGCAACAAAAACAGGATTTATTTAGAATAGATTTGAATAAAGAATGTCTAAAATTTTAGGCACTTGCTAATCGCCGGTTTCTGCGCCTGCAGACACGCTTTTCCCGCGCGCCAAAGGTGCTCCGGCAAGGCATCGAATGCTTGGCCCTGCGGGCCGGCTTGCGCTATCACTGCGCCACTGACCCCTTCCGCAGACTGGACCCTCCCATGCCGACACCCACCGCGCCGTTGCTGAACCCCCGTTTCATGGGCATCCCGACCTTCATGCGATTGCCGCATGCCGAGACAGCCGAGGGCCTCGACGTGGCGTTGCTCGGCATCCCCTATGACGGCAGTGTCACAAATCGGGCCGGAACCCGCCACGGTCCGCGGGGTTTGCGCGACATGTCGAGCCTGACGCGCACGATTCATCATCGCACCCGCGTCAATCCTTACGAACTCGCGACGATTGCCGATATCGGCGACGTGCCGTTGTCGCGCATGTACGACCCCCAAGGTACGGCGGACGAGATCGAGGCCTTTATCGGTGCGGTCGTTGCAGCCGGCGCGCTGCCGCTCTCCGCCGGAGGCGACCATTCCGTCAGCTATCCGATCCTCAAGGCGGTCGGCAAGGACCGCCCGGTTGCGCTGATCCAGATCGACGCCCACGCCGACACGCTCGACACATTCCATGGATCGCCGCTCAATCACGGCTCACCGTTTCGCCGCGCCAACGAAGCGGGTGTCATCGTACCGGACAAGACCATCCAGATCGGTATCCGCGGTTCCCATAACGGCACGGAAGTCTGGGATTACTCGGAAAAGACAGGCATGCGGATCGTCTTCATGGAAGACGCTGTGGAAATGGGGATCGATGCCGTCATCGAAGAGACACGCGAGCTGATCGGCGACCATCCGGTCTATCTGACCTTCGACATCGATGCGCTCGATCCGGCATTTGCGCCGGGGACCGGCACGCCGGAAATCGGCGGCTTCACGACCCGCGAGGCACTGAAACTGGTGCGCGGTTTGCGTGGCTTGAACTTCGTGGGTGCCGATGTTGTTGAGGTCTCCCCGCCCTTCGACAGCCAGGGCATCACCGCGCTCGCCGGTGCGACGCTGATGTTTGAGTTGTTGTGCCATCTCGCCGAGACCGCGACGACGGGCTGAAACCGGCGAAACGGTCCCGCCCCCCACACTATGCAGTATGCCCTGCCCGATATCGAGCTGGTCTGGATCGCGGACCTCCGATCGTTGCGCACAATCGGTCGGATCGGGCGCAAGGGCGCCACCCGTCACGAGAACTTTCGCGGGATTGGCGCCGTGATTGAAGATGTTGCGCCCGCGCCTGTTCAAAAGATCAAAGATATCGCGATTGCGTAGTCATGGTGATTACAGGGTGATATATTCTTCGCTCAACAGTCTTTTGCGCCTTCGCACCAAAGAGAGCCCGCTTGCTTTTCCAGAGCCAAGAATTCGTCTTGGTCTTTCTGCCGATCGTTCTGGCCGGATATTGGTTGGTAGCCGGATCGCCGTCGGTGCGGCAATGGCTCCTGATCCTCGCCTCGCTGACATTCTACGGCTGGTGGGACATCCGCTTCCTGCCGCTGCTGATCGCCCATGCGGTGCTGACGTGGCTGCTGGCCGGTCTCTACCGTCGCCTGCACCGACCGGCGATCATCACGCTTGCGATCGTCCTGAACCTGGGCTCGCTGGCAACCTTCAAATATGCGGATTTCTTCGTTCGAACGCTGGAAGACCTCGCGCGCCTCGATCTGCCGCGCAATGACATTCTTCTGCCGATCGGGATCAGTTTTTTCACGTTTCAACTGATTTCCTACCTGATCGACCTCAGACGCGGCACGGCGCCGGACTATCCGTTTCGAACCTTCTTCCTGTTTGCAACGTTCTTTCCGCAACTGATTGCCGGCCCCATCGTTCGCCACAATGAACTCATCGACCAGTTCGCGCTCGATCCGCGCCGCGAGGGCGTGCATTTTCGGCTGGCCGCCGGCAGCGTGCTGTTTACGCTCGGTTTCGCCAAGAAAGTCTTCCTCGCCGACCGTCTGGCGCCGACCGTCGACGCGCTTTTCCTGAGGGCGCAGACCGAAGCCCTAGGATTTCTCGATGCCTGGAGCGCGACACTCGGTTTCTCGTTCCAGCTTTTCCTGGATTTTTCCGCCTATTCCGAAATGGCGATCGGGCTCGCACTGCTGTTCGGTTTTGTCCTGCCGGAAAACTTCAACCGGCCCTATCTCGCCACATCGCTGCGCGACTTCTGGCGCCGCTGGCACATCACGCTGTCCCGCTTCCTGCGCGATTACCTCTACATTCCGATCGGCGGCAGCCGGCATGGGCCGGCGGTCTATGCGCTTGCGACCCTGGTGACAATGGGGCTCTGCGGCCTGTGGCACGGCGCCGGATGGACCTTCGTGGCCTGGGGCCTGATGCACGGGGTCGGGCTGATCGTGTGCCACGCATGGCAAAAATCCGGATTGGTCCTGCCAGCGGCACTCGGGTGGGCGGCAACCATGCTGTTTGTGGCATTTGGCTGGATCCTGTTCCGGTCCCCCGATTTCGCGACGGCCTGGTCGATGATGCAGGCCGCTCTTGGCGCGACAGGGTCGCTCGGCGAAGTCCACGCGGCTGCCTTGCTGATCCTCGCTGCGGCCGTCGCCGTGATCATTCCCTCCGCACACCGGATCATGGACCGGACACTCGTCCCGAGCCGGCTGGTCGCGGGCGCGGCAGCGTTCGTTCTGGCGGTTGCCATCCTGGAAGTCGGCAACGCTCCGCCGGCGGCCTTCATCTATTTTCAGTTCTGAAAGAAACCTACCCGAACACCGACGCACACGCATGAAAGCATTCCGGCATCTCGCGACCCTCTTGAACAGGTTTCCCAGAACCGAGCGGCTCTGGCAGCGCTTCAACGGCGCTTTCGCCGCCGTGCTTGGCGGGTGCATAGCGCTTCTCGGTTTCCTGATCTTTCTGGTCGACCCGCTTGGCGTCGTGCCGTTTTCCCTGCCGATGGATCGCCCGATCGTCGATATCAAACAGCGGCATTTCTATCCGCTGGTCATCCGGTCACGACGCTACGATTCTCTTGTCCTCGGCACCTCGACGAGCCGTTTGTTGGATCCGGCCGATCTCGACCGAACGCTTGGACACCGCTTTGCCAATCTGGCCCTCAACGACGGACGGGCCTGGGAGGCATGGAGCCTCGCCGACCTTTACCTGCGTGAGATCGGCGTACCGAAATCGATCGTGATCGGCCTTGACGGCATTTGGTGCCATCCGCAAGCCGACAGACCGGAAAACCGGATCACGGTGCGCGGTTTCCCGGGCTGGATCTATGACGAAGACCCGTGGAACGATATGGCGTATCTGGTCAACGGGCGCATGGTCGAGTTTGCCGGACGCACGATCGTCACACTTCTTGGCCTGAGGCCGGAACGCCTGGCAAAGAACGGATTTGCCGTCTTTGTTCCGCCTGAAGCGGACTACGATCTGGAACGAGCCCGACAGCACATCTGGGGAGACGGCCCCCGGCGCGTCGCGCCGATCGAGCCCGAAGTTACCCTGACGGAAGCGGAGCGGACCGCCCTGCCCTTTCCGGCCCTTCAATGGATCGAGGACCTGCAGACGCGCACCGACGGCCAGTCGGAACTGATCTATGTCTGGATGCCGGTGCACCTGCGGTCGCAACCGGTACCGGGCTCCCGCGACGCGGCTGTCGAAGAGGAATGCAAATCGCGGATCGACGACCTGGCACGACAGGCCGGCGCGCTTGTGATCGACTGGCGTATCCCTTCGCCTCTGACCACCGATGACAAAAATTACTGGGACGGGCTCCATTATCGGGTTCCCGTGGCCGGTGCGATCGTCAACAGCATTGGCCAGGCACGTGCGGGCGACCAGGTCGGAGACGGTCGGGTCTGGGTAACCCGCGCCCGTCCCGACCGATTGTCCCAAGGTGAAAACGCTCAGGTCAGGGATTGATACCGTTCGCCGAGCGTCTTGATCGCATCGATATACGGCCCCGGCCCGTGTGAGATACGGGCGACCCCAAGCGCTGCAAGATCGGCTTTCGGCGGCACGCCATGCGCGACCATGATGTTGACCGGCACCGGCACGGCCCCGCAGACTTCGCCGATCAGGTCCGGATCGGCAAGCCAGGGCACAAAGAAGCCGCTCGCACCGGCTTCCGCATAGGCCGCGCCCCGTTCAAGCGCCTCGGCGACGAGCCCCTCGTGGTCCGCTCTTTCCCGGTCTTTCAGAAACAGGTCGGTCCGCGCGTTGATGAAAAGCGGAACACCGGCAATCTCCGCCGCCTGCCGTATCGCGGCAATGCGGTCCACCTGTTTGTCCAGCGCATGCAGGCCGCTGCCACCGACGATCTGGTCCTCGAAATTGATGCCGATCGCGCCGGCGTCGAGGAGTTGTCTCACATTGCCGGCGACGGCCTGCGGTTCCACGGCATAGGCGCCCTCGAAATCCACGCTGACCGGCACATCGACGCTTGCCGTGATGCGCTCGACGATCCGCACCAGGAAATCAAGCGGGATCGCTTCCCCATCGCCGTAGCCTTGTGCGGCGGCGACCGACCAGCTTCCGGTCGCCACGGCTGGGGCGCCCGCCTTGGCGAGCGCTGTCGCGCCGCCCGCATCCCAGATGTTGTAGAGCACGACAGGATCGCCCGGCACGTGCAGGGCAGCGAAGGTTTCGGCCTTTTGCGCTTGGGTCATGATTTCTCCGATGATGGGGGTGAAGGCGAAACAGCGATCGGTTTGCAAGCCCGCCGACGGTGCGTCGTCATGAACAAGCGGCTTTGGCGGGTCTCTCGTATCAAACAGGGAGCCGGTTTGCCGTCCCCGTGACCGAACGGTTGCCGATCCGTCGGGCATGGGCAAGGGGCGGGACGGAGGATACGGGGAGGCCATAAACATGCGGATCAGCCTCCGGCGAACGGTCGGCCGCCGCCGGGCGCCGCATGCTGGACGGCGGACGGCCGTAAAGGTCCGAAAACGCCGCG
>JANQQB010000448.1 GCA_028285165.1 Rhodobiaceae bacterium
CCCGCCTCGTAGAGCTCGCGTGCCGTCGAGCGCCGGATCTTGCCGCTGGATGTTTTTGGCACGGCGTGCGGTTTTACGATGACGACCTCGTCGGCCGGCATGCCGAGGATGTCCGAAATCGACCGGGCGACGGCGTCCTGCAGGTCGGCGCGACGGGACGGGTCGGTCTCGCGGGATTCGGCGACGACCACCAGCCGCTCCGTGCCGGTCCTTGCATCCGAACTGGCGAAGGCGGCGACACAGCCTTTGCGGATGCCGGCAAGCGCCCCGACGCCGTTTTCGATTTCCTGCGGATAGATGTTGCGGCCGCCCTTGATGATGAGGTCCTTCACCCGGCCGGTCAGGAAGATGTTGCCGTTCGCGATATAGGCGAGATCGCCGCTCGTCAGCCAGTCGTCGCGAATGAGATCCTCGGTGCGTTTCGGATCCTGAAAATAGCCGCGCGTTGAGGACGGGCCTCTGAACTCCAGCCGACCTTCCTGTCGCCCCGGCGCTTCCTGACCGAGTGCGTCGACGATCCTGACTTCGTGGCCGGGCAGGGGTACGCCGCTCGATACGACGGGCATCGCGTGGGCGTCGTCCGGACGGGCCGGCACGGCTTTTCCCGTTTGCGAAAGCGTGGCGCGGTCGATCCGTTCCACGATCGGCAATTGCTCGGCCGAGGAGAAGGCAAGGCCCACGGAGCTTTCCGCCAGCCCGTAGACCGGTGTCATCGCCTCGGGCCGGAAGCCGTAGGGCTCGAAGCGTTCGGTGAAGCGGCGAATGGTGTCGACGCTGATCGGTTCTGCGCCGTTGGCCACCATGCGCAGCGAACTGAGATCCAGCCCGTCGAGCGCCGCATCGTCGATCTTGTCGACACACAATTCGAAGGCGAAATTCGGGGCGGCCGTCAGCGTGGCCGCATTCCGGTGGATCGCCCACAGCCAGCTTTCCGGACGTACGATGAAATGCAGCGGCGACATGATGACGGCGGGCACGCCGTAATACAGCGAGCCGAACCACGCGCCGATCAGGCCGAGATCGTGATAAAGCGGCAGCCAACTGACGAAGACGTCGTTCGACGTGGCATCGATCGCCCGGCCCATGGCGCGGATATTGGCAAGCAGGTTGGCATGGGTGAGCATCACACCTTTCGGATCGCCGGTGCTGCCGGACGTGTATTGCAACATGGCAAGATCGTCCGGCTGTCGCTCGATCGCAGGACCCGGTCCCTTTGGGGCCCGCAGAGCCGCGACAGTCGAGACACCGCGCAGGGTATCGATCTGTCCGCCGAGCAGGCCCGTCAGCGTCTTGCCCTGTTGCGGTACGATCAACAGCGCGGCTTCCGAATTGCGCAGGATTCCGGCCTGGCGCCGCAAGTGTTCCTCCAGTTGCGACAAGCGGATCGGCGGATACATCGGCGCGGGCACGCCGCCGGCCAGCAGAACGCCGAAAAAGGCCTCGAAGAAGTCTTTGCCCGTCGGCAGCATGATCCCGACGCGTTCGCCGGGTTCCAGGCCCCAAGACCGCAATCCGGCTGCAAATCGGCCGGCGATCTCTGAAAGCGCGCCGTACGTGATCGTCTCGGTTTCGTTATAGCCGTCTGACAAGAGAATGTGGGTGCGGTCCGGGCTCTGGCGGGAGCGCCATTCCAGGACGCCGGTGAGGGTCGCCACCGTGTCGGGCACGGCTTCAAGCATCGTGCTTGGCAGCGCCTCGGTTTTTTGCACGACGGGGTCGATGACACCTTGCCCGGATTTCGCGATCTCGTTTGCCAGGTCCTGGGGGGTTTCGATCTCGGCAATCAGATCGTCGGCCAGCCGGATCCCGAACTCCTTTTCGGTTCGCAACAGGAGTTCGGACAGGCCCAGGCTGTCGAAGCCGAGATCGCGTTGCAGCGAGGCGTGCGGCGTTGCGGTCAGGCGCCTCCCGGGATTGAGTTCGCGCGCCAGCGCTTCGACAAGGCTCAGGACGCGCTGCTCAATGGCCGCCCTTTCGTCATCGGTCGGTTCGGCTGACACCGGTTTGGTTTCATTCATGTCGCTCTCTCATTGCGGCGAAAAGAGGCGGTGTGGCCCGTTGTCCGGCCAAACACATCGCCTCTCCGACCGATGCCGGGCGTGAAGCAGCTCGATCGCCAAGGGCCGACCCTGCCGCGATGCACGGCTTTTCAATCGCCAGGATAATCCGGCTGCGGTATGAGTGTGAAGCATATCTGATTTCGGCCTGCGGGAGAGGGACGTGGCAGCACTGACCGAAGACCAGAAAGAGCAGTTCTGGCGGGACGGCTTTCTGGTCGTCGAAAACGCCGTCGCACCGGACCGGCTCGCGGCCATGCGGGCCGACTTTGACGCCTGGGTGGAAGAAAGCCGCAGTCACGATGCGGCCTACGGCGAGACGCTCGACGGCCGGCCGCGTTTCGATCTCGAGCCCGGTCATTCAGCGGAAAAGCCGGGTTTGCGCCGGGTCAACGCGCCTGTGGAAGTGTCCGAAGCGTACTACGAGGCCATGGCCGACAGCCGCATGACCGAGTGTGTGGCCGATCTCGTCGGCCCGAACGTCAAGCTGCACCACACCAAGATCAATTCCAAATTGCCCGGCACCGCGACGGCGGTGAAATGGCACCAGGATTTTCCCTTCACGCCGCATTCCAACGACGATCTCGTCACCGCGCTCTTGATGGTCGACGAAGTGACGGAGGAAAACGGCCCGCTGGAAGTGGTCGCCGGCTCGCATCGCGGCGCGCTGCACAGCCTGTGGCATGACGGTGTGTTCACCGGCGCGGTCGCTGAATCCATTGCGGAAGACTCAATCGTGAAGGCAAAAGTCTGCACCGGCTCGGCCGGATCGGTCTGCCTGATGCACACAAGGTTGCTGCACGGCTCGGCCCCGAACCGCTCCACGCGCCCGCGCACGCTCTTCATTGCCGTCTATTCGGCCGAGGACGCCATCCCCTATGCGCCGAACCCGGTGCCGACGAAGTATGAAGGTCTGGTCGTGCGGGGGGAGAAGACCAATCGCGTCCGGTCGGTGCCCTATGAGCTCGAATTGCCGCAGAAGCCGCGCACGGCGTCATTTTTTGATCAGCAAGCCGGTCATGCGGAGGGCGAAAGTGATACGGCTTGAAATACTGTGGCGAAGGAGCAATAAGAGAATAGTAATACTAACGGGCTTCTTGATTTTCTTACTTGGAATACTTTTTATTAACGCGGAAAAATACTATTATTTTTATGTATTCTATACGGATCAAAAAAATACCGAGGATCAGATCTCGGAGAGGATTGCAAAAAATCTGTGGCAGCCGGCGAGATTTAGCAAAGTTGTGGAGCTAAATAGTTGCAAAATAAATTTTTATTCCCAAAGAAAATATCTCTGCCATCGGCCAAGCCAAGTTTATTCTGAAGAAATCGTTATATATATGTCGGAAATATCTCGCATTGAACAGCGCAGAGGGTTCGATGATTTACCCATGCGATTTTTATATTTCACTCTGAAATCAGATATCGCGAAAAAGCGAGATGTAGCTTTTAGAGGGCCGCGCCCAAATCCTGAAGTCTTCAACTTGGATTCTTATCCTGTGCCATTCGAAAAACCAGATGAATTTTATTACGATGAGTATCAAAAAGAAATAGCAGAAAAACTTGAAGAGTTTTCTGTAAGATCAAATAATCAGAAGAATTATTGTGCAGGATATATACACATAGAGCAAGACATATTTCGATTGGCGATACCGCTTATGAGGAATTCTGAAGATATCATAGAGAGTATAGTCGACGGTTACAGATTGGCGTGTCGTTTCCTTGATGACTAGCAGATCGGATCAGTAAAACCTGATCAAGGAGAGTAATCATCAAATTATCGAATATAATGCCCCATTCATTCATCAAGTGGCCTCAGCCACACACCGAAATCCGATGTGCCTATGCCCACGCTCGGGCGCGTTGGAAAACCCGGCTCGGTGGGTTGTGGTCAGCGTCGCAGGCTCGGCATCGAAGACGTAATCGCCGCCCCTGGTGACCCGTTCGCCGGGCTGGTTCGGGTCCTCACGCCCATCGTTTGCATCGTAAGGATAGGGGCGCCGCAGACTGGAGGTCCATTCGGCGAGTGAGCCGCTCATGTCGAGGGCGCCGACGGGCGACGCCCCGGCAGGGCGTTCGCCAACCGTGCCCGTCACGCCCGTTCGGCCAGAGACGAACGCGCGGGTCTCGTCAGGGGCCGCATCGCCCCACGGATAGAGCCGCGCTTCGGCACCGCGCGCTGCCGCCTCCCATTCCGCTTCCGACGGCAGCCGGGCGCCGCGCCAGGCGCAATAGGCGCGCGCGCCGGCCCAGGTCGTTTCCGCAACTGGGTGGTCGTCGTAGCCGCGTGTCGGTGTAAACGCGCCGTTTGCATAGCCGATGCGGGCTTCGTCGTCGTCAAGCGCAATGATCGGGTAGACGTCGCTTCCCCGGCGCCCTTCCATCAGAAGAGCGGCCTGGTCTTCGGCAAGCGCCCGCAACGACGCGGCGCCGGCCTCGAACGGTTCGGCGACTGGAAGGTTGAGCGCGTTCAGATATTCGGCAAAGGCGGCGTTGGTGACCTCGGTGCGATCGATCCGGAACGCCGCCACGTCGATCGCATGGGCCGGCTGTTCGGCACGCGGTCCGTCGTCCCGCCCGAGCGTGTAGGTGCCGGCCGGGACGGCGAGCATGGACTGCTGAGCCCGTGCCGTGTGCGGCGCGTTTTCCGGCGTGTAGGGCGCCACCTCGAGCCGCGTGAAGTCTGGCGGGCTCTGACCTTGCCGGGCATCGGCCGCATCGACGGCACCAAAAACAGCAATCGCACCGGCTGCGGCAAGGCCAAGGGCTAAACCCGTCGGATAGCGTCGTTGATGCATTTTCGAACTCCCCGTTGGCGCATTACAGCGTATCGCGCTCGCGCGGGCTGCAATTGCCGGGATATGGTTCAAACGAGAACAACAAGTACGGTGACCGAATGCCGCTATTCGGAGCCTTTCACATTCTGCGTGTCGACCTTAACGCAACCGAAAACAGGAAACAGAAACTCTGGTGCAAAGAAACGAATGATCATCGATAAAAGAGTATCTGCCGCTATTTTCATACTTGTCACCATAGCAGTCATTCTCTTCATGACGCCGTTGTCTGCGGCGACACAGGATGAATTGATGGACCGCCTCATGCGCGAAAAATCCATCCCCGAATCCGACAAAATTGCCAAGAAGCTATTCGAGCAACTAGACTTTGATGCCAATAGACTAACGGTATTGCTTATGTCCAATGGATATACGTGTGGGAAAAACAAAAACGAGGTGGATGGGCAACCGGTCATCATCAGGTGTCTACGTATAAACTGCAAAAACGTTTTCCGGCTGGGGTGGAAATCGAATTCAATACATATGAAATTTGAAGATGGGAAATACGAAGTGGACTCTGTTGTCATAAATTACTCTTGGATATGCCCAAGCAAAAAGACGATGGAAGAGCGGGAAAAGTGGGTCTATGAGAAGAATCCGTTCGTGGTCGAGATGAAATGACAATCGGATATCTCGGTCTTGGGAAAACGCGACGATAGCGCGCCTGATCCTTCAATTGAAATTCATCTCAGCCCATTCGAGAGAAAGTAAGAGACGCCATAGCCGATTGCTTGCCGATAAACCCGGTCGGACGCATCAATCCAGCGAGCGGATGTATTCCGCAGGCAGCGCCTCGGTCAGCCGGATGTCATCATTGCCAAGATAGAATGTGTCGCCCCCATCCGCCGCGCGCGCAAATGCGGGTGCCGTCGATGTCATGGCGCATCTTGGAGCGCGAGGCCGCCGCGGCTTCAAGATCAGTGACTTCGATCCCGGCAATGGCGGGTCGGATTTGCCCGATATCGCAACAAAGGTCTTCCAGCACCGCCCCGCCTTCATCATCGAGGGTGAGGCCGAAGGATTGCGGTGCACGGCGAAGCGCCTGCGACATGCACTTGCTGAGACGGGTTGGCTCGACTTTCGATTTGTTTCCATCAATTCGAATGAGCCGCGATTGAGGAGCCGCGGATGCGCCGGTTCCAAGACACGTGTCAAATATGCGGAAAGACGTTGCTTCCTGCTTTAGTTCTGGAAACGCGCATTTTGCATTGACTGCACTAAAACCATCTGATTTTTGGACGGCGGCTAACGGGCGATACGCGAGTAAAGTGTATCGATTGAGGGTAAGGGGAGTTCCGAATTACATGGTTTTAGGATGCAGTAGGGCGTCGGCTGCGGCCTGTCAAACGGGACGGCGAGCCGCGGACAGTGGACCTGTGAGTCAGTCAGGCCGGCAAGAGGGGGGCGGGGTAGGGAGGCGCCTCGGGCGCGCCGTTCCAAGCATTGCCGGGTGCGTGTTCCTTGGATTTGCAATGGCGGGATGCGTGGCCTCGACGCCGCTCCATATGGCAATCGAAGAGCGCAACGATACCCAGGCGCTGCGCCTCATCGACAAGTCGAAGAACATCGACAAACCCGACGGCAACGGCGGCACCGCCCTGCACGCGGCCGCACGAACGGGCCAACCGAAAGCGACGTCGGCCCTGTTGAAGAAAGGCGCAAGCCACACGGTGCGCAACAATGCCGGCGCAACCCCGTTGATCGAGGCCTGTCGCAACGGCCATGCCGAGGTTGCTCGGCTGCTGGTCGAGGCCGGTGCCGACCGAAACGCCACGGACAAGGTCGGCAACGATTGCCTGCTCGTCGCCGCCCATGGCGGCCACATTAGGATGGTAAAGCGGACGCTCTCCGAAGGCACGGATATCGACCAGGCGAACGTCAACGGCCGCACGGCGCTCATCATGGCGGCTGCCGGTGGGCATGACGGCCTTGCCCGCCATCTCCTGGAGGCCGGCGCTGACCTGACCGCCGATGACGATCATGGTGTTACCGCCTTCGACATTGCCGTCGAACAGGACAATCGCGGCCTTGCCCGCACGTTGCTCCAAGCCGGCGCGAAACCGACGACGTTTTCCGACACCGTCCCGCGCGCTGGCTGGTACACCGCAGAATCTCACTTCACTGCCGCCGATTATTACGAGGACCGCGACCGTACTCGGGCGCTCGCCTATTACCGCACGGCCGCCGAACACTATGAGCGTGCCATTGGCGAATGGAAGGATGCGGGTCGGGAGACAAACGGCGCCATCGCCGGGGCCGTCTTCGGCACCATGCTGATCGTCGCCGTTTCCGGCGCCGGCTCCCCGACCCCCAGCGTCGCCGCCCCGGTTCGCGCCCGCATGGAAATCGGCGAAAAGCGCAAGGAGGCCGAGGCGCGTCTGGACTTGAGCCGGGAGAAGGTCGAGGCATTGGGGGAATGAACCGGCACCGTTAAGCGCCCCGGTTTCAACGAGCGCTAACGAGGGTCGTCGAGGTGGTGATTTGCCGGTTGGAGACGAGGTGATTGCCGTTGAGAACAGCGGTGCCATGCCGAATTCTCAAACAGCGTCATACTACTAAGAATTACGTGTAAAAATAATGTTTGATAGAAAAAACTACATTATAACTACACGTTCAGAAAAATATAAAAGCTGGAAATGGTATATCGAACTACAAGAAAAATTTGTTGTAAAGGAGCACGAGTATGAAAATTTCGAAAGCGATGCATTTATCGGAAAGTTGCCCATAAATATCGGAGTTGAATTTTCAAGGTGGATTTTAGGAAATCCTGAGATATTAGATATTGTTTATAGGCGGTTCATTTTAGAGGAATACGACAATAAATTAGAGGCTAATTTGCTTCATGATGCTGCGATTTATTTCAGTTACAAAAACAATTACGGCGACGCGAGTCGAAATCTAATTTATGTATACAGACGTTTAGTGAAAGTAATTACCGGTGAAATAGATAGTGTTGAGAGTGATGAATACAAAAGACTATTGCTAAGTGTGAAGGGTGCATTCGAATAGTAGAAGAAATTTGCGGACAATTGGGGTGACGGTGATTGGATGGATGCTCCCACCGATTTCGCAATGGGCATTACCGTTGCGTGTCATGGTTTCAACATCCAGGAATGGTCCTCAATAAGAGCATGGCGCTTTTTTTGAAGGTGTAAGCCGGTGTTCATTCAATATCGCAGGTTTTCCGGTATTTTTCCGAATTCCTTCAGGTCTTCCTCCGCTCCCATCTCCATGTGAAAGCCGACGGGCGTTGAGGTCGGGTCTCGAACCGGCCGGCGCCAAGGCGGAATGGGATGTGTTTCATGTTGACGATCAACGATTTTGCGCCGGTTTTCATGGCCGAGACCAGCGAAGGCCGCTTTGCCTTTCATGACTGGATCGGCGCTTCCTGGTGCCTTCTGATCTCGCATCCTGAAAGACCAGTGCCGGCTTGCGCTGACGAAGCTGTCGCGCTTGCGGCGCTGCGCGGTGCGTTTTTGCGGCGCGGCTGCGCATTGGTCGGGCTTGTGGCGCGACCGGTCGATCGGCTTGGCGCCTGGCGCGAGGCAGGCGGCATGCCCGTTGGCTATCCGCTGATCGGAGATTCCGATCTTCGCGTGGCCAAGCGGTTCGGGATCGTCCCGCCGGAGGCCTCGGCCGGTTGCCCGCTCTCTGCGGCCGGCGCTGCACGCTCGGTTTTCCTGATCGCCCCGGACAAGCGCATCCGGCTGATCCTGACCTATCCGATCGGCATTGCCCGCAATTTCGACGAGATCCTGCGTGCCCTGGACGGCCTTCAGGAGGGCGATTTGCATCCGGTTGGGCTGCCGCCTTACCCGGCCGTCGCCTAGGACCGGATCGCGCTGGCCTCTCACCCGACGATCGAGTTCTCCTCGGCGTTCTGTCGTCGCTGACCGCTTCGCTGGCGAATCATAAGCATTTCCGCTTAGGTTTTGTCTGACGATCTGCTACTTTCTGTCGCGCATATGGGGGGTAGCATGGCAGATCCGGCCGGACGGCAGTCGAACCTTTTCCATTTCGTCATGATCAAGCCGACGCATTACGATGACGACGGCTATCCGATCCAATGGCTGCGCTCGGCGATCCCGTCGAACTCGCTGGCAAGCGTCAACGGCCTCGCGCTCGATTGCCAGGCGCGCAAAGTGCTCGGCGACGATGTCGAGATGCGGTTTACAACGATCGACGAGACCAACACGCGGGTGCGTCCCGAACGCATCGCGCGCCGTATCCGACGCGCCGGCGGGCGGGCTCTGATCGGTCTGATCGGCGTCCAGTCGAACCAGTTCCCCCATGCCGTCGATCTCGCCCGCGCCTTCAAGCGGGAAGGCCTGCAAGTGGCCATCGGTGGATTTCATGTTTCCGGCTGCCTCTCCATGCTGAAGGAAATGCCGCCGGAAATGGTCGCCGCGCAGGAGGAGGGCTTTTCATTCTTTGCCGGCGAGCTTGAGGAAACCCGGCTTGACCAAGTCTTTTGCGACGCCTGGAACGGCACGTTGCAGCCGGTCTACAATTTCATGAATGACTTGCCGTCGATTGACGGCACGCCGATCCCGTTCCTGCCGCCCGACCACGTCATCAAGACGCTCGACGGCCGCTCCAGTTTCGATCTTGGCCGCGGTTGTCCGTTCCAGTGCTCCTTCTGCACCATCATCAATGTGCAGGGCCGCAAGAGCCGGTTTCGCTCGCCCGACGACCTGGAACGCATCATCCGCGAGAACTACGACCAGAAGATCAAGCGCTTCTTCATCACAGACGACAATTTCGCCCGCAACAAGGACTGGGAGCCGCTGCTCGACCGGCTCATCAAGCTGCGCGAGCAAGAGGGCCTCGGCATCAAGTTCGTGATCCAGGTCGACACGCTCTGCCACAAGCTGCCCGGTTTCATCGACAAATGTGTGCGCGCCGGCGTGAACCGGGTGTTCATCGGCCTTGAAAACATCAATCCGGAAAATCTGCTTGCCGCCAAGAAACGCCAGAACAAGATCACGGAATACCGGCGCATGATCCAGGAATGGCACCGCCACGGCGTGATGACCTATGCCGGGTATATTCTGGGTTTTCCCGCCGATACGCGGGAATCGATCCTGCACGACATCGAGATCATCAAGAAGGAATTGCCGCTCGACCTTCTGGAGTTCTTTTTCCTGACCCCGCTGCCCGGTTCCGAAGACCACAAGACGCTCCTGTCGAAGGGCGTCTGGATGGATCCCGACCTCAACAAATACGACCTGCATCACCGGGTAACGCATCACCAGAAAATGAGCGACCAGGAATGGGAAGATGCCTATTGGCAGGCCTGGGACGCCTATTACACGCCTGAGCACATCGCCACGGTCGTGCGCCGGGCCGCCTCGCTGAAACACGGCCGGGCCAAGAGCAAGTTCCGCCTGATGTACTGGTTCTACATTATGTTGAAATACGAACGCGTTCACCCGCTGGAGGGCGGCTTCTTTCGCATGAAACACCGGCGCGACCGCCGGCCGGGCCTGCCGATCGAGCCCCGCTTTGTATTTTATCCGCGCTTCGTTTGGGAGACGGCCGCGAAGTTTGCCGGCCAATTGGGGCTCCTCGTGCGGCTGTTGCCGACATTTCTCAGCATCATCCGCGATCCGAAACGCCGGGACTATTCCGATCTCGCGATCGCGCCGGCGAGCGACGAGGATATCGACGAACTGGCCATGTTCCAGGAGACCGTCGGCGCCAATGCGGCCATCGCCCGCCAGATGCGCAACGAGGCCAACATCGAACAGGCCCGCGCCAACGTCGCTTAGGGCCGTTCGCACCCGGTCGGTTCTCGTCCGGCGCACGCTTGAAGTCCATCCATCACGCCCTGCAAGCCCTGCGTGTTGGTTGCGTGCTTCTGCTTGCAATGACAATGATCACCGTGACACTCTGCCCGAAGCGGCGGCGCAGGCGCCTGAAAATCGTGAGTAAGGCAATCCCAAGGTGTGATCGGTGTCGATGCCGATCCGGTTTGCCGGAATTGCCAAGGTGCCGACGGGGAGGGGATGACGGTGCAGCGATTGCGGCTCGTAAAATGGGTCTCGGCCCCGGCTTTTCTGGCTCTCGCGTTCTTCTGGGCGCCGAGCTCGGCCCTGGCTTGGGGCGAAACCGGCAACAAGATCGTCTGTTACCTTGCGCGGGAACTGCTGGCGCCGGACAAGGCCGCGAAGCTCGACGCGCTCGTCGCGCAATTCGAGGTCGCCGGCACGCGGTATCGACATTATTCGACAGCCTGCGCCTTTGCCGATCTGGCGCGCGTCAGGGCACGGGCGCATCGTGACGCCGTCGCGGCCGGAGACCGGCACGATGCTGCCGATCTGGAGCCCTGGGCCCGGTTTGCCGCCTTCAACCGATGGCATGCCCTCTACCTGGAGCGCGAGGACCAGGTCGTCGACGCCGGGGATTGTCCGAATGTGCGCGGCTGTGTGCTGAGCGGCATCGCCTTTCACAGCGAAAAGCTGAAGACCGGCCCGACGGACCGCCATCCGGAGGCGGTGATCCTGCTCGGGCAATGGGTTGCCGACGCGCATCAGCCGCTGCATGTCGGGTTCCTCGATGATCTGGGCGGTCAGGCGATTGACGATGTGCACGGCCTTTACGGACCGAACCAAACGCTCCGCACGGTCTGGGACAGCGGCCTCATCGCCGAGGCGCGGCGCGTCGAGGGAATCGGCTGGATGGCCTATGCGCGGTCCCTTCTGGCCGAGATCGGGCCCGACGACAGGACGGCCTGGTCGACGGGCGATCCGGTCGCCTGGGCGCGGGAATCCCATGCCATCGCAACCCATCCCGAAACGCGGTACTGCCTGAAGACGGCAACCGGTTGCGAGGCCCTCGGCCGGTCCCGCTTTCTCGACCAGGACTACCAGTTATCGAACCAGCCGAAGGTCGAGACCCGGCTCAAACAGGCCGGTGTAAGGCTGGCGGACTTGCTGGACGCGCTGCTTTAGACGCCTCTAAGGTTCGCGATCCGCAGCCGGCTCCGCCCCGGTACCCCGATAGAGCGAAACAGTCTCCGCGATCATGCGATCCATGCCGAACCGGTCCAGAACGAACGCCGGAGCCGCGGCCCGCACCTGCGACGACCACCCCGGATCGGAAAGAACCGTATGGAGCGCCGTTGCAAGTGCGTCCGCAACATCGTCGGCATCGGCGCTGTTCCCATCGACGACCAGGCCGGTTACGCCCGGCTCGATCGTTTCCAGCGCACCGCCTGCGGGCGTGGTGACAACGGGCAGTCCGGCAAGCCCGGCTTCGAGCGTCACATTGGGCAATCCCTCCCGGGCCGACGACAACAGAAAGGCGTCCATCGCGGCAAGCGCTTCGCCGACCGGTTGGACCGGCCCGGGAAGCACCAATCGGTCGGCAAGGCCGAGGCGGCCTGCTTCGGCCTGGATCTTTGCCCGCATCGGTCCGTCGCCGACCATCAGAAAATGCGCTGCCGGCAGACGCTCCATCAGGCGTGTCGCCGCAGCAATCCACAAAAGCGGCTGTTTCTCCGCGTTGAAGCGGATCACCGTGCCGATCACCGGCGCCTCCGCCGGCAGGCCGAAACGCCGGCGTGCCGCCTGACGTGCTGTATCGTCGGCCGGCGCGATTGCACCGGTTTCAACGCCGTTATGCACGACGATGAAACGGTCGCGCGCCACGTCGAGCCAATCGGCATAGTCCTGTGCGCCGGCATGGCTGTTGTTGGACAAGACGATCGGTTTCTGCTGGCAAAGCGCCCGGTAGGCGGTGCGCATGAAAGGCCGGTGATAGCCGAACCCGCTCGGGTTCACATTGCGCGTGGACAGCACGATGCGGGGCACGCCCACAAGCATTGCGGCAAAGCCGGCAACCAGATTGGTCTCGTCCTGCCAGGCATGCACGATGCCAGGGCGCCGCCGGGCCAGATCGTCCGAAAGCTGGGCGATGCGGCCGCGCACATCCGGCGGGAGCCATCCGGTTTGTGTATCGAGCCAGGTGGCCAGGCCGCTCGTGTCGACGGTTTCGTCCTCCGGCAGGTTCGTCCCGACATTGCCGAAACGGATCCCTGCGGAGGCGAGCGCCGGAGCGTGAAACGAAAGCTCGGGGCTTTCGCCGAGCCGCCAGCACAGGAGTTCCGGTGTGAACGGCGATGTCTGCGAAAGCCCGGTCAGGGTATTGACGATCTGGCGTTCGGCGCCTCCGGCGGCAAGCGCGTCGTTGATCAGCACTACCCGATCCGCGGCAAACCGGTCGGCCGGCAGAAGCGGTTCGGGAAAGGCGAGGGTGATATCCGGACCATCCCCGTCGCCGGCATCGGCCCGCTCCGCGGCTTGCACGAAACCGCGGGCAAGGCTGCCCACCACATGGTGCAGGCCTTGCGGCACCAATCGGCGGACAAGCGCCCGGTTGCGCAGGGCGGCCTGGGACAGCCTGGAAAGAATATGCGACACGACGTACCCCGGTTGGCCTCGCCGGCCCGATCGATAGCAACAACCCCGCTCCCGGCGCCCGGTTTCGTTGAGCCGCCGATTGCGATTTGACGAAGCATTGCCGGGCCGAAAACCTCTGTCCACGGCTCGTTCCGACCCGATCCAAACAGGCCTTGCAATGCCGAACCATGCCTTGTAACTGAGCCCCTAACAAGGTTCGAGGGCTTTTGCTCCGGCTCCCACCGCCCTCTTTTTCCGCATTGCAAAGGACGAATCCCGTGAGACCAGACGTTCGCTACTGGGACAAGATGCTTCCCAACCAGCCCGAACACGCAAACCTTTATCGCGGTGAAACGTTCGAAAAGGACCTGTTCGAAAGCATCTGCGCATCCAGTGGCATCGGCGACCCGAAGAACGAATTCACGCTTGAGGAAAGCGACATGTTCTCGGTGGAGGAAATGGCCTCCAACCCGATCGCCATGCACTATCTGCAATTTGTCATGCGGCTGGCCGGTGTGAAGCGGGTGCTCGAGATCGGTGCCTTCATCGGATTTTCCGCCATGTCTTTCGCCAAGGCGTTGCCGGAAGGCGGTGAGGTTGTCTCGATCGAAAAGTTCGACAAGTTCGCGGCGATCGCGCGGCGCAATTTCGAAGCCAACGGCCTGTCCGACCGGATCACCATGCATGTGGGCGATGCGTTCGAAATCATCGACGGCCTGCCGAAAGACCAATTGTTCGACATGGTCTTCATCGACGGCAACAAGGAACGCTACAACGACTATTTCATCAAGACCGAACCCTTGTTGTCACCGAACGGCATCATGCTGGTCGACGATTGTTTTTACCACGGCGACGTGCTGAACACCGCACCCGGCGACGCCAAGGGCGAGGGTACCAAGGCTTTCATGGACAACGCCGCTGCGAGCGATGGCTGGTACCGCATCGCGCTGCCGATCTCCAACGGCCTGTTTATGATGATCCGGAAGTAGGCGAGGCGGCACCGTCCGTTCTAGAGCGGTTCCGGGTTAGCTAGAAACATTTGACCGGATTTACAGGTCCGCTGGCTAGGCGCGGTTTCCGCCGTGGTCTTGATGACCACAAGGGGACCGCAACGACGTCCAGCGGGCCTGTAAACCCGGCCTTCGGTGGGCCAAATCAGCCCGTCGGCGTCGTTAAATCGCTTGCCCGATACACTGTATCGCGCTGCGCGATTTGCCTAGCCGAGCGACCTGATTTGGACCATCAAATGGTTCTATCTAACCCGGAACCGCTCTAGCGCGCGCCCCTGAGATCGGCGCGGTAGCAGTGCATCCAGATGGCGAACCGGTCATAGGGCACGACCTGGCGGGCCAAGAGGTCGGGACCGGCAAACACCCCGAGGTCTCGGCCTTCCGCAAGCCGAAGGTCCGCGATCCGGCTTGACGGCAGGCGGACTTCGAAAAACCGGCGATGAATGACACCGCCTCCGGCAAACGCGAAATCGAACGAGAAGTCGGTAAACTCGGAGACGTCCAGGCCGGCGATGTCGAGGGCCAGTTCTTCGTGCAATTCGCGCGCAAGGCCCGCCTCGTAGCTTTCTCCGTCTTCCAGCGCTCCGCCGAAACAGCCCCAGTGATCGGGAAAGAAAATCGTCGGGATCGCGTCGCGCAATTGCACGACATAGCGGTCCGCTTCATCGACGATCAGCGCGACAGCCGCATCGGCCGGTTGCAGCGGTCCGGCGGGTTGCAGATAGGCCGCGTCGTTCATGCCTGTTCACGGCGTTCGTCGTAGATCCGCAAGGTTTCTTTCACCGGGCCGTCCGTGATCAGCTTGCCGTGTTCCATCAGGAAACAGCGGCTGCACCATTTCAGCAGAATGTCGCGGCTGTGGGTGGCAACGACCATGACGCTGGCCTTTTCGATGAAGTCCTCAAGCCGGGTCTTGGCTTTTTCATAAAACCGCGCATCGCCGGCGCCGATCAGTTCGTCAAACAGCAGGATTTCCGACGTCAGACTGGTGGCGATTGCAAAGGACAGGCGCACCAGCATGCCGGTCGAATAGGTGCGCACCGGCATTTCCAGGTAATCGCCCAACTCGCAGAATTCGATGACGTCCGCCGCCATCCGATCGCGTGCCGCCTGGTTCATGCCGAGCAGCACGCCGCGCGTCTCGATCAGCTCCCGCCCCGTCGCCTCCGGCGACAGGCCCTCGGTCGTATTGAAGAACGTCACGATCGAGCCGTCCGTCTCG
The DNA here is from genome assembly GCA_028285165.1 of Rhodobiaceae bacterium. GTDB lineage: Bacteria > Pseudomonadota > Alphaproteobacteria > Rhizobiales > JANQQB01 > JANQQB01. The sequence goes on from JANQQB010000448.1 coordinate 15,526, forward strand.
ATCGTGCCCTGGTTCGGTTCGTAGATACCGGCGAGCGCCCGCAGGAGGGTCGATTTGCCGGCACCGTTCTGGCCGATCAGGCCGACCCGTTCGCCGTTGCCGATTTCGAACGACACATTGTCGAGGGATCGCACGACAATGCCCTTTTCGTCCCGGGTGATCGTGCCGCCGACATGTTTGGCGCCGCCGATGGCCGACTTGATCGGGTTCATCAGCAAGGCATGGCGCAGCGACCGGCTGGAGCCCTGGTAGATCGGGTAATCGATGGAGACGTTGCGGACAGAAATGTGAGGCATAACCAGATCCTCAAACCCAGAAGGCGATACGGTGCCGCGTGCGGGCAAACAACAGGAACGTGGCTGTCCATCCGAGGACGGCCAGACCGATCGCCACCACCCAGTTTTCAAGCATTGGCACTTCCAGTAGCAGCGGAGCCCGAACCACCTGGAACAGGTGCGTGAGCGGATTGAGACGCACGATCGTCTGCACGGTGGAATGCAATTGCGCCGGATCGTAGAGGATCGGCGTCAGCCAGAACAAAAGCGTAAAAGCGTTCTGCACGATCAGCGGCACGTCGCGGAACCGTACCGACAGGATGGCGGCCATCAGCGCCATCCAGGACAGATTGGCCACCACAAGCAGGAATCCCGGAACCGCGAGGATATAAGTCCATTGCGGATAAAGGCCGAAGATCAGAATGGCGATGGCGAACACCACCATGGAATGCGCCAGAAGCAGGATGTTCCGCCAGATGACGAGATAGAGATAATAGGAAAACGGACGTTTGATCTCGAGAATGCGGTCAGCCACCGAAATGAACGTCGTGGCCCCCTCATTGACCACGCCCATAATGAAGTTCCACAGGATCAGGCTGATCGTGATGAAGGGCATGAACCGGTTCAGGTCGTTGCCGAACAGAAAACCGAGGACAAAAGCCGTTACCGATGCCTGAACGCCAACGGTGATCGAGGCCCAGAGCGGGCCGAGCGTCGAACGGCGGTAGCGATCGCGCACTTCGTTATAGGCGATCTGGCGCCAGATCGGCCCCATCCGAAATCCATCGCGCAGATCGGCGATCGCTTTCGCGCGGTATTCAGCAGTTGGTATCACGCAGGGCGCCTTTCAGGCTTAAGGTCCGTCAACTTCTCAAGAATTTTCTTCAATGCTTTGAATTATTGAAGAAAATTCATTCTCAATTTCTTCAAGGGTTTGCGGCTTCCATACGAGGCGTTGCCATGGCCGGGCAAACGGCAGCGAACGGCCTTCGGCAAAGCCGCGGGACCCCAGGAATTCCGGGCTGGTTTGCGGCGACGTGCCAACCGGCAGGAAGGCGGCGTAGCGGCAATCCCCGTTGAACCAGCACAATTCCATGGCACCGTGCATGACGGCCATGTTCACGTGGGCGGCCTCGTAAAGCGCCATGCGCAAGGCGATGTTCCAGCTTGCCGCCTCGAACACGGGAAACGCCTCCAGGCCGTTCGACGGCGCTTCCAGAGCCCGGTCGGTGTCGCGAACGAATACCGGCGCATAGCGTGTGCCGTCGAGGCTTCGGGCAAACGCCGTCCAGGCGTCGATCGCCGAGTTGCGCGCCGGCATGAACAGTGATTCGCGCAGCGACAGGACAATTGGCAAGCGGTCTCCGATCCGCCCGGCGAGCCAGGTCCGCACGGCCTTGCGTTCCGAATCCGGCGCTGAAAGGATCGGAAAGACATCTTCGCGTGCCAGGGCGTCGGCGTTGATAAGGCTTTGATCCGGCGCCAACGGAAAGGTCGGCGTTGCGCCTTGCGGAAACACCGGTACGGGCTTGGCGAACCGGAACCGCGCGGCGTCGGATCGGTCCGTACACAAGGTCAGCCCGATACAGGAGGGCAGGAGCCGGGCGACCGGGATCAGAATGCTGTCGATGCGCCGGTGCCGCGCCGCGGCCGGCAGGGCTTGTTCCGCCTCGTTCTGCGGTTCCAGGTTTCTGCCGGGAATGAGCACCAGATGGATCCGTTCCAGTTCCGACCGGCGACGCTCCAGTTCGGCGAGGAACAGGAAACTGGCAATGTCGAACGTGGGCGGCATGACGTCCAGATCGTACAACGCATAGAGCGTGTTCGGCATCGCACGGCCCTGTCTGTCGCCGGCCAGTGCCGCGATCATCGCCTGTCCCTTTCGTTCGCCATGCGCCAGCATGTTGCGCAGCGACCTTCCCGCCGTGGTTGTCGGCATTCGGAATTCCCAGGTCAAGCGCCGCCAGGTCCAGGTCAGACCTCGATCGGAGATCTTGTGCAGGACCGAGCGAAACGACCGATCGTCGAGACTGTCCGGGTTCGGTGTCGGTGACATGTCCTGTAGGGGGTTCTGAATGGGCCGCCGAAAGGACCGCTGGCGCGGCCATACCACCCGCGCAAGACGGTCTTCAAGCCCTATTATCGTCCTGGGCCTGGCTGTTCACGGTAATCCCGGGCGAACCGCCGGACGCTATCAAGCGTCGCGGGGACCGCAAAACCGAGCGCACGCGCCGGTTCCGGATCGATGAGAAACGGCTGGCCCGCCTCGGAATAGTCGACCGCTTCCGCAAGACCGAGTTCTTCAAAGAGCGCAGACAGCACGCTGCGGATCGGCACCGGTCGGTCTGACGCGATCGGTATCGTGCAGTGGCCCGAGGGCAGGGCATCGAGGAGATGGTGCATGAAGACCGTCAGATCCGTGACGTGGACGATGTTGTTGAACAAGGCGTCCGGGTTCCGCGCCTGGACGCGTTCGCCAGCGCGGATACGGCCAAGTGTGGAGGACAGAAAATTGTCGTGCGATCCTCGTCCGACAATACCGGGAAGCCGAAGCGACAGGGCAGCGAGCCCGCCGTCGGCCGTCGCTTCGTCGAGCAGGCGTTCGCCCTTGCTCTTTGACCGGCCGTAAGCGTCCGGCTCTGTGTCCGGCGTGTCGGCGCCGACGACAGGCATGGAAATCCGACCATAGGCCGACATGGAGGAGCAATGCAGGAAGGTGCGGGTTTCCCGGCTTTTGGCGATTGCGATCAGCTGCGTCATGCCGGCGACGTTCGCCCGGTAGAGCCGATCCGGATCGCTCTGACAAGAGGGAAGGACGGCGGCACAATGCACGATCGCGTCGACAGGACCATCAATCTCGGGCGCCATGTCCGACGACAGATCGAACGGCACCAGGCGGACACCGGGGTTGTCGCGCAGGCGGTCGGGCACCGATCGATGCACACCTGCAAGCACGTCTTTACCGACCGCTGCCAGGGCGGTCGCAACATGGAAGCCGACGAACCCGCCGGCACCGGTAACGAGAACCCGCATGGACCGGAGGCTATTCCGGGCGCACGGCGTCGACGGCCGCCACGTTTTGCGGCGCCTGCGGCAGCACGTGGTAGATCGACAGGATCTCTTCGATCGGTTCGATATCGGCCGGTTTGCGGATCACCATGTCCTCAAGCACGAAATGCAGCGAGGCGTCCTGGTCGAGGATCCGCGAATAGATTTCCCGACGCCGTTCCGCCCGTTTCGGCAGCATGTACATGGAGGTCGCCAGCAGCCCCTCGAACATGGACAATTCGTTGATCACGCCGTTCAGGACCACGTAGGAATTGGGGAACTGGTTTTCGTTGACATGCAGTTTGTACATGAAGCCGTTGCGGGCGCAGTAATCGCGCATCACAAGGGCCTGGATCGGCACGGGAATCTGCAAGCCGCCGAATGGCCGGCAGGTGACGTATCCGCGATAGCCGACGCGGGTATCGGACATGCGCCTCTCCCTATTCTTCGAAGCCGGCGGGCTCTTTGTAGGTGAGGCCGATCTTCGTAACCGGTTTGGTCGTGATCGGCAGGTAGTAGGAGCCGAGTTTCTTCTCTGCCCCCGTATAGGGCGTGAACAGGCCGGTGATCCGGCAATTCATCGACCAGCGGGCTTCCGGCTCCACGTTGATTACGCCGCCATGCAGGTAGTTCGGCGAAAAGATGAGGACGCTGCCATAGGGCACGTCGAGCCAGATCAGATCGTCTTTGACGTCATCGAAAAGGCTGTCCATGCCCTTGTCGGCATATTGGGTGAAGTGCTCGTAGACCGCTTCGCTCTTGTCGCGCGGCAGGATGAACATCGTCTTGGTGCCGTAGCAGTTGACCAGTGGCAGCCATTGCACGATCTGATACGGGGTCTCCCCTCCGAAGGCGTCGGCATGGATCGGCAGCAGCGAGCTGTCGTCGTTCGGCAACTGGATCGACAGATTGACCCGGTTCTGCATGGCCAGTTCGTTGCCGACCAGCGTTTCGGTGAGCGAGCGCGCAAGCGCGAAATAGGTCGGCCGGAACCAGGGCTCGCTGTTCATCGTCCGATAGGTGTGCAGACGCACCTCGTTCAGCTTTTCGATCGGACAATGCTCGGCGAATCCGTTGAGGAATCCGTTGACGTCGTCCGGTACCGCGATGCCGAGCTTGTCGCATGCAATGCCGGCAATCCGGCGCCGGAAATCATCGAGCATCGCGGCGTCGTCGACGGGACGGATCACATATCCGTTTTCCAGGAAGTCTTCGGCAAGCGCGCTCTGGGTATCAGACATAAAGCTGTCGACAACAGCCATGGCCGGCTCCTTCGCGGTGTATCAGGAAACAGGTGCGGGACTCTGGTAGCGGCGTGACGTCCGACCGGTTTGATCTTTATCAACGTGTCGAGGCCGCCGGCTGGTGATTAGCTGCTTTCCCCAGCAAACGCAAATATTGTGCCGTCGTTTTGCAGCGAAATCTCAAGTATACAGACGCCCGATCCGGACTTACGGCCGGGCCTGACGTCCGTCCGGCGGGCGGCTCTGCAGGTAGGTTGCGATGGCGTCGAACAGGATCCGATAGCCGCCGGGCGTATAGTGGCAGCAATCGTCGACATAGGCCTGGCGATCCGGCACGTCATTGAAAACCAGGGTCGCGTCCAGAAAACCGACGTTTTGGCGGGCGAGGTCGGCGCCGTTCTCACGCAGCAGGGGGTAGCCGGCATTTATGGGCTCGATGACCCATTGATAGATATGGTCGGCCTTGATCGGCTCGTATGGGCCGGCTTCGGTGAACCATTGATTGGGTTGCAGGACATGCACATATTCCGCGCCGCTGGCCTCGGCGAGCCGGGCCATGCCGACCGACGCGCGACGCCATACCTGGGCGGTTCCGGCATGCACGTCGAACGCTTCGGGAAGCACGGAGACGCTTTTCGTGGGGAACAGCGTATGCTGCTGATAATCGCCGGAGAGGGTGGCTCTGTCCGCGCCGGCGCGCCATTGGTGATATGCCGCGCGGGCTTCGGCGATGTAAAAACACCAGGCGCTCCAGCATGACGCCTGGTCTTCGCGGGCGGCGCGTACCGAAAGACTGTGGAAATTGGCCCGGTGAAACAGCCTTTCCGAGACCGGAACGTTCTGCTGGTCCAGCTGCCGCCCCCAGGCGCCCCAAAGCGTGTCTGCCGGATAACTGTATTCGACACCGTCGGCATGATTGCGCCATGACGTGACGATTTCGTTGAAGCCGTCGATATTGACGATGAGGTCGAAGGTCTGGCCGATCGACAGGAAATAGGCAAGAGTCGTCAATTGCTGGGGCTGGCGGAAGCCCGGATGCGAAAAATTGAGCACGGTGATCCGCCGCTCGCCGATCCGCTCGACCTTGCCAAGCGCCTTTGCGAGCGAGCCGTCGGCCTGGGCCTGCATGGCAAACCCGCTTCCGACCGACCCGCCGAACGCGCCGACCACAAATTCATCGTCCGCGGGCCGATACGGATAATCGCAGCAGCCGTCCTTCTGCACCGCTTCCATGGTCTGGAAGCCGAAATTGTTGGCTTTCCACACCCCTTCATCGAGATAGTCCTCGCTCCGCCCGGCGCGCAAGGTGTAGCCGAAATAGGGTTGGAAAACCGCGCCCGGCAGCGTGAGGGCGGCAGGAACGGCTCCGGCATCGGGATCCCGGAAATAGATGAGTTCGCCGGTCCGATACGCATGGAAACCGACAATCACGATCTCCGAAAAGATCGCCAGAGCGAGCAGAAATCCTACGGCCTGTATCGTCTTCTTGAACACGGAACACCCTGATTTTTCGTCAGAATATAGCGAGTTTCGGAACAAAAACCACGAACCGGCCGCCCCACTCGCGGATGTAGTCGAGTTGCGCTGCGATCTCCGAGCGCAGGTTCCATGGAAGAACCAGCACAAAATCGGGTTTCGCTTGCTTGAGCGTGTCCTCTGTGACGACCGGAATGCGGCTGCCGGGCAGGTATTTGCCCTGTTTGGCCGGGGCGCGGTCGACCACGGCGGAAATCAGATCCGGACGAATGCCCGCAAAGTTGAGGAACGTGTTGCCCTTCGCCGCGGCGCCGTATGCCATGCAGGTGGCTCCGTCGGCCCGGGCCTCGAGGAGAAAGCGCAGCGCATCATCCTTGATGGCAAGGGCACGCGCCGCAAAGGCGGCGTAAGTCGCCGGATCGTAAAGGCCCTCGCGACGTTCCAGTTCGAGCAGATCT
>JANQQB010000011.1 GCA_028285165.1 Rhodobiaceae bacterium
ATGAAGGTGCGTCCCTGCGGGGCCGGCAGATCCCGGTGTTTCGTCCAGCCTCCAGCGAACGGCAGCGATCGGAAGCGGCCGCGCGACCGCCCGAGAAAGCCCAGCGCGCCGATCGCCAGGCGGGTGAGGGCGCGATAGAGTTTCGGCCGCCTTGCCGCAAAGGCCCACAGACCCAGTCCGCTTCGAACCGTGGCCGGCGACAGGTTCCGCTCGAATTCCCGTTCCCGCCAGTGCCGCATCATCTTCGGCAGCGGGATCCGCATCGGACAGACGCTTTCGCACCGCCCGCAAAACGTCGACGCATTCGGCAGATGGCCGCCCTTGTCGACGCCGATCAGTGTCGGCGTCAGGACCGCGCCCATGGGGCCCGGATAGACCCACCCGTAGGCGTGGCCGCCGACGGCGTGATAGACCGGACAATGGTTCATGCAGGCGCCGCACCGGATACAGCGCAGCATGTCCTGAAACTCCGTGCCGATCATCGATGATCGACCGTTGTCCAGGATCACGACATGGTATTCCTGCGGGCCGTCGACGTCCCCGGGGCGCCGCGGTCCGGTGGAAAACGTCGTGTAGACGGACAGGTCCTGCCCGGTCGCGGAACGGGCAAGCACCCGCAGGATCTGGCTGACATCCTCCAGCGTCGGGGTGATCTTTTCGATCGTCGCCAGCACGATATGCACTTTCGGAAGGATCTGCGTCAGGTCGCCATTGCCTTCGTTAGTGACGATCACGGACGTGCCGGTTTCGGCGATCAGGAAATTGGCGCCGGTAATGCCGACATCGGCGGCCAGGAACTTGTCGCGCAGGATTCCGCGCGCCTCGCCGAGCAGCGCGCTCGGCTCCTCCAGGCTGCGGTCCGCGTCCAGATGGGTGTGGGTCCGGCGGAAATCGGCCTCCACCTGATCCTTGTTGACATGCACCGCCGGCGCGATGATGTGGCTTGGCGCTTCGTTGCGCAATTGAATGATATATTCGCCGAGATCGGTCTCGATCGGTGCAATCTCGTTTTCTTCCAGGAAGGCGTTGAGACCGATTTCCTCGGTGATCATCGACTTGCCCTTGGTGACCGTCCGAGCTCCGGCGCCGCGGCAGATCTCCAGAATGGTTGCGCGTGCATCGGCCGCCGTCTCGGCAAAATGCACGTGCCCGCCCGATTCGGTGACGCGTTCCTCGTAGGCTTCCAGGTAGAGGTCGAGGTGCTGCAAGGTATGGTTCTTGATATCCCGCGCGCGGTCGCGCAGCGCCTCGAACTCCGGCAGGGCTTCCGCTGCCTGGACGCGCTTGTTGATGAAACCCTTTTCGACATTGGAAAGCGCGCGTTGCAATTGCGCATCGTCAAGCGCCCGTGCGGCGTTGGTCTTGAAGTTCGGCGATGTGATCTGCATCGGCAGCCCTGATTGGGAATTCGGGGAACGGAGCGGACGCGCACCATAGCGCCGCATTCCGGTTTTGCACAGATGACCGGGGGTCTGCCGTGATTAAGGCCGTGTGCCGTGCCCGACGTCAGTCGTCCAGGTAGAACGAGACTTTACGGGCCGTCTTTTCGGCATCCATGAGGAGCTGGTGCACGGTGCCGGAAATGGTGAGGAACCGGTCCTGATCGAGCGATCCGAACATCTCGTCGTTGACGGTCTGCAGGGCCGGTGCCAGCGCCGCCAGCGATTGCGAGCCATGCTCGGACAGACGCAACAGCACGCTGCGGCCGTCTTCCGGGTTCGGGGTCTTGGTGATCAGCCCGCGCGCGATGAGCTGATTGACCTCCTTGGTGACATAGGCACCCGTCACCAGAAGCCCGTCGGCGACCTTGGAAACCGTGATGCCTTCCTGTCCCTGATTCTGGGCGACGAACAGGAGAACATTGTATTGCGGGCCGCTGATGCCGAGCCGCTTTGCGAACCGGTTGCGCACTTGGTCGATCCGTCCGCAGAGCGCGACGAGGTTCTGCACCATCTGGCGAAACGTCTGATCGCTCTCGTTGATCAGCAGCGCCGACCGAGTCGTCGTATTGGGCAGCCCCGTACCGGCGCTGTCCTGATTCGACTCGGACTGCGAATTCTCGTTCGTCGACATGCGTGAGCTTATACCAGTGGCGGCTTTCGAACTGAACACGTTGTATTGCTGCAAGTCCGGAGCGAATTGTCAAACATAAAAAGCTATTATGTTTCCGTAATATCGGGCAGACACCATGATATACTGGCGAAGTTTACAAGCTGGTGGAAGCGACCCGAAATCCGCTTCGAACGCTGCTTTGATTCGGATCGCCCGCGTGCTGCGGTCGTGTCTGGCCGCCATGGAAAGGACCGGAAATGGCCACAATATTCAAGCCTGACTGCATGGCGGATCGTTCGGTCTTTCTGGCCGGCGCGACCAGCGGCATCAATCTGGGCATAGCCGAGCGGTTTGCCGAGGAAGGAGCGCGGGTCTTCGTGATCAGCCGCGACGCTGAAAAGGTCGCGCGCACTGTGGATACGCTCAAGGCCTCGGGCGGTCAGGCGGCCGGCACCGCATGCGACGTGCGGGACTACGACGCCGTCGACGCGGCGGTGAAAGACGCCGCCGACCAGTTCGGTCCGCTCGACTTTGTGCTCGCCGGCGCGGCCGGCAATTTCCCGGCCGCAGCGATCGACATGTCGGCAAACGGCTTCCGGACGGTCGTCGACATCGATCTGATGGGAACCTACAACGTGTTTCGCGCCAGTCATCCGCATTTGCGAAAACCCGGCGCCAGCCTTGTCGCCATCACCGCTCCGCAGGCGGAACGGCCCTATGTGATGCAATCCCATGTCTGCGCGGCAAAGGCCGGCGTGAACATGCTGGTCAAGTGCCTGGCGCTCGAATGGGGGCCTGAGGGCGTGCGTGTCAATGCGATTTCACCCGGCCCGATCGAGGGAACAGAGGGCATGAAGCGCCTGGCGCCGACACCGGAAGCCGAAGCGGCGGTGAAGGCCAATGTCGCCTTGCGTGCCCTGGGCGCACCGCGCGATATCGCCGACGGCTGCCTGTATCTGGCCGGCGACGAGGCCCGCTATGTCACCGGCACGATTCTGTACATTGACGGCGGCGTCGTGCTTGGCAACGGCCGGTTCTGAGGGCACCGAAAGTATTGCGGTCAGGCCGGGCGATCGTCAGCCGCCATCTCCGATGGCCGGGATATCGGTATCTCCGGCAAGCACTTCCGCGATATGCCGGACCTGGATCGGGGATCCCTGGCGCTTCAGTTTGCCCGCCATGTTCATCAGGCAGCCGAGATCTCCGGCAAGCAACAGGTCCGCTCCCGATGCGGCAATGGCAGCGGTTTTCTTTTCCACGATCGCGTTGGAGATATCGCCGTACTTGACGCAGAACGTCCCGCCGAAGCCGCAACAGACATCGGAATCCGCCATTTCGGTCAGCTTCAGCCCGTCGACACCGGCCAGGAGCCGTCGCGGCTGGTTGCGGATCCCGAGTTCGCGCAATCCCGAACAGGAATCGTGATAGGTCGCGCGGCCGGGCAATTGCGTTGAAACGGTTTTCACCGCCAGCACATCGACAAGGAAACTCACCAGTTCGAACGTTTTCGCCGACAGCGCCTCTGCGCGGGATTTCCATTGAGCGTCGGTGTCCGACCCGCCGTCGAACAGTTCCGCGTAATGTTTCTTCACCATGCTGCCGCACGATCCGGAGGGCACGACGACATAATCGTAGGTCTCAAACGCCTCGATCACCTGTTCGGCGATCGCGCGGCTGGTTTGCCGGTCGCCGGAATTGAAGGCCGGTTGCCCGCAACAGGTCTGCGCCGCCGGCACATCGACGCGGCAGCCGGCTTCTTCCAGGAGCTTGACGGACGCAAAGCCGACCGAGGGACGGAAGAGGTCGACCAGACAGGTCACAAAAAGGGCGACATGCGGGTTAGGGGTCATGGTTTCCGGTTCTTTATGGCTGTCCGGACACCGATCCGTAACCGGCGTCCTCTCCTGCAAGCCGCTGCCCATAGCACAGGATGCGGCGCGGAAACCAGCGCCGCTGCTGATCGCCGGATTGGCGTTTTGCACACTTTGTCGCTTGCCGCGCGGTTGTGGGAACGCCGCGAACTACGTTACGGTGCCCGCCATGTTCCCAGGGCTATTCCGCCGGTTTTCGGCTTGATCAGGTCTTTGCATGTCGCACCCGGAACCGGTCCAGAACGGGCTTCGCCAATTCGAACTCCATCCGTTGCGCAGCGCCGTGCTCGGCGAGGTCCACGCCCGGCCGTTCGATCTTGTCGAAGGGCCGCGCGTGTTTCTGCACTATGCGTTCACGACCGCGGGC